>NZ_JACDFE010000023.1 GCF_013815995.1 Sporichthya sp.
GCCGGGCCGGCCGGTGGCGGAGGCGCCGTCGCGGCTGCGGCCCGGCGGGGCGTTGGGATCAACCGGCAGGGCACCGCTGCCAACCGGTCGGGCACATTCCGTTCACCGCCCGTGCCCGTGCCAAACGGGCGCTGGAGCGGTCCCTGCGCGAGGCGCAGGCACTAGGCGACCAGCACATCGGCGTCGAGCATGTGGTGCTCGGGCTGCTCGACCCCGCGGGCAACCTCGCGGTCGAACTGCTGTACCGCCTCGGCGTCCAGCCGGACGTCGTTCGTGCCGCCGTGCTCGCCGGACGGGGCCGAGCCGCATGACCGGCTCCGGTGTGCCTGCCACGCTGTTCGAGTTCGCCGGGGGCGAGCCCGCGTTTCTCGCGCTGGCAGCGGCACCCACGCGCGGTGCCTGCAGGACGCGGGACTGAACCACCCGTTCTCCCATCCCGGGCACTGTCCCCAGCACGTCGAACGGCTCGCCGCCTACGGGGCCGAGGTCATGGGTGGACCACCCGGTACTCGCAGTCGTGCGGGGACCACTCCTCGGTGTTGTCCCTGCACGCCGGCAACGGAGACATGGGCGATCTGGGCCGTCAATTCATCGAGTGCTTCGTCCGCGCCGCCGATGACGCCGGACTTCCAGCCGAGCCCGAGTTCCGCGCCGCGCTGCGCGCCTACATGCAATGGGCGGTCGAGGAAGTGCTGTCCTACCACTCGAAGACGATCACGTGCCCGCAGGCCTGCCCCTGCCGCGCTGGTCCTGGTACGGCCTGCAACGTGGAACGGCATCGACCTGAACGGATGCGACCCACGCAAGGAGAAGGGCTCTCGGCCCCAACCACGGCCCGTTGACCGTCCGTCGTTCCTCAGCCCGAAAACCCGTACCGGCCAAGATCATCTTGGTTTGCCGCTGGCGACACGTTCAGGCGTACTGGGCCCTGTACGAAGCCGACGACGTTGAGATCCTGGAGTTCGCAGCGCGAGAGCTGCGCATCATCATCAGTTCAGACACCGACTTCGGCTCGTTGCTCGCCGCCAGCCGATCGCCGAGACCGTCGGTCGTGTTGACCCGGGACGTGTCCACCATGCCGACCGCTGAGCTCGCGGGCCTGCTGCTCGCAAACCCCCTGCCGTGGCCGAGCGGCTGTCGGCAGGAGCAATTGTCGCGGTCACGCCGTTCGGGATCCGGGTCCGGGAACTGCCGCTGCCTTAGCCCACCTGTGGCCACCGAGAAGCGGTCGCGACGCCGTGAACGCCGGGCTCGGGAATCTCTGACGGCCCAGTGACGGCCCAGCACCCCTATGGATAACACCAACCCGCAGGTCAGAGCCCTAATCTGACATACCGTCACAGAATCCGGCTTACAGGCCGGCTCGTCGTCGCCCCCTTATCCACAGGGCACCCTAGGTGTCCGAGAGGCCCTTTGACCTCGAGAAATAGCTTTCCGTAGCGGCGTGACTGGGCCCCGGCAGCTCGCTGGGTGCGGGCGAGGCGGTAGCGGACCCGTTTGCCGGCGAGGGCGGCCGCGGTCCCGAGGCCGATGAGCAGGTGCGATTTGCCGGTGCCGGGGTCCCCGGGAGGTCAGCGACAGGCCTGACATCTCCCGCCTGCAGGTCCCCGCCAGGGACCTTCTTCCCAACGGCCGGGGGCTTAGGTCCCTGATCAGCTGCAGATGCTCAACCTCCCCCTCCGCTCGGACGATCAGTCTCACGCTGAGGGGCAGCCGTTCGCCGCAACTCGATCTGGCGGCTCCTCCGGAGCCGGCAACAGCCGGGGACCTCGGCCCCTACCGGCACACCTCCGGCTGGGTGTCAGCTCGTGAACGACGGAGGAGTGGGAGACGTGCCGGTGGACGCGCGTGCCGATGCCTTGGCGGCCCTCGCCGGCGCTGGCGACAACCCGTTCATGCGCTCGTTTCCGCAGGGAGCTGTGTTCACCTGGGATCACGACCTGCGTTACCTCTCGTCAGGTGGGCAGGGGCTCGCCGATGTTGGGTTGTCGCGAGAGATGCTCGAGGGGCGCACGATTTTCGAGGTGTTTCCGGCCGAAACAGCCTCTGCGATCGAACCGCTGTACCGGGCCGCGCTTCGCGGCGAGTCGACGACCATCGACGTGCCGTACGCGGGCCGCGTCTATTCCCAGCGCCTTTCCCCAGTCCTTGATCGCGACGGGAGCATCGTGGCGGGCATGGGGTTCACCCAGGACGTCACTGGGGTCCGCGCAGCGGAGACGGCGCTTCGCGAGGCCGAGGAGCGAGCCCGGCTCGGCTTCGAGAACGCGCCGATCGGGCAAGCGCTCGTGGAATTGGACGGCCGCTGGCGTCAAGTCAACTCGGCCCTCACCCGGCTGATCGGCTACACCGAGTCCGAGTTGTTTGGCATGACCTTCCAGGACATCACCCACCCGGATGACCTCGACGCCGACCTCGCGCAGGTCGAACAGCTCGTAGCCGGGACGATCGACTCCTATCAGATGGAGAAGCGCTACTTCACCGCCACCGGAGCCACGGTCTGGGTGCTGCTGGCCGCCAGTTTGGTGCGAAGCGCGGACGACAGCCCCCTGTACTTCATCTCGCAGATCCAGGACATCACCGAACGCAAACACACGGAGCAGGCCTTGCGGGCCGGGGAGGAGAAGCTGCGCCTGCTGGTGGACAGCACCCCCGACTACGCGATCTTCATGCTGGACCCGGACGGGCTAATCGCGAGCTGGAACGCGGGGGCGCAGCGGTTGAAGGGCTTCACCGAGGCCGATGTGCTCGGGCAGCACTTCTCGATCCTCTACCCCGAGGAGCGACGCGCGGCCGGCCATCCGCAGCGGGAGCTGGAGATCGCCCGCGCGGAGGGCCGTCACGAGGAGGAGGGGTGGCGGGTCCGCAAGGACGGCTCAGTGTTCTGGGCAGATGTGGTGATCACCGCCGCCTACGGCGAGGACGGTGAGCTGCGGGGCTTCAGCAAGGTGGTCCGCGACCGGAGCGAACACAAGAAGAGCGAGGCCAAGTTCGAGGGCCTGCTCGAGGCGGCGCCGGACGCGATGCTCGGCGTGGACGCCGACGGGCTGATCCAGCTGGCCAACACCCAGGCGGAACGGTTGTTCGGGTACCCGCGGGCGGAGCTGCTGGGCCGGCCGATCGCGATCCTCGTGCCGGACGGTGTCCGAGACGCTGACCTCCACCACGGGAGGGGTGATCCCACCGATCCCCAGGTGCGTTCGATGGGTACGGGGATCGAGCTGTCTGCCCGGCGCAAGGACGGCAGCGAGTTCCCGTCCGAGATCTCGCTGTCCTCGATCGAGGGGGAGGACGGCCTTCTGGTCATGGCCGCGGTCCGCGACGTCACCGAACGCAGGGCCTTCGAGGTGGAGGTCGCCCGCGCTCGGGACGTCGCGGAGAACGCGGCGAGCTCGCGGCAGGGTTTCCTGGCGAACATGAGTCACGAGATCCGGACTCCGATGAACGCCGTCATCGGGATGACGAGCCTGCTGCTCGACACCGCCCTGGACAGCCGCCAGCGCGACTACGTCGAGACCGTCCGGACCAGCGGTGAGCACCTGCTCACGATCATCAACGACATCCTCGACTACGCCAAGATCGACGCCGGGAAGATGGTGCTCGAGGAGTTGCCGTTCGGGGTGCGCAACTGGCTCCAGGACACCCTCGATCTCATCACTGCCCAAGCTCACGAGAAGGGCTTGGAGGTTGTCTGCGATGTCGCGCCGGAGGTCCCCGCCGCGATAGTCGGCGACCCTTCGCGGCTGCGCCAGATCCTGGTCAACCTGCTGTCCAACGCGGTGAAGTTCACTGCCCGCGGCGAAATCGTCGTGACCGTGACGGTCGACGCGGCGGATACCGACCGAATCTGGTTACGGGTCGTGGTCGCCGACACCGGCATCGGGCTCGCCATGGATCGGGTCGAGCGGTTGTTCGACCCGTTCACCCAGGCGGACAGCACCACCACCCGCCTGCATGGCGGGACGGGCCTCGGCCTGGCGATCAGCCGGAACCTCGCGCTCAGCATGGGCGGCTCGATCACGGTGGACTCCACCCTCGGCGCCGGAACCGCGGTCACCCTCACCTTCCCTGCCGCCACCAGCGACGTGGTCGAGCCGACGGCGACGGCGGGCCTGGCGGGCCACCGGATTCTCGTCGTGGACGACAACGCGACGAACCGCCGAATTCTGCAGAGCTGGGCGCTGAACCACCAGATGGGGTACGAATCGGCCGAAGACGCCGCGCACGCATTGCGGGTGCTCGAGAGTGACCAGAACTTCTCCTTCGCCATCATCGACCACACGATGCCGGGGATGGACGGTGTCGAACTGGGAGCGCTGCTCAAGACCCGCGTACCCGCCGCCCGCCTGATCCTGCTGTCGTCGGCTCCTGACGCCTGCGAGACCGCGGGCCGCGGCGTCTTCGACGCCGTCATGTCGAAGCCGGCCAAGCAGGAAAGGCTGTTTGACCTGATGGCCACCCTGCTCAGCACCGGGCAGGTGCCCGACCAGCGGACCCGCCCCCCGCTCTCCGTGTTCGACCTGTCCCAGGAGCCCGGCCACCTGGCGATCCTGGTGGTGGATGACTCAGCGGTGAACCAGAAAGTGGCCCAACTCCTCCTGGCCCGGTTCGGCTTTCGTGCCGAGGTGGTTGCCAGCGGGTCCGAGGCCGTCGCGGCGCTGGAACACCGCGACTACGACCTTGTTCTGATGGATGTTCAGATGCCGGAGATGGACGGACTGGAAGCGACCCGCCTGATCCGCGCCCGCTGGCCCGCTCGGCCACTGCAGATCGTCGCAATGACGGCGAACGTGGCGCCGGAGAACATCCGCGCCTGCCGGGAGGCAGGCATGGACAGCTTTCTGGGGAAACCGATCCTGGTGGAGCCGCTGGCCAAGATGCTTCGGGTCTCGCTCACCGCACTGCCCCCGGCACCGCAGGCCCGCCCGCTCCTCGACGCGAGCGCGGTCGATCGACTGTGCGCCCAGATCGGCGTCGACGCCGTCCGACAGGTCGCGGGCATGTTCCTCGCCGCCCTGGAGGAGGGATTTCCCGTGTTGTTCGACGGCTGCCGCGACCGCGACCGGGAGCTGCTCGCACGCACCGCTCACCGCCTCAAGGGCAGCGCGGGCAACCTCGGCGTGCAGAACCTGACCGACCTGCTCGACGAGCTCGAGCACGAGGTAGTCGCGGCGGACTGGCCCCAACTGGAAGGCCTGGTCACTCGCATCCAGGCACAGGGCGGACCAACCCGCGACCGGCTGCTCGCCCAGCTCGACTGATGGGGCCTCTTCGCCCGAGGCGCTGCTGATTTCCCGTCAGTCCCGCGGGGGAGGGCAGTTCCGGCGCAGACCTCGCCGTCAACTCGAGGGCGGAGAATTCCGGTGGTCCGGCCCGGTGGGAGTGGGGCGGTCGGTGGCGGGCGCGGCGGTCCAGGCGTGTGGGTCGATGCTGCCGTCGATGGTGGCTCGAGCGACGTCGGTGAGCCGGGTGTTGTGGTGGCGGGAGTAGGCCCGTAGCCGGGCGAAGGACTCGGCCATGTCGATCCCGGCCCGTTCGAAGATCACGCCCTTGGCCTGTTCGATGATGATCCGGCTGGTCAGGGCCTGGGTGAGTTGTTCGTTGATCCGCTGGGTCTCGGAGCCGGCGCGCTGTTGCAGGACGGTCATGGTGGCCAGGTCCGCGAACGCGCGGGCCACGAGGACGTCGGCCTCGGCCATCGGGACCTGCCCGTCGCTGAACAGGTTCAGGGCGCCGATGGTCGTGTCCCGGATCCGTAGTGGCAACGCGAAGGCGGCCTGGAAGCCTGCTTCGAGGGCGACGGTGGCGAACCGTGGCCAACGCCCGGTTCCTGCGTGCAGGTTCTCGTGGGCGACCCGTTCACCGGTGCGGAAGGCGTCCAGGCACGGGCCCTCCTTGGCCTGCAGTTCGAAGAGCTCAACGATCCGCATCGCCTCCGAGGAGGACGCGATCAGGCGCAGGTCCCCGTTCGGGTCGGCGAGCATCACCCCCGCCGCGGAGATACCGAGCAGGCTCACACACCGATCCGACACGCGGGTCAGGAGGTCGACCACGTCGTAGTCGTTGGTGAGGACGTCGGCCAACTCGACCAGGGACCTCACGATGTCCGATTCCCGGCTCAGCTCAACCTCGGCCATGCCAGTACCTCTCCCTTGCCGTGTCCGCCCGGCCCATGACTTGCGCTCCCGCCCGGGCGCCGAAACCCGGGACGTCCTGCCAGTGTGCGCCCTCGACCCCGCAATTGGTACCGGGCCGGGCGCATCAGAACCGCAGCTTTCGCGCCACGACGTCCTGGGCCACCTCGAGCAGGGAACGGTTGTTGGCGAACGCATACGCGCGCAGGCGGATGAGCGCCTCGGTGACGCTGACGTCGAGCTGGACCGACACGGCGCCGGCGGCGTTGTGCACCAGGAAGTAGAAATCGCCGCCGTGATCGATTGCGTCGGCCAACATCCCGGGAGCTGCGGCGCCCTGCACGTCCAGTACCCAGGTCGCGATCACCTGGGCCATCACCAAGGCGTCGGCGTGCTGGGCATCGCTCAACGGGCCCGGGGAGTCCCGGTACAGGTTGAGCGCGCCGATGCGGGCCGCACCCACCGTCACCGGGAAGCCGAAAATCGCCCGCACACCTTCCGGGACCGCCCGGGCGGTGAAGGCGAGCCACCGGGGCTCCTGCGGGTCGGCCAGATCGGGTTCTGACACGACCCGGCCCTTTTGATGGGCGTCCACGCACGGGCCTTCCCCCAGCGTGAACTGCAGTTCCTCGATCAGGTTACTCACCTCGCCGCTGGTGCAGAGCGAACCCGCGGGCAGGTCACCGGACATCAGCATGACCCCAGCCCCGGACATCCCGACCGCATCCCGCGCGGCCTGGCACAGCCGCGCCGAGGACTCCGCGCCGCCGCTCGACAGCTCGGCCAAGATTTGGGCGAGCCTGTCGGGCTCCACTTAGCCACCGCCAAGGTGAACCCGCATGGGGACGAAACCGTCCGCGCCGCGAAGGGTGCCCGCCACCGCCACTCCCTTGATCGACTCCCCGGCATTGGCCACACGACCACCCGGGACGTCACCAAAGGTCCGGAGCGGCGTCACCCCCCACGCTACCCCCACCGCGACGAACCAGGCGCCCGCCGGGGCTCTGGACCGCGACGAGGTGCTGGGCATGACCAGCGAGCAGGTCGTTGACGCCTGGACCGACTTCATCACTCGCCAGCGCTGACTGCCTTCTCCGACGGCCCGGCGACCTCCTCGGCCCAGGCGCCGTGCTCGCTGCGCGCCCAGGCCAGCGGAACCGATCCGGTGCGCATCGCCCGCAGCGCGACCGGGCTGCGCACGGCGTACAGCGTGTGCCCGCACACCAACAGCCCGAGCCCGAGGGCGAACCAGTCGTGGGTGAAGGTCGCTCCACTGCGCCAGGCGAGCGGCGTCCATTGCGTGAAGTACATGACCGACCCGGTGAGCAGCAGCACAGCGAGCGCGCCCGCGCTGAGTGCGGCGTTGACCTTCTGCCCGGCGTTGAACTTCCCGACCGGAATGCGCCCGTCGCGACGGTTCCGCGAACGCAGCCACCGCCAGTCGTGCGGGTCGAACCGGTTCAGCAGGTGCAGGTCGCGCCGGTGGGCGGCCGACGCGAGGCCGAGCAGCAGCGGGACCGGCAGCGCGAATCCGCACCACACGTGTACGGCACGCACCGTGTGCCGGTTCCCGATCAGGTTCGACAAAGAGCCGTTGTAGAGCACGGCGGCGGTCAGGATGCAGGCCAGCGTCAGCGTCCCGGCCGTGGCATGCACCCAGCGCGATGTCGGGCCGAAACGGAGCACCCCCTCAGCTGGTCGCGTCATCGTCGCGCCCGTTCGAATCCCCGACCCACGCGTCGATGTCGTAGCCGCGGCGTTCCCAGTAGCCCGGAACCACCTCGGCGGTGAGCTCGATCCCGCCCAGCCACTTGAGGCTCTTGTAGCCGTACATCGGCGCGACGAAGAGCCGCACCGGCCCGCCGTGGTAGCGGCTGACGGGTCCGCCGAGCAGTGAGGTCGCCACCAGCACGTCGGGGCGGCGGGCCTGCTCCAGCGTCAGGCTCTCGCTGTACACGCCGTCGAAGGAGGTGAAGCGGACCGCGGTTGCCTCCGGTGCCGGCCCGGCCGCGTCGAGCAGGTCAGAAAGGCGTACGCCGCGCCACGGCACCTCGGGCACCCGCCAGCCGGTCACGCACTGGAAGTCGCGCACCAGCTCGGTCTGCGGCATCGACTGCAGGTCCGCGAAAGTCAGTCCGCCCGGCCGCGCGACTAGGCCGCTCACCTCGAGCCGGTAGTCCTCGGCCCGGCGTTTCGGAGCGTGGGAGGCGACGGAGTAGAAGCGGAAGGTGTTGCCGACAGGGAACAGCGAGGAGAGTCCGGTCGGGTCGTTGCTCTGGATCGGAGCCAGCACCCGGATCAGCCCGTCCTGCACCTTCGAGCCCGCGACCACGCCCAGGGCTCCCAGTCCGAACAGCCCCAACGCGACCCGGCGCCCGATCGGGGCGCCGGTCACCGGTTCGTGGGAGTCGAGGGCCATCTCGCCAGGCTAGGCGGGCTCGGTGGCCTGTGCGGCCCCGCGATTCTTACGATCCGCGTTCCACGCGGGCGCCCGGCCGAGCTTCAGTTCCGCTCCTCCCCGCCGTCGCCTTCGACGGCGGCAACTCCACCACCCTGCTGGTCCGCAAGAAGGCCGGCGGCCCGTTGATCCGACTGGACCGCCGCGGCTCGGAGTACCAGCGTCCGATCACCGATGCGGTCGCCTTCGACCTGCGCCTGATGACCTTCAGTTGTCGCGCGCCTGGGCCGAAAGTCCTGACGTGACTCTTCGCCGCCGCACGATCCCCGCGCTCGCCGCCGCCCTCGCCTTCCCGACCGCGGTTCTCGCCGCGGCGCCGGCCGATGCCGGCTCGTGCAAGGCACCGACCGGGATCCTGCGGACGAACCCGGACAAGACGATGAACCTCCCGGGCGGGGCGTCGGTGCGGATCTGGGACACCGGCAACCTCAAGGCGAACATCAAAGAGGTGCGGATCGTCGCGGTGCGGATCCCGGCCGGCAGCCTGATCCCGCGGGCGGTCACGTCCTCGAGTCTGTCGAAGGCGGCGACGCCGCAGTCTCAGGCGAAGGGCAACGATCGCGCAGTCGTCGTCATCAACGGCGGCGTGTTCGACCCGAGCGGCGCGTCGATCCCGGTCCGCTCGCAGGTCATCGACGGCACCGTGCGCAAGGGCACCAGCGGCAGTGACCAGGGCCTTGCGCTCTACGAGGACACCCGCACCGCGCAGTGGACGCTGCACAAGACCACGGGGACGGTGGGGAGCGAGCACGGTAGCCGCGACGTCGGCGCAGTCAACTGGCAGACGCTCGCTGCCCGCGGCGTCAGCGTGTACACGCGCGCCTGGGGCCCCTCCGCCCACCCGGCCGGAAGCCGCACCGTCGTGGTCAAGGGCGGCAGGGTGACCAAGGTGCTCAAGGGCAACGCCGGGTCCCGCCGTCCGGGCGGCGGCGAGTCCTTCCTGACGGCGCGCAGCAGGAGCGACTCCGACTGGGTCGGCAGCCTCAGGCAAGGCGAGGCCGTCACCGTGCGCACCGAGCAGTCCGGCTACCTGGGGTTCCTCGCCAAGCATCCGGCAATCGGCACCCCGGACAGCGTGCTCGGGGTCAGTTCGGCTCTGGTGCGCTCCGGTCAGAACCGTGCCGGCTGCGGTTCGCGCGACGAGACGCTGCGGCCGCGCTCGGGCCTGCTGTGGCTGCCGAACGGCGACCTCATCGTCGCCGCCGTCGCGGGCCGCCCGAATGCCGCCGCCGGGGGCGCGACCGCGCACCAGTGGGGCGAGTACATGAAGCAGCTCGGCGCGGTGCACGCGGTCAATCTCGACGGCGGCAGCTCGACCACGCTGCTGGTGCGCCAGCGGGTCGGCGGCCCGCCTGATCCGCCTCGACCGCGCCGGCGGCTTCCAGCGATCGGTGCCCGACGCGCTCACCTTCCTCGCGCCCTACTAGGACATTGGGGCGAGACCGGTCCTCGCATTCCCACGAGTTGATCAAGTAAACCCCAGAACGCCCATGAAACCTCGCCGCGATTCCCACACTCAGCGGCGGGGGATCGGTGCGAGCCAGCGCACCGACGAGCCGATGCGGGTGGGGGGTCTGCATGGGCAAGGGCGCAAGTCGGTCGATGGCACCAACGGTGGCCGCGGGTGCGGCGCTGACACTCATCGGCGCCTACGGGGCGACCACGATGGGTTCGTCCCAGGCCTCCGACTCGGTCGAGCTCCAGGCCGAGCACCTGCGCGCCCTGCCGATCCTGCGGGATGACGCCACGGTCGTCGGCGCGATGCTCGCCGGCCTCTCGGAGCGGACCGCGGAGAAGTCCGTCGCTCAGCAGGTCGCCGCCGAGATCGCGCCGCCGCAGGCCACCACCACGTCCCGCAACAAGGGCATCCCGGCGAACTGCCGGCCCGCCACCGGGCTGCTCAAGAACGACCCGTCCCGCGAGTTCGACCTGCCGGGTGGGGCGTCGGTGCAGATCTGGGACACCGGATCGCGCGCGAACCCGATGGACGAGGCGCGTCTGGTCGCGGTCCGCATTCCGAAGGGCACGCTCACCCCGTCCGTGCTCACCTCGTCCTCGGCGCTGGGCTCGCTGGCCACGCCCTCGAAGCTGGCCGACGACCACGGCAAGGCCGTCGTCGTCATCAACGGCGGGGTCTACGACACCGGCACCGCGATTCCGACCGGTGCCATGGGCGTCGACGGCAGGGCGCGCAAGGCGGACAGCCTGGGCAGCCGGGCGATCGCGATCTATGACGGGCTCAAGTCCGCCGTCGTCGCCCGCACCGGGCTGACCGGCCTGGTGTCCTCCAGCCGCGGCGACGCGCCGATCTCCGCGATCAACTGGGAGGAGCTCTCCTGGGAGGGCATCACCGCCTACACCCGAAGCTGGAACGCGAGTCGCCACCCGGCCGGGCCGCGCACCGCTGTCGTCCGCGACGGCAAGGTCCGGGCGATCCTGTCCAAGGCAGCCGGCGCGCGTCGCCCCGGTTCCGGCGAGACCTTCCTGACCGTCCCCGGTGGGAGCAAGTACTTCGGCGCGCTGAAGGCGCTGCGCGTCGGCGACGCCGTCACCATGCACACCGAGGTCGAGAGCGTCCGGGAGGACCACGCCGACCGCCCGGAGCTGAAGAAGCCGACGGCGGTCATGGGCGTCAGCGCCGCGTTGGTCCGCTACGGGCGGGTCACTGCGCCATGCAGTTCGCGGGACAACCAGCTCCGCCCGCGCTCGGCGATGGCCTGGACCGCCGACGGCGACATGCTCGTGGTCACCATCGCGGGCGGCGCGCTGATCGGTGGCAGCCGTTACGGCGGCGCCTCGGCCTACGGCTGGGGTCAGTACCTCCAGCAGCTCGGCGCGGTCTCCGCGGTGAACCTGGACGGCGGGGGCTCGACCGCCCTGCTGGTCCGCCGCGAGGTGGGGGGTTCGCTGAACCGGATCGACACCAACGACAGCGCCAGGCAGCGCCCGGTGGCCAACGCGCTCGCCTTCAAGACCGACTGACCCGACCCTGGGCTTCGACTGGCAATTCGTGTCGATGGCCCGAAAATCCCCCCGTTCCGCCGACCAGGGACGATCATGGTCCGCGGGAGGGGGGACCCGTCTTGGATGTTCGACTGCAACTGACTTTGAAGAAGGGCCTGACGCCGGCCGTCGCGGCTGCGCTGGTCTGCGGCGTTCTGGCCGCCGGCGCCGACGTCACCCCGGCCGCGGCAGCCACCTGCCGGATCCCGAGCACCCTGGTGCTGGAGCCGCCGAAGCGCGCCTTCGAGCTGCCCGGTGGCGCCCAGGTGCAGGTCTGGGACACCGGCAACCGCAAGCAGGACATCCTCGAGCAGCGCTTCGTCGCGATCCGGATCCCCAAGGGGACGCTGATCCCGCGCGCCGAGATGGCGCCCACGCTGAGCCAGAAGACGACGCCTCAGGCCCAGGCCGGCTCGGAGCCGCGCGCGGTCGTCGTCATCAACGGCGCCGTCTTCGACCCCTCCGGTGCGGCGATCCCGCGCCGCAGCCAGATCGCCGACGGGGTGACCCGCAAGGGGGACAGCGTCACCGACCAGGGCCTGGCGCTCTACGAGGACACCCGCCGCGCCGAGTTGGCCGTGCACAACATGACCGGCGAGATCTTCTCGGTGCAGGGGACGATTCCGCTCGGCGCGCTGAACTGGCAGCGGCTCTCTGCCGCCGGCGTCACCGCCTACACCCGCGACTGGGGCGCCTCGTTCCACCCCACCGGCAGCCGCACGATCGTGCTGAAGAACGGTGTGGTGTCGAGAATCCTCACCAAGAAGAACGACGGCAAGAAGCGGCCGAAGGACGGCGAGACCTTCCTGACCGCGCCGAACGGCAGCGAGCACACCGCGGCGCTGAAGCTGCTGGCCATCGGTGAGCCCGTCACCGTCACCACCGACCAGACCGGCGTGCTGCCGCGGGTGGCCGGCCAGCCTCCGCTGGGCACTCCGGACAGCCTGATCGGGGTCAGCTCGGCGATCGTGCGCCGCGGCAAGAACTTCGCCAGCTGCAACAGCCGGGACAACAACCTGCGCCCGCGCAGTGCGATCGCGTGGACGGCCGACGGTGACCTGATCGTCGCTGCGGTCTCCGGCCGGTCCAACAAGAACCACCGGCGCTCAGGTGGCGCCAGCGCGCACCAGTGGGGGGAGTACCTCCTTCACCTGGGCGCGGTGAACGCGATCAACCTCGACGGCGGGAGCTCGACCACCCTGCTCGTGCGCCGTCAGGTCGGCGGCCCGCTGCGCCGGCTCGACCGGGACGACAAGGACTCCCAGGCGCGGGTCGCGGACTCCCTGACCTTCCTCGCGCCCACTGGCCCACTGATCCTGCCGCCGGCCCCGACGCCGACCCCGACCCCCACGCCTTAGGTCGAGCGGCCCCTCAGGCGAAGCGGCCGCCGACCGCGGCCAGCAGGCCACGCACCGCGGTCTGCTTCAGGTAGGTACGCGACGGGCTACGTCCGAACTCGACGGTGATCGCCTCGCCGTCGTGGGTGGTGTTGAACCAGCCGGTGAGCGTGCCGTGGCACGGCCCGCCGCAGTCGACGTCACGCCGGGGCAGCTGGAGCTCCCGGCTCAACGCCCGGGCCAGGTCGGGGTCCTTGGACACGCTGGTGTCGACCACGCCGAACGGCTGGTGCAGGGAGACCACGACGTCCGGATCGATGCGGTCCAGGAACCGCATCAGCGCGCGCGTCTCCGGTTCCGAGGCCGCCGATCGGCCGGCCCCGGTCACCGAGCGGCTCCAGTTCTGAGGAAAATTCCGGTTCAGGTCGACCCGGCGGGCGTTGGAACGCCGTTCGGAAGCCGCTCCGTCGAGGTTGAGCACCGGAATCACCCACAGATTCACCCCGACGACCGACCTGCGGCCGTCGCGCAGCGTCCGTAGGGTGCGGGCCGGCGCCCGTTCGGTGCCGTGCATCACCCCGATCAGGACGACGGTCCGCTCCGCCTTGGCGTCGCCGAGGCGGAAGGCCTGGATGTCCCGGCCGTTCACGGTGTGCCCGATGGTGCGGACCTCGCGCACCGCGTCCGCGGCGGCGCTGGGCATCAACCCTGGGACGGCCAGCGCCAGGCACCCGGCGCTGATGAGGGAGCCGGCGGCGATGAGCTTCATGAGCGCCAGCCTGCCTCAGACGAACGAGGACCGGGGGTTAAACCCGACCGGCCCGTCGCAGCGAGAGCTGCGCCGGCCGGTCGGGACGTTCCTACCGCGGGGTGCACCGCGGGACGCTCGCGGTTCAGGCCCAGGTCGAGCCGTTGGTCTCCGCGGCGGACCTGGGCTGCGGGGCCTCGGCATCGGCGTCGGCGGGAGCCGGCACGAAGTGGATGACCTCGCCGCCGTTGATCGAGTACTCCGCGGCGATGTTGAAGTCCGCGTACTCGGCCACGAAGGCCTCCAGCGCCGCGTCGTGGACGTCGCCGTCGGTGCTGTCGATGACCAGCTCGACGCCATTCTCGACCGGGTAGACGAACCAGTTCTGACCGCTCATGTCCTGCTCCTTGTGGCCTGTTTTCCGCGGCCCCCCCGCGAAGTTGGCCCTCTGACCTCAATCCGGCCCCGCCGGTTTCGCTCCCGGCCCAAGTTGAGACGTTCGTTGACCAGGCATCGACCGAACGGCTGAGCCCGTCCGGATGAACCTGGACACTTCCCGCGTCTCGATCGCGGGTCGTCAGGGGTGGATTTGACCGGGACCGGGGTCGGGGGACCGGGACCAAGATGGACCGGCCGGTCGCCCGGTTGCTTCCGATTGGCGGCGGCGGCATTGGGCGGGTATTCGGGACGAACCAGACATTTCCCCGAAGCAGGCATCAGCCGTTCGGTCAAGACCTGTCCATCGACCCGCGCGTCGCGATCGACGTGCAGTGTCATGTGAACCAAGCCAGGCAGAGCTGCGTCGTAGTGGCACACGAATGATCAAGCTCGCCGGCCCGTGAGGCCACGAACCAGCGGAAGGAACGACCCGCCATGACCGCCACCGACCTCCGGGCGCAGCAGTCTCCGTATGCGCGTCCCGAGGCACCCGTCGCCAAGAAGCGGCGTGCGTACCGCCTCGACAAGTCCGCGGCTTACGTGGGCGGCATCGCTCTCGGGTGCGCGGTCGTCCCGATGCTGCGTTGGGCGGCGATCGGCTTCGGTACCGCGGCGCTGCTGATGGGCATCACCTCCCTCGGCTCACCGAAGCGCAAGGGCGCCAAGCGGGAGACCGCCTGGATCGCGATCGCGCTGGCGATCCTCGCCGCGTTCGGCATGGTCGCCTCGCAGACCGTCTTCAGCGCGGTCGGCGCCGAGAAGCCGGCCCCGGTGGTCAACGCCGCCCCGCCGGCGGAGGTCCAGGCGCTGACCACCGAGCAGGTGCTCGGCAGCCAGGCCAAGGTCGAGATCGGCAAGGTCTACAGCGAGCTGGAGGGCTCCGGGGTCAAGCAGACCTCGCTGGCGCTGACGATCACCAACATCGGCGGCAAGACGCTCTCGTTCGACATGGAGATCCAGGCCCTGGACGCCAAGGGCAAGGTCATCACCTCCGACACCCTGTTCGTCCCGACGCTCAGCGACGGCAAGTCCGCCACTGTCCGGGTGTTCAACCTGCTCGGCTCGGACATGGCCTCGGCCCTGTCCACCGCCACGTTCAAGGTCGTCAAGGCGAGCTCGTACTAAGCCGAACACCTGGATGGGCGCCGGCGCAGCGGGCCGCCCCGAGTGGATCAACCGTAGGCAGGGCGCCCGATCGCGGATTACGATCGGTCACGGAGCCGCGGCTGTTCGGTCAAATTGGCCCAAGTCCCTGTGCGCGAACCGCGTAAGGGGAGCAGGCTGGTCCTCTGCGCCAACGGTGGGGACCGCGAAGCGCTCAGCAAGAAGTGCGTCTGGGGGAAGGACCGCGCTCACCATGTTCAGCTCAGGTAAGGGCAACACCACGGAGTCCGGTCGGGACATTCCGGAATGGATGCTGCCCGAGCAGCAGAGCCGCGCCTGGTATGGGCGTAAGCGCAAGCCGGCCTACCCCAAGGCGACCCCCAAGGGCAGCTACGACCGCTACAAGGGCTACGACGCCTTCGACGAGGACGACGAGGTCGAGGACGCGCCCCGCGAGGGCATGGACATGCCGGTCGCGATCCTCGTGCTCGGCATCGTGGCCCTGGCCCTCTCCGTAGTCCCGCTGATCCAGTACGTCGGCGTGTTGTTCGCGATCGCCGCCGTGGTGCTCGCCACCCGCGAGTTCGCCCGCATGGACCCCGCATCGCGCATCCGGCTCAAGGGCAAGGACGTCCGCGACCAGCGGTTCTGCCGGATCGGCCGCGTGCTGGCCATCCTGGCCGTCGTCTCGGTCGTCGCCTCCACGATCTGGGGCATCAAGCAGGACCGGGACAACCGGATCAAGGCCAGCGGCGACGGCACCGGCCTGGTGCTGCAGCAGGACCTCAAGGTCGGTTTCGGCGTCTTCGAGGTCGGGGCCGACGCGGTCGGCGCCGAAACCCGCCGCCTGCCGGTCACCTTCGAGAACAAGTCCGGTGGCACCAAGTCCTGCGAAGCGCAGGTAGAGGCCATCGTCGATGGCCGCCGGGTGGCCAGCCAGACCCTGTTCGCGCCCAAGCTCAAGGGCGGCGAGGAGCGTCCGCTCGAGGCCTTCGGCTACGTCGACTCCGAGACCACGCAGCAGCTGAAGACCGCGACCTTCCGCATCGCCACCGCCAAGTGCGAGTAGTAGGTACCCCCCTGCTCTCGAAAACCCTGCTCGCCTAGGGTCGGATCAGCCGTGCCTACGGTTACCCGACCCGGAGCAGGAGCCTGACATGACCGACCCGATCGACGCTGTCCATCGATTCTTCGACGGACTGAACGCTTCATCCCTCGAGGAAGCGGCCAAGAACCTCGTCGCCAACGTGACCGAGGACTTCGTCTGGCAGAACACCGGCCTGCCGACCATGAACGGTGCCGAGGCAGCGGCCGCGTTCCTGCTCAGCTTCGGTGACGCCATGCCCATGGTCGGGGTGACGGTCGACTTCATCGCGATCGCGGCGGCAGGCAACGTGGTTGTGACCGAGCGCGTGGACCACATGGTCGACGCCGCCGGGAACAAGCTGCTCTCGCTGCCCCTGGCGGGTACCTTCGAGGTGGCGGAGGACGGTCGGATCTCGGCCTGGCGTGACTACTTCGACCCGCGTCCGCTCCTGGGCCCCTGACCGCCCATCCTGACGAACCCTCAGCTCGACGTCCGGCCCCAACCGCGGGGCCGGAGCCATGTCTACGGCAGGGTGAGGATCTCGGCGCCGGAGTCGGTGACCAGCAGCGTGTGCTCGAACTGGGCCGAGCGCTTGCGGTCCTTGGTGACGACGGTCCAGTCGTCGTCCCAGATGTCGTAAGTCTCCGTGCCGAGCGAGAGCATCGGCTCGATGGTGAAGGTCATGCCGGGTTCCATCAGCGTCGCGTAGTGCTCGGTGTCGTAGTGCGGGATGACCAGCCCGGAGTGGAACGCCGTGCCGATGCCGTGGCCGGTGAAGTCGCGGATGACGCCGTAGCCGAAGCGCTTGGCGTAGGACTCGATGACGCGGCCGATGACGTTGATCGGCCGGCCCGGCTTGACCGCGTTGATCGCCCGGCGCAGGGCCTCTTCGGTGCGCTCGACCAGCAGGCGCGACTCCTCGTCGACCTCGCCGACCAGGTAGGTGGCGTCGGTGTCGCCGTGCACGCCACCGATGTAGGCGGTGATGTCGATGTTGCAGATGTCGCCGTCGACGAGTTCACGCGAGTCCGGGATGCCGTGGCAGATGACCTCGTTGACCGAGGTGCACAGCGACTTCGGGAAGTGCCGGTAGCCCAGCGTGGAGGGGTAGGCGTCGTGGTCGCAGAGGAATCCGTGCCCGATGCGGTCGAGCTCGTCGGTGGTGATGCCGGGGCGGATGTGCGAGGCGACCTCGACCAGGGCCTGGGCGCCGATCCGGCCGGCGATCCGCATCTTCTCGATCGTCTCGGCGTCCTTGACCTCGCTGCCGACGAACGGGTCCGGCGCCGCCTTGCCCACGTAGTGCGGGCGCGGGATGTGCTCCGGGACGGGACGCAGCGGGGAGACCGTGCCCGGGAGCACGGAGGGAGCGAGAGCGGTGCGTGAAGCCATAGCTGGCAGTCTAAGCGGCGAGATGAGCGGGGGAGCTGTGCGCGACGACACCGGGCTGGAGGTGGCCGTTCCGGCCGCCGTGCGGAGGATCGTCTCGCTGGTGCCCTCGCTGACCGAGGCGATCGGGCAGACCGCTCCGGACCTGCTGGTCGGGGTCACCGACTGGTGCACCCACCCGCCCGCGCTCGCCTGTGAACGGATCCGGGGCACCAAGAATCCGGATCTGGACGCGGTGGTGGCCCTCGCGCCCGACCTGGTGCTGGCCGCGGTGGAGGAGAACCGGCGCCCGGACCTGGACGAGTTGCGCGCCCGCGGGTTGGCGGTCTGGGTCTGCGACATCCGGGACGTGGATTCCGCGCTCACCTCGCTGGGCCGGCTGTTGGCGGTCTGCGGGCTGGGCCGGCCCTCCTGGCTGGCGGCTGCCGAGCGGTCCTGGGCCGAGCCGGCGCCTGAGGTGCGCCGGAAGGTCGCGGTGCCGATCTGGCGCAAGCCCTGGATGGTGGCCGGCGCCGACACCTTCACCACGGCGATGCTCGCCAAGCTCGGCCTGGACAACGTCTACGACGACCCGCCCGCGGACGAGTTCGAGCGCTACCCGAAAACGACGGTGGACGAGGTGCGCGAGCGCGGCGCCGAGTTGGTCGTCCTGCCCGACGAGCCGTACACCTTCACCGCCCTGGACGGACCGGAAGCCTTCCCCAGCCTGGACGTCGCGCTGGTGTCCGGCCGACTGCTGACCTGGTACGGCCCCTCGATGGCGACCGCCCGGGCCGAACTCACCGCGCAACTGGCGGCGGCCCGGCCCGGGGAGGCCTGGGCAAGCTGATGGGCCGGCCAGCTAGTGGTAGCTGTGTTCGTGGGTCGGGAAGGTGCCGGCCACGACGTCGGCGGCGTAGGCCTTGGCGGCCTCGGTGAGGACCCCGCGCATGTCGGCGTAGCGCTTCACGAAGCGCGGGATCTGTCCGTCCCGCAGCCCCACCATGTCCTGCCAGACCAGCACCTGGGCGTCGCAGTCCGGGCCGGCGCCGATGCCGATGGTCGGGATCTTCAGCTCCGCCGTGACCCGCTTGGACACCTCGGCCGGGACCATTTCCAGCACGACGGCGAACGCACCAGCTTCCTGCACGGCGTGCGCGTCGGCGAGCACCTGCTCGGCGGCCGCGCCGCGGCCCTGCACCCGGTACCCACCGAGGCCGTGCTCGCTCTGCGGGGTGAACCCGATGTGCGCCATCACCGGCACGCCGGCGTCGACGATCGCCTTGATCTGCGCGGCGACCCGCACCCCGCCTTCAAGCTTGACCGCGTGCGCGCCGCCTTCCTTCATGAAGCGGATCGCCGTCTCCAGCGCCTGCTGGGGCGAGACCTGGTACGACCCGAACGGCAGGTCACCGACGACCAGGGCCCGCCGGCTGGCGGTGACGACGGCGCGGACGAGGGGAAGCAGTTCGTTGACGGTCACCGGCACCGTCGTCTCGTAGCCGTAGACGTTGTTCGCGGCGCTGTCCCCGACGAGCAGGACCGGGATGCCGGCCGCGTCGAAGATCTCCGCGGTGTACATGTCGTACGCGGTCAGCATCGGCCAGCGTTCGCCGCGGTCCTTCATCGCGTGCAGGGCCGGGACCCGGATCCGTTTGGCGGGTGGAAGGTTGCCGTAGACCGGTGCGGTTTCGGTGGCCGTCGCGGATTCTGACGGACCGTTTGCCGCAGGCGCAGTGGGGGAGCTCATCATTGACTCCTAGGGGGGCTGTCTCGAGGCCTCCCGATGAGGTCCCCGGACGCCTCCCAGGGTAGCCCGCGCCGATGAGCACAAGTACTCACGGCCGCGGGGCCGAGTGCGCAGCGGGGGACCCCGCCTCGAGTGCGCTGCCGAGCTGACCGCGATGGGAACCCGTCGCGGCTACCCGGCGGGCGCGATCCTGTTCATGGAGGGCGACGTCGCGCACGAGGCCGTCGTCCTGCTCGAGGGCGACCTCAAGGTCGTCGTCGGCTCCGCCGACGGACGCGACGTCGTGCTCGATGTGTTCGGCCCCGGCGAGCTGGTCGGGGAGTGGTCGGTGATCGACGGCAAGACCCGCTCGGCCACCGTCACTGCGCTCTCCGACGTCGAGGTGCTTTCGCTGCCGGCCGCACCGTTCCGTGCTTTCCTGGACCGCCACCCAGAGGTGCGCGAGGGTCTGCTGCTGGACACCATCGGCCGCCTGCGCGCGCAGGTCCGCACCAGCTCGAATTCGGTGCCGGTGACGCGCTGGGCCGCCCCCGACATCACCGTGCACGACCTCGACCGCCTGCGTTGCCGCGCCACTCACTGACGCACCCTCAGGTGGGCGGGGCCTGCTCGCGCCAGCCGTTGGTGATCGGCAGTCGGCGGTCACGGCCGAACGCGCGCAGCGAGATCTTGGTGCCCGGCGGGTACTGCCGGCGCTTGTACTCCGCGAGGTCGACCAGACGCAGGATCCGCTCCACCAGCTCCGGGTCGAATCCGGCGGCGACGAGGTCCGCAGCGGAGGCGTCGCGTTCGATGTAGTCGTCGAGCAGGTCGTCGAGCACGGCGTAGTCCGGCAGCGAGTCGGTGTCGAGCTGACCCGGCCTCAGTTCCGCGGACGGCGGCTTGGTGATCGAGTTCGGTGGGATCGGCGGTAGTGCACCGCGACGACCGGCTTCGGCATTGCGCCATGCGGAGAGCTTCCAGACGAGCGTCTTCGGGACGTCCTTGAGTGGCGCGTAGCCACCGACCGCGTCGCCGTAGATCGTGGAGTACCCGGCGGCCAGTTCGCTCTTGTTCCCGGTGGCCAGAACCAGGTGTCCCTCGGCGTTGGACAGCCCCATCAGCGTGGTGCCGCGCACCCGCGCCTGCAGGTTCTCCTCGGCCAGGCCGGTGAGCTTGAGGGAGTCCAGGTAGGCCGCGACCATCGGCTCGATCTCCACCACCCGGTACTGGCAGCCGAGCCGGGCGGCGGAGTCGTCGGCGTCGGTGCGGGAGTGGTCGGAGGAGTACTTCGACGGCATCGAGACCCCGTGGACGTTGGCGGCCCCGATCGCGTCACAGGCGATCGCCGCGGTCAGGGCGGAGTCGATCCCGCCGGACAGGCCCAGGATCACCGAGCGGAAACCGTTCTTCCGGACGTAGTCGCCGAGGGCGGTGACCAGCGCGGCGTAGACCTCGGCCTCGGCCGGGAGGCGGGGCTGCACCGCGACGGGCGCGGGGTCCCAGGACGGCAGCGGTTCGGCGGAGATCAGGGTGCGGACCACGCTGACGTCCCCGGCGCCGAGGTCGACCGGCTCGGCCGCGCCCTGCGGCAGGTCCAGGTCGACGACCAGGACGGCCTCGACGAACTGCGGCGCCCGGGCCAGCACCTTACCGGCGGCGGAGACCACCAGGGAATCGCCATCGAAGACCAGCTCGTCCTGTCCCCCGACGAGGTTGACGTAGGCCAGCGTCGCGCCGGCCTCCGCGGCGCGCCGGGCGCACAGCGCGAGCCGGGTGTCGTCCTTGTCCAGCTCGTAGGGCGAGCCGTTGATCACGACCAGCAGCCCGACCCCGGCGCCGCCGGCGGCGGCGACCGGGCCGCCGTCCTGCCAGAGGTCCTCGCAGATCGCGAAGGCGACGTCGATGCCGTGCAGGCGCACCACCGGCAGGACGTTGCCGGGCACGAAGTAGCGGAACTCGTCGAACACCCCGTAGTTGGGCAGGTGGTGCTTCGCCGACCGGATCGCGACCCGGCCGCCGTGCAGGACCGCGAGCGCGTTCTCCGGCGCCCCGATCGGGCGACCCAGCTGCGGCCGCGCGCGCTCGTCGATGTCCAGGTAGCCGACCACCACGGCCACCTCGCCCAGGCCCTCGTCCAGCAGCCGGGTCGCCAGCGCGTCGAGGCCGGCGCGGGAGGCCCGCTGGAACGACCGGCGCAGCGCGAGGTCCTCCACCGGGTACCCGGTGAGCACCATTTCGGGGAACGCGACCAGCTGCGCACCGGCGGCCGCTGCCTCGTGGGCCCGGGCCACCACGATCTCGGTGTTGGCCGCGATGGCGCCGACGGTGACGTTGACCTGGCAGAGAGCGAGGCGAAGCTGCGGCATGCCTTTGAGCCTAGGTCCGGCCGGATTCGAGGTGCGGCGGCGGGTGATCGGGGGAAGGAGGGCTGGGTGCCGGTGCCATCGGGCGTCGGCCGAACCGAAGGAGATCCCATGGGCGACATCGCGACCAAGGTGGACAAGGCCTACGAGGGCATGAGCATGACCGAACTCGCGAAGGCTCCGGTCGAGGCCCTGCAGGGTGTCAGCGAAGGGGACGCGAAGTTGCTCAAGGAGGCGTTCAACATCTCCACGGTCTCCGACCTCGGCACGAACAAGTACTTCCTCTGGGCTCAGGCCATCAACACGTTGGCGGAGTAGGACTCAGCGGTCATCCGCCGACGGCCGGAACCACCGGTAGGTGCCGTCCGGGCGGACCGGCAGCGGGGACCCGTAGGAGTAGGTGACGACCACGCGGTTGGACAGCGCCGCGCTCAGCTTGATTAGCACCGAGCGCCGGGACGACGAGAGCCGGCAGTTGCCGTTGCGGTTGTGGCCGTTCGGGTGCTCGATCGCGCCGACGGCCACCGCCGTCGCGGTCTCCTGGAAGACCGGGGTGTAGTCGGCCCGGCAGTTCCCCTCGCCGGGGGCGGCGCCGAGGAAGTTGTAGGTCAGCCGCGTTCCGTCCGGGCTGATCGTGACGTCGCCTTCGGAATCCGTCGGGACCGGCGAGGGGTACACGCCGTCGCCGCGGACGGCGAGCACGGTGGCCGGGACCGGTACGGACTCGAACAGGACGGTCCAGGCCGGCAGCGTGAGCCGGCCCCGGTCGGTGTCGAAGGTCCGCCGGGTCAGCCGGATCTCGGTGATCCGGACCGGGTCGGCGCCCGGTTCCGGGTCCCGCACCGTGCCCAGGGCGGTCCGGCGCAGGGTGCTCACCGCGTCCTCGGCGCTCAGGATCGGGTACGCGTCCAGGCGTGGGGGACTGACCGGCCGCTCCTCCGGGCCGATCCAGCGGCCCTGGAACCGCTGGGCCGTGCCGGAGCTCGCCCGCAGCGCGCTGGGCAGGGTCACGGGGTCGAAGACGAGGAGCGGACGGCGCCCATCGCCGACCGGGAACTCCCGCCACGGGGCCATCGCCAGGAGCGGGTCGGCCAGCGCGCGCTCGGCCCGGCCCGGCGGGTCGAGCACCAGGCGGGGGGCCGGGGAGTTGTCGGGCAGCGCCAAGCCGAGCGCGACGAAGCCCGTGACGGTCGTCGCACCCAGCGTCAGAAATCGCTGCGTCCTGATCGCCACAGCGTGCCGCACCCCCTCTCACCTGCGCGCGTAACCCCGACGAAACACGAGCCGGTAAGGCTGCACCTCGGCAGTCGTCATCCGTGAGAATGGGCTCCATGGACAAGCAGACCGAATTCGTCTTACGCACCCTCGAAGAGCGTGACCTGCGTTTCGTCCGGTTGTGGTTCACCGACGTTCTGGGTTTCCTCAAGTCGGTCGCCATCGCACCGGCCGAACTGGAGTCCGCCTTCGCGGAGGGCATCGGCTTCGACGGCTCCGCCATCGAGGGCTTCGCTCGCGTGCACGAGTCGGACATGCTCGCCAAGCCGGACCCGGCGACCTTCCAGGTGCTGCCCTGGCGCGCCGAGGCCCCCGGCACCGCGCGCATGTTCTGCGACATCCTGCAGACCGACGGCACCCCGAGTTTCGCCGACCCGCGCTACGTGCTGAAGCGGACGCTCGCCCGCGCCTCGGACCAGGGGTTCACCTTCTACACCCACCCCGAGATCGAGTTCTACCTCTTCGACAAGCACCCGGAGATCGGGCAGCGGCCGACGCCGATCGACCACGGCGGGTACTTCGACCACACGATCCACGGCGCCGGGCACGACTTCCGCCGGCACGCGATCACGATGCTGGAGTCAATGGGCATCTCGGTGGAGTTCAGCCACCACGAGGGCGGCCCGGGCCAGCAGGAGATCGACCTGCGCTACGCGGACGCCCTGTCCACCGCCGACAACGTCATGACCTTCCGAATGGTGATGAAGGAGGTCGGCCTCGAGCAGGGCGTGTTCGCCTCGTTCATGCCGAAGCCGTTCACCGAGCACCCCGGCTCGGCGATGCACACCCACCTCTCGCTGTTCGAGGGTGACCGCAACGCCTTCTACGAGGCCGGCGCGGAGTACCAGCTGTCCAAGGTCGGGCGGGCGTTCATCGCCGGCCTGCTGCGGCACTCGGCGGAGATCACCGCGGTCACCAACCAGTGGGTGAACTCCTACAAGCGACTGTGGGGCGGCGGCGAGGCCCCGTCCTTCATCTGCTGGGGCCACAACAACCGGTCTGCGCTGGTCCGGGTGCCGATGTACAAGCCGACCAAGGGACAGTCCACCCGGGTGGAGGTCCGCTCGCTCGACTCCGCCTGCAACCCCTACCTGGCCTACGCGCTGCTGCTGGCGGCCGGCCTCAAGGGCATCGACGAGGGCTACGAGCTCCCGCCGGGCGCCGAGGACGACGTCTGGTCGCTCTCGACCTCCGAGCGACGCGCGCTGGGCATCG
Organism: Sporichthya sp.; assembly: GCF_013815995.1. Lineage (GTDB taxonomy): Bacteria > Actinomycetota > Actinomycetes > Sporichthyales > Sporichthyaceae > Sporichthya. The sequence goes on from NZ_JACDFE010000023.1 coordinate 24,263, forward strand.
ACCCGCTGCCGCAGAACCTGGCCGAGGCGATCGCGCTGATGGAGCGCAGCGAGCTCGTCGCCGAGACCCTCGGCGAGCACGTCTTCGACTTCTTCCTGCGCAACAAGCGGCGGGAGTGGGAGGAGTACCGCATGCAGGTCACTCCGTTCGAGCTGGACCGGTATCTGCCTGTGCTCTGAGGGCCCCGCTCCGCCGAGGACTCCTCGGCGATGGCTCGGTTCCGTCCTGGCTCGCAAGCTCGCCCTGGACGGAACGCTCCGCTTTAGTCGCCTACGGAGTCCTCGGCTGCGCGGATCCCTCGCCGCCCGCGGAGTACCGGCCCCGCTCGTCCCTCGTTCTCACCGGGAAGTGCCGGCGGGCCGTTGAGATGAGCCCGGACATGACGCAGGCCCCGAGGGGGAACCGCCCGATTTCCCCTGGGGCCTGCGTGAAGGTGCTCAGCCCATGTCGTAGTCACACTGTAACTGCCCATTAGTAACAGTGCAACTACTAACTCCACAGGGCCCGCGGGCGGGTCAGCCGGAGCGGAGCCGGCCGATCGCGGCGAGGACGCCGCGGGCCATCTCCGCCCGCCACATCGCGACCAGGTCCGCCGGGTCGGCGTCGGAGCGCTTGACCAGGGCGTCGGTGAGGTCGACGAAGACCTGGTACTGCTGGTCGATGAAGGGGGAGCGGGGCAGGCCCATCCGGTCCCGGAGCATCAGCTTGATCAGCAGCTCGGAGCGGGCGTCGCGCAGGTGGTCGACGGGCTGGTCGAACCACTCTCGGGCCGTCCTGGTGCCGGCTGCGGTGATCTGGAACGGCGTCCGGCCGGGCCCCCGCGAGCCGCTCTCGACCTCGCCCGCCCGGGCGAAGCCGGCCTCGGCCAGCTGCTCGATCGCGCGGTAGACCTGAGGCCGGGACACCGACCACGCGCGGCCCAACTCGGCCTCCGGGGAGAGCTTGCGGGCCAGTGCGAATCCGTGCGCCGGGCCCTCCACGCACAGCACCCCGAGCACCACGCGCGCGTGCACCTGCAACTCCATCCGCACAGCATGTCCCACCGCCGGTCCACGGCTAGGTTGATCCCCGTGAGCGCGCCCGAACCGCACCGTCCCCGGACGGCGACGACGGACGCGCTGCTGGTTCGGCTCGGCTTCCAGGAGCGGCCGGAGGCCATCCGCCGGATCGCCCTGCCGGACCTGGATCTGGAGTCCGACCCGGATCTGCTCGCCGCCTTCGGGGAGGCCGCCGACCCGGACCTCGCGCTGGCCTCGCTGACCGCACTCGCCGAGGTGACCGACGGCAAGGAACTGCGGGCGGCCCTCGTGCGCTCCGAGGCGTTCCGGCGCCGGCTGATCGCCGTCCTGGGCGCATCCCAGGCCCTCGGCGCCTACCTGCTCCGCCATCCAGCCGACTGGAAGCTGGTGGAGAAGGACGCCGGGGCGCCGGACTCCCCGCACTTCCTGCGGGCCGCGATGCTCGAGGCCGTCGGTGCGAACGCCGACGAGGCGGAGCCGGTCGCGGACGACGCCGGAGACACCACCTACGACCGACTGCGCATCGAGTACCGGCGCTGGCTGCTGCGCCTGGCCGCGCGCGACCTGACCGGTGGCGCAGATCTCGAGGCGGTCTCCGCGGAGCTCGCCGACCTCGCCGCGGCGACCCTGGAGGCCGCGCTGGCGATCGCCCGGTCCGCCCTGCCGGCGAACGCGGAGCCGTGCCGGCTCGCCGTGATCGGGATGGGCAAGGGCGGCGGCCGGGAACTGAACTACGTCAGTGACGTCGACGTGGTCTTCGTCGCGGAGCCGTACGAGGGCGGCGACGAGCAGGCCGCCCTGCGCTGCGCGACCCAACTCGCCTCCAACCTGATGAAGGCCTGCTCGGCCGCCACCGCCGAGGGCACGGTCTGGCCGGTCGACGCCGCTCTGCGCCCCGAGGGCAAGCAGGGCCCGCTGGTGCGCACCCTGGCCAGCCACGTCGCCTACTACGAGCGCTGGGCCAAGACCTGGGAGTTCCAGGCTCTGCTCAAGGCACGTCCGGTGGCGGGCGACCGCGGGCTCGGCAAGGCCTACTTCGACGCCATCGGGCCGATGGTGTGGAAGGCCGCCAACCGGGAGAACTTCGTCGCCGACACCCAGGCGATGCGTAAGCGGGTCGAGGCGACGATGACGCCGGCCGAGGCGGAGCGGCAGATCAAGCTCGGGCCCGGTGGCCTGCGCGACATCGAGTTCGCCGTGCAGTTGCTGCAGATGGTGCACGGGAGGGCGGACGACACGCTGCACAGCGGCACTACCCTGTCAGCACTGGCGGCCCTTTCAGTTGGTGGATACGTCGGCCGCGACGACGCCGCCCGCCTCGACGAGGCCTACCGCTTCCTGCGCACCCTCGAGCACCGCATTCAGCTCTACAAGTTGTGGCGGACCCACGTGCTGCCGGAGGGCGACGCGGACATGCGCCGCCTCGGCCGCGCGATGGGGCTGCGCGGCGACCCCAAGGTCGAGCTGACCGAGACCTGGCGCAAGCACGCCCACGAGGTCCGGCGCCTGCACGAGAAGCTCTTCTACCGTCCGCTGCTGATGGCCGTGTCCCGGCTGGCCGAGGACGACGCCAAGCTGACCCCGGACGCGGCCAGGGCCCGGCTGGCCGCCCTGGGTTACGCCGACCCCGCCGGAGCGCTGCGGCACCTGGAGGCGCTCACCACCGGCGTCAGTCGACGCGCCTCGATCCAGCGGACATTGCTGCCTGCCATGCTCGGCTGGTTCGCCGACGCCGCGGACCCCGACGCGGGACTTCTGGCGTTCCGTCAGGTCTCCGACGCCCTCGGCTCCACGCCCTGGTACCTGCGCCTGCTGCGTGACGAGGGCAAGGCCGCCGAGCGGATGGCGCACCTGCTGGCCTCGACCCGGTTCGCCTCGGAGTTGCTCCTCAACGCCCCCGAGGCCACCAACATGCTGGCCGACGACGCCGAGCTGCGTCCGCGCGAGCGCAGTGCGCTGTTCACCGAGGTGCACGCCGCGGTCGCCCGCGCGCAGAACCCCGAGGCCGCGGCGATCAGCGTGCGCGCGATCCGCCGCCGCGAGCTGTTCCGGATCGCGGCGGCCGACGCGCTCGGGATGCTTCAGGTCATCCCGGTCACCGAAGGCCTGACCGACGTCGTCGGGGCCACGCTGTCCGGTGCGCTGCACGCGGCCACCCGCCTGGTCGTCCCCGAGGGCGAGCCGGTCACCCGCATGGCCGTGATCGCGATGGGACGCCTCGGCGGGCACGAGGTCGGCTACGCCAGCGACGCGGACGTGTTGTTCGTGCACGACCCGTTGCCGGGGGTGGAGGAGAAGGTCGCCACCGACGGCGCGCAGGCGATCGCCAACGAGATGCGCCGCCTGCTCAAGATGCAGGCCTCCGAGCCGGCGCTCGAAGTGGACGCCGACCTGCGCCCCGAGGGGCGGCAGGGGCCGCTGGTCCGCTCGCTGGCCTCCTACCACGCGTACTACGACCGTTGGTCCAGCCCCTGGGAGGCCCAAGCCCTGTTGCGGGCGGAATTCGTCGCGGGCGACGCCGACCTGGGCGAGCGCTTCACCGCCATGATCGACCCGTTGCGCTATCCGGCCACAGGCCTGACGGATGATCACATTCGGGAGATCCGCCGGATCAAGGCGCGGGTGGAGACCGAACGCCTGCCTCGGGGCGCCGATCCCGCCCTGCACACCAAGCTCGGCCGCGGCGGCCTCGCCGACGTCGAGTGGGTCGCACAGCTGCTGCAGTTGCGCTACGGCGCGCAGCACCCGGGATTGCGCACTACCCGCACCCTGCTCACCCTGGCTGCGGCCCGCGACGCGGGACTGCTCGACGCCGACGACCGGGACGTGCTGGACGCTTCCTGGCGGCTGGCCACCCGGATGCGCAACGCGATCATGCTGGTCCGTGGCCGGCCCGCGGACAGCCCGCCCACCGGTGGCCGCGAGCTGTCCTCGATCGCCCGCATCCTGGGCTGTCCCCCGGAGGAGTCCGGCCACCTGCTGGACGACTACCGCCGGGTCACCCGCCACGCGCGCGCGGTCGTGGAGCGGGTGTTCTACGAGTGACTGTTCTCGATGAGCGTCGTTGAGCGTCGATGAGCACTGACGCATGAGTACAGGGCGGGGACGACCGTGGCGCAGTGGTGAATTCCGGGCCCTGATCGGCGCCCAGGTCACCAGCGAGATCGGTGACCAGTTCGCCCGTGTCGCCGTCGCCGGCATCGTCCTCGAGCGCTCCGGCAGCGCCCTGTACTCCGCCCTCGCCTTTGTCGTCAGCTACCTGCCCGGCATCGCCGGTGCGCTGCTGCTCGGTCCGTTGGCCGACCGGCTGCCCCGCCGCGCCCTGATGATCGGCTGCGACCTTGCCCGGGCCGCCGTGGTCGCGGTGCTGGCGCTGATGGTGGCCGCCGAGGCGCCGCTGTGGTCGTTGACCGCGGTGCTGCTGCTCGCCGAACTGTTCAGCGCCCCGTTCGATGCAGCGCGGTCGGCCCTGGTGCCCGACGTCCTCACCGAGCCGGCCGACTTCCACGCCGGCGCGGGCATCTCCCGGACGCTCTACCAGCTGAACCAGACGGTCGGCCTGGCCCTGGGCGGTCTGGTCGCCTACGGAGCCTCGGCCCAGCTCGCGCTCTGGCTGGACGTGGTCAGCTACGGCGTCTCTGCGCTGATCCTGATCGCCGCGGTCCGGCACCGTCCGGCCGCGCTGGCCGACGCGCCGTGGGGTCTCGACGTCTCGGTCGCGTTCCGGCTGGTGCTGGCCGATCCGGTGCGCCGGACCTTCATCGCGCTCGGCTGGGCCGCCGGCGGGGTGCTGATCGCCCCGGAGGCGGTCGCGCTGGCCTACGCCGTCGAGCACGGGGACGAGCGCCTCGGTGGCGCGCTGATCGCGGCGCTGCCGGCCGGGGCCGCGCTCGGGGCCTGGC
>NZ_JACDFE010000368.1 GCF_013815995.1 Sporichthya sp.
GGGCCAGGTCGAGCAGGAACTGCGGGCGGCCACCGCGCTCCGCCGCCGCGGCGGCGAGCATCGGGGTGTCGAGCACGAGCTCGGTGGCACCGGTGCAGGAGATGACCAGGTCTGCCTCAGCGAGCGCGGCCGGGACCTGCTCCATCCGGATCCCCCGACCGCCGAGGCCGGCGGCGAGGCGCTGCGCGCGGGTGTAGGTGCGGTTGGCGATGACCAGTTCGGCCAGGTTCTCCCGGGCCAGCACAGTTGCCGCCAGCGCGCTCATCGAACCGGCGCCGACGACCAGGGCCCGCTTACCGGCCAGCCCGCCGAGGGAGACCGCAGCGCGTTCCAGGCCGATCCCGACCAGGGAGCGGCCGGCCCGGTCGATGCCGGTCTCGGTCCGGGCCCGCTTGCCCACCCGAAGGGCCCGCTGCACGAGTTCGTTGAGCACCCGGCCGGCGCCACCCTGCTCCTGCGCGACGGCGAGCGCCGCCCGGACCTGGCCGAGGATCTGGCTCTCGCCGACCACCATCGAGTCCAGCCCGCAGGCCACCGTGAACAGGTGTTGCACGGCCCGGTCCTCGTAGTGCACGTACAGGTGCGGGCGCAATTGCTCCAGCCCGATGCCGGTGTGCCGGCACAGCACCTCGGAGACGTCGGCCAGGCCGCCGTGGAACTTCTCCACGACCGCGTAGATCTCCATCCGGTTGCAGGTGGAGAGCACCGCGACCTCGGTGATGTGCTCGCTCGCCGCCGCGTCGGAGAGCAGCTTGGTCAGCGCATCGCCGGTCAGGGCGACCCGCTCGAGCAGGCTGACCGGGCCGGTGCGGTGCGACAGGCCGATGACGAGGATGTTCACGGGGTCACTCCGCCCACCATGGCCGGCGCCCGGCGCGACTTCGCGGTAGCCGGCTCGGCCTCGCGCAGCGATCTGCGCTGAGCGTGGAAGGCCAGGATCTGCAGCTCGACGGACAGGTCGACCTTGCGCACGTCGACCCCGTCCGGCACCGAGAGAACCACCGGGGCGAAGTTCAGGATGCTGGTCACGCCGGCCGCCACCAGGCGGTCGCAGACCTCCTGCGCGGCCAGGCCCGGGGTGGCGATCACGCCGATGGTCACCGCGCGAGCGGCGATGATCGACTCCAGGTCCTCGATGGGATTCACCACAACACCGGCCAGGGTCACCCCGACCCGCGCGGGATCGGCGTCGACCAGGGCAACGATGCGAAAGCCGCGGGAGGAGAAGCCGCCGTAGTTCGCGAGCGCGTGGCCGAGAGAACCGACCCCGACGATCACGCAGGCCCAGTCCTGGGTCAGGCCGAGCTCGCGGGAGATCTGGTAGACGAGGTAGGCGACGTCGTAGCCGACCCCCCGGGTGCCGTAGGAGCCGAGGTAGGACAGGTCCTTGCGCAGCTTCGCCGAGTTGACCCCGGCGGCGGCGGCGAGTTCCTCGGAGGAGACCGTCGCGGTGCCCCGCTCGGAGTAGGCCAGCAGGGCGCGCAGGTAGACCGGCAGGCGGGCCACGGTGGCGTCCGGAATCCCGTCGCGGCTGCGAGCCGCGCGGGGTGATGGTGCAGCGCTCATGGCACTCCTGGGCAACGGAGAAAAGAGGCGCTTTCCGGTGTCGTGCGGACCCGAGGGTAAGCACTTGTGAACGCGCGAACAAACTCGGAGCGACCCGTCGTCTCACCATGTGAGACGTTGGACTTTGGCCTATCTCATCGGGTAAGCGCGGCCCGCAGGCGGTCCGGATCGACCCGCCAGAACGTGTGCTGTATGCCGTCGACCAGCGTCACCGGGATCTGTTCCCAGTACTTCGCGTACAGCTCGGGGTCGGAGTTGATGTCGACCTCGGTCCAACCGACGCCCAATTCGGCGCAGACGCTGTCGATGACGGCCTTCGCGTCGTCGCACAGGTGGCAGCCCGGCTTGCCGTACACGGTCACCCGGGGTTCGAGGGCGCTCACGAACCGGGGTCCCGCAGCAGCCCGCGGGCGATCTTGCCCGCCACCGACCGGGGCAGCTCGCTGACCAGCTCGATCTGCTGGGGCACCTTGAACCGGGCCAGCCTGGAGGCGCAGAACTCCCGGACCTCCTCGGCGGTCAGCTCGGCGCCGGCGGCGGCCACCAACAGGCTCTTCACCGCCTGGCCGGTGCGTTCGTCCGGCACCGCGACCACCGCCGCCTCGGCCACCCCGGGCAGCGCGAGCAGGACCTCCTCGACCTCGCGGGGGTAGACGGTGAACCCGTCCACCACCACCACGTCGTGCCGGGTGCTGACCATGAACAGATCCCCGTCCGGGTCCTGGATCGCGACGTCGCCGGTCGCGAACCAGCCCTCGGCGTCCGGAGCGTCCCGCCCATCCGGCCAGTACCCGGAGAACAGGTTCGCGCCCCGCACCCAGAGCTCGCCGGGATCGCCGGGATCGGCCTCCGAGCCGTCCCGGTCCACCACCCGGACCTCGATCCCGGGCAGCGGACGGCCGACCGAGCCCTCCCTGGCCCGCATCGAGGCGGTCACCACCGGCGCGGCCTCGGTCAGCCCGTAGCCCTGCCAGACCCTGCGGCCGGTGGCCTCCCGGAACGCCGCCGCCGCGCCCGGGCGCAACGGCGC
>NZ_JACDFE010000217.1 GCF_013815995.1 Sporichthya sp.
GCGCCGCCCAGGGCGCCCGTCGCGGCCTCGCCGCTGTCACCCTGCGCGGCGACGGTGATCGAGGTGATGCCCGGGCCCGGCACCACGAATGCGGTGTCGGCGGCGTAGGTGCAGGTCACCGCGGTGCCGACGTTGGTGCAGCCGACTGGCAGTGGGGCCGCGTTCGCCGTCGGAAGTCCGACGTAAGAGATGGTCGCGACGCCCAGGCCAAGTGCGGAAAAGGCCGCCCGGGTGACGGCGGTGCGGCGCTGCTTGCTGTGCGGCGCACTGGTGCTGGTCTTGTGCATGAGGTCTCCAAGCAACAGGGAGCGCTCACAGCAGCCGCATCGGCACGATCCTGGAGATGTCTCCCGGTCCGTCCCAAAGGCCACATGGGGCGCATTCAGTAAAGGCCCCACCATGAAGTCACCAACGAAACATCAGTGCCAACGGGTGTACTCCATTCGATATCTCGCTCATGTTTCCCTTCAGCCACTTCAATAACAAAGCTTAATTCAAGCCCCTTTAGTCACATCAGTAACAGCTAGATCGGGACAGAACACGTCGATGCGCCGCGACCTGGCTTGGTCGCGGCGCATCGCCGTGCTCCGCCCGGAGGGGGTCGGGCGGATGTTAGAGGGGGGATCGAATCCCACACGTCGCATCAGACACATTGGTCACAGTAGGCGCCAGGCCGGACAGACCCCACCACGTTGCGCCAAATGGGACAGACCGGGCCCGCGGGCCCGGTCTGTCAGGTTCAGGGCCGATCAGCGGCGGGTCAGCCGCCGGTCTTTTCGATGCTGCGCCCGACGTCGGTGCCGGGCCCGCCGCTACCGAAGTCGGAGCCCCTGCCGCCGTCCAGACCGTCGTTGCCCGGCCCGCCGTACAGCTTGTCGTTGCCGCCGCCGCCGACGATCCGGTCGCCGCCGCGCTCGCCGTAAAGCTCGTCGTTGCCCTGGTTGCCCTGGACGTCGTCGCTGCCGTCGCCGCCGTGCAGGACGTCGTTGCCGCCACCGCCGCGCAGGATGTCCTTGCCGGACCCGCCGCAGATCAGGTCGTTGCCGCCCTTGCCGTTGACGACGTCGTTGCCGCCCCGGGCCACGATCACGTCGTTGCCGTTGGTGCCGATGATGGTCTCGCCCCTGCTGGAGCCGACGATGGTCGCCGGGGCGCCCTCACAGGTCGGGACCTGCGCCGGCGGCGGCGGCGTTCCGCCGGAGGTCACCGTCGAGGTGGTGACCCCGCAGCCCGCGGTCACCGCGGCGTTGTTCCCGTCCCCGGTGTAGGTGATCTTCCAGCGGTACTTCCCGGCGCCGGCGGGGGAGAAGTTGCCGGAGTCGTAGGAGTTGTCGTCGGTGTAGACCTGCATCGACTTGGTGTAGACCGGCGCCCCGGTGCAGGTGGCGTCCGAGGGGGGGTACAGGGCGAACACCATCGAGGTCGCGGGGCCGGCGACCGGGGGCTTGGTCCGGTTCGAGAGAGTTGCCGTGGCCTTGACGGCGCTGCCGAGCGCGGCATTGGTCCCCTGCACCGTCAGGTTCGGGGAGTGCTCGGCGACCACGGTCGGGGTCGAGCACACGACGGTGTCCGCGCCGTGCTCCTGAGCCAGCGTGCCCTGCCAGGAGTAGGTCCCGGCGTCGGCGCCCTTCACCGGGTCCTCGCCGTCACCGATGGCGAACGTGTACGGACCACCGCCGCTGGTGCTGTTGATGTTCTTCACGGCACCCACCCCGAGCGGGGCGCCGGAGCAGTTCCCGTTCTTGAAGACCTTCATGACGAAGGTGGCGGGAACGTCCACACCGGAGCCCACCGTGCCGGCCGCCGAGATCGTGTCTCCGACCGTGAAGCTGCCCGCCTTCGGGATGACGGTGACCGTAGGCGCCGCCCAGGCGTTCGGGGACGCGATCACCGCGCTGGCGGCGACGGTCGCCACCACCACGGCGATGCGTGAAAAAGACTTAACGGGCACGAGCGGGCCTCCGGTCGGCAGCTGAAAACTCCGATTGGTCCGACTGATCAGCCACCGGACCGAGCACCCCGCGAATCGGGTGGTCGGTCCGGGAGCTCGCAACAGTCAGTCAGTTCTTGCGGCGTTCGGTGCTGGCGAAGGTGTCGTTGCCGGGCCCGCCGTCGCCGCGGTCCGTCCCGCCGCCGCCGACGATCCGGTCGTTGCCTGCCCCACCGGAGAGCCGGTCGTTGCCGGCGCCGCCGAAGAGCTGGTCCGGGCCCGCTGCGCCGTTGAGCCGGTCGTTACCCCCGTTGCCCGACAGGTTGTCGGCCCCGTCCCCGCCGTTGAGGGTGTCGTTACCCGGCCCAGCGGACACCACATCGCTACCCGCGCCGCCGCGCAGCGTGTCTTCGCCCGCCCCGCCGCAGATGAGGTCCTTGCCGCCGCCGCCGTCGATGATGTCGCCGCCGCCGAGCCCGGCGATGACGTCCCGGCCCGGGGTGCCCATCATGGTGTCGCCCGCGCCGGTGCCCACGATCGTGGCTTTGATGCCTTGGCAGGTCACGGGGGGTGCCTCCTCGGCTGGCTCCTCCTCGACCGGCTCCTCCTCGGCGGGCACCTCGCCTGGTCCGGGCCGGTCGACGGTCACGACCTCGTTGAGGTCGTCAGGGGCGAGGACAGTCGGCGGCGTGGTGGCCGCGTTCCGGAGGACCGCGACGGCGCCCGCTTTGGTCTGGGTGCCCGGGTCGCCGTCCGCGTCCTTGGCGGGCACCGCCCGAACCGCCAGTGTCAGCTCGACGGTGCAAATCTGCTTGGGCTTGAGCGCCGCCGCGTTGACGGATCCGCCGAGATTGCTGACCGGCTCGAGCACGACCCGGTTTCCGGTCTGGGTCGGGCGGAACGTGGTGTCCTCGCAGTCCGAGTTCCGGGTCTCGGCCTTGCGGACCTCGAAGACCTGACGCTCCTCGTTACTGGTGCACAGCGAGGCGGTGGGTTTCGTCTCGCAGGCGAGGACGGCCCGGATCGCCGTCAGGTTGAGGTTCTTGTCCCCGGTGTTGGTGACCTTGATCTGCGCGACGACCGTGTCGCCGACCACCACCTCCGCGGGGAAGTCGAGGCTGAGCGTCGCCGCCGCCGCGGCCTGCGCGCTGGGCACCGCGAGGCCGACGGCGATAACGGCGGTGGCCGCGGCCGTCGCCAAAGCCTTGCGGCGCGATCCGGACTGGACGGCTCTTCCAAGCATGGGTCCCCGCAGGTGAAGTGGTGGTTGATGGGGCTGTCCGACGCTATTGGGTCACCGGCGCCGCGCCAAGCACGTCGGGGCGACAGATCCGCGCGTCACTAGACTCGGCGACTGTGTCGGTGCCGGCACGCCACTGAGGGCGAGGACGCCGAGGGGACGAATGCGCCGATGTTGACGATGCAGGACGCGCTGCTGGGGCTGACCAGCTACTGGACCGAGCGCGGCGCGATGATCGTGCAGCCGATGAACACCGAGGTCGGCGCCGGTACCGCGAACCCCGCGACGTTCCTGCGCGTGCTCGGCCCGGAGCCGTGGAAGGTCGCCTACGTCGAGCCCTCGGTTCGTCCGGACGACGCCCGCTACGGCGAGAACCCGAACCGGATCCAGTGCCACACCCAGTACCAGGTGATCCTCAAGCCCGAGCCCGGCGACCCGCAGCAGCTCTACCTCGGCAGCCTCACCGCCCTCGGCGTCGACACCCGCGCCAACGACATCCGCTTCGTCGAGGACAACTGGGCACAGCCGGCCATCGGCGCCTGGGGGCTGGGCTGGGAGGTCTGGCTCAACGGCATGGAGATCACCCAGTTCACCTACTTCCAGGCCGTCGGCGGACAGACCCTCGACCCGATCCCGGTCGAGCTGACCTACGGCATGGAGCGCATCCTGATGGCGCTGCAGGGCGTCGGGCACTTCAAGGAGATCGCCTACGCCCCTGGCCCCAATGGCGGCACAGTTTCCTACGGCGAGGCCTTCGGCCAGGCCGAGTACGAGATGAGCCGCTACTACCTCGACGACGCCGACGTCGCGACCAACCGCACGTTGTTCGACGCCTACGCCGCCGAGGCGCAGCGGATGGTCGACGCCAAGCTTCCGGTCCCCGCGCAGTCCTACGTGCTCAAGTGTTCGCACGCCTTCAACGTGATGGACGCCCGCGGTGCGGTCTCCACTACCGACCGCGCCAAGTCCTTCGGCGTCATGCGCAATCTCGCGCGCGATGTCGCCGAGCTCTGGATCTCCAAGCGCGCCGAGCTGGGCCACCCGCTCGGGCTGCCTGCCCTCTCGGAGGCGCCGCCGCTGGCCGAGACCGGCACGGTCGCGACCGGGCCCGCACCGCTGGTCTTCGAGATCGGCGTGGAGGAGATGCCGCCGCACGAGTGCGGCAACACGGTGGCCGCGGTCGAGGCCGCGTTGACCACCGCACTCGCGGGCACGGGCCTGAACTACGGCGCGATCAGCGTCGACGCGACCCCGCGCCGCGTTGTCGCCACCGTCGCCGACGTGGCCGCGCGCGAGGACGATGCCCGCAAGACGGTGAAGGGCCCGAAGGTCTCCGCCGCCTACGACGCCGAGGGCAACCTGACCAAGGCCGCGCAGGGCTTCGCCCGCGGCCAGGGTGTCGAGCCCACCGCGCTGGAGCGGGTGACCATCGACGGTGTCGAGTACGTCGGGGTCAGCACCGAGGTCGTCGGTCGCGCCGCCATCGAGGTGCTCGCTGAGCTGCTGCCGGGCATCATCACCGGGCTGCGCTCGGAGAAGAACATGCGCTGGAACGCGCCGGGCCTGTCCTTCACCCGGCCGATCCGCTGGATCCTCGCCCTGCTCGGTGAGGCCGTCGTGCCGTTCCAGGTCTCGAACCTGGCCAGCGGCCGCGAGACGTGGGTGCACCGCAACGCCGACGCCCCGATCGTGCCGGTCGCCTCCGCGCAGGAGTTCGCCGGTGTGCTCACCGCCAACGCGATCGTGCTCGACACAACGGCGCGGCGCTCGCAGATTGTGACGGGGGCTCAGGAACTTGCCGCCTCGGTCGGTGCGGTCGTCGACGTCGAGGGCGAGAGTGACGTCGTCGACGAGGTGACCAACCTGGTCGAGACCCCGAACCCGCTGCTCGGATCCTTCGAGGAGCGCTACCTGGAACTGCCGCCGGACATCCTGGTCACGGTCATGCGCAAGCACCAGCGCTATCTGCCGGTGCGCTCCCCCGAAGGCGCCCTGCGCAACCACTTCGTCGCCGTCGCGAACGGCGACTGCGACAAGGACCTGGTCCGCAAGGGCAACGAGGCCGTGCTGCGTGCCCGCTACGAGGACGCCGCCTTCTTCTGGCGGGCGGATCTGCAGATCTCGCCGACCGAGTTCCGCTCCCGGCTCGACAAGCTCACCTTCGCCGACAAGCTCGGCTCGATGGACGACCGGGCCAACCGGATCGCCGCCATCGCCACCGAGCTCGCCGCGCACGTCGACCTCTCGGCCGACGAGCGCAGCACGCTGAGCCGCGCCGGCGAGCTCGCCAAGTTCGATCTCGCCACCGAGATGGTCGTGGAGCTTTCCAAGCTCGCCGGGGTGATGGCGCGCGAGTACGCGGTACGCGCCGGCGAGACGCAGGAGGTCGCGACGGCCCTGCACGAGATGGAGATGCCGCGCTCCGCCGGCGCCGCGTTGCCGGCCTCGGTGCCCGGTGCGCTGCTCGCTCTGGCCGACCGGATCGACCTGCTGGCCGGTCTGTTCTCCACCGGTGCCGAGCCCAAGGGTTCCTCCGACCCGTTCGGCCTGCGCCGGGCCGCACTCGGTGCGCTCGCGATCCTGCGCGCCCACGCGCGGCTGGCCGCGATCACCATCCCTGCCGGGCTGGCGATCGCTGCCTCCAAGCAGCCGGTCGAGGTCCCCGAGGGCCGGATGGACAAGGCGGCCGAGTTCACCGCCGGTCGCTACGAGCAGGCACTGCTCGACGCCGGCCACCCGCACAAGCTGGTGCAGGCCGTGCTGCCGCTGGCCGCGACGCCGACCCGCGCCGACGCGACCTTGGCCGCCTTGCCGACCCTGGTCGCGGACGGCACCTTCGCGGCGCTGGTCGAGGCCGTGCTGCGGATCCGCCGCCTGGTGCCGGCGGGTACCACGGCCGGCCACGACGCCTCGTTGTTCGACGACCCGGCTGAAGGTGCCCTCGCCGACGCCCTCGCGAAGGCGCAGGCCGAACTTGGTGACGCCCCGTCAGGCCTCGCGCACTTCGCCGCGGTCGGCGCTGCGCTGGTCGCCCCGATCAACGCCTTCTTCGAGGCGGTCCTGGTGATGGCCGAGGACCCCGCGGTCAAGGCCAACCGCCTCGGCCTGCTCGCCGGCATCAAGTACCTCTCCGAGGGCCTCGTCGATTGGGAAGCCCTCGGCTGATCCGTTGCGTCCGACCAACTGTGCGCTATCGGATGCTGGTGGTCGGACGTAAGGCTCACTCGGTGAGGGCGTCGATGTCCGCCAGGTCTTGCGGCCGTCCCGCCGTGCGCTTGTTCACGATGAAGTCGGCCTCACCGATGAACGGAATGGTCAGATTCCCGACGGTCAGCTCGACCCGATTCGGTCAGCACGCGTCGAAGTCGACGCCGTCGATGGTGGGAAGCACGTCGATGCGGTGCGGCGGTTGCCCCATCTGGATGACCGCTCTCGGATCGAGAAGGTCCTCGACGGCGAGCCCCGCTGCGCCGCACCCGAAATCAGAGATGGCGCCCATGGGTGCGCTCGGCGTTGGCCGGGTCCATCAGAACCCAGACGTCGAGATCCTTCGTGTAACGCGGATGCCCATGGGCCGCGAGCATCGCGGTCGCGGTCGTGCAACCGCTTGATCGTGACGACCTTCGCCATCGAGTTCATGCGGGCAGTCTAGGAGTGCGCGCCGACAGAGCGCAGAGCAACGCGTTGCGTCCGACCAACCGAGCGCTATAGCCCTCAGTTGGTCGGACGTCAGCGCGGCGTCTACGGGTGCTGCTCGACGTCCTTGTAGAAGTTCTTGCCAGGCCCGCCGTCGCCGGTGTCGGTGCCGGCGCCGCCGACGATGACGTCCCGACCGGTGGTCCCGTTGATGGTGTCGTTGCCGGTGGTCCCCACGATGGTGGCCACGTGGCCCTCGCTCTGGTTCAGTCCCGGGAAGCTCGCACCGGGGGTCTCGAGCAAGCCACCGCGGCAGCGCCGTCGCTCTGAATGTCGAAGCCGCCGCCCGCGGTGAGTGCGCTCGCGATCGGCTCGAGGTCCTCGCCGGCGCACCCCGGGCTCAGGTAGACCCCGGGGGCGCCGGGGATCGCGCCCGCGAACCGCACACCGGCCTCGACGAGATGCTCGGCCCCCGACGTGCTCGGGTTGGCGGGATCGGTCGGGTGCGCGTTGCCCCCGGTGTCGTTGCTGGGGTCGTAGTGCCACGACGGGTCCATGCCGCTGAGGAAGCGGTTGCCCCGGACGGTAGTCGCCGGGGTTATTGCGCCCATCACCACCGGCGCCCACCGCTTGAGGCTGTTCGGCGAGCCGTTCTTCAGGATCCCGACCTCGTCGGACACGGGCGAGCCGTTGATCAGGGCGGTCATCGGTTGGTAGCCGGCCGCGCCGGTGGCATCGGCCGCCACGCCCAACGTCGCGAGCATCAGGGCCCCGGCCGCAACGCCGAGAACAGCCCGCCCCAGTTGCTCTGCACGCATGGCTCGCGAACCTAGTGGTCCGTCTGCGAATTGATCTGGTTGAGGACCTCACGCCCGCGACGGACCTTGGCGATGATCTCCTCCGCGGTCGCCTTCCAGATGAAGGGCTTCGGGTCGGTGTTCCAGTGCTCGGCCCA
>NZ_JACDFE010000218.1 GCF_013815995.1 Sporichthya sp.
CAGGCCGCGGCGAACCAGGTCGAGAGCGGGGTACGGGACCGATGAAAGATCGTGCCGGCGGTAACCGAGGTCTTTCGCCCGCAATCGGTGCACATCCACATCTGCCGCTGGCTGATCCGCCATCCCGCGCCGTCGCAGACAGGACAGGTGAAGCCCTCCGGCCAACGCAGCAGCTCCAAATACTCCACGCAGGCGTCATCGTTCGGGAACCAGTCCCGGAACTCCTGCAACGTGCGCGGGTAGTCGACTCCGCCTAGCGGCCGTTCCTTGCTCACACCCGAAATCGTACTGCACTCAAGCAGATATGCAGAACGTATGTTCGAGTGCTTGGGCAACCTCATTCGCCCCTGCAGTCACTACTTTCTGACGGATCGTCAGCTCCCCCCTCGGTAGGGTGGCCGCTTCTGAGGCTCAGCACAAGGAGACAGCCATGTTCGGGCGGATTGGTGTGGTCGCATTGGCGCTCATGCTGGGCGGATGCGCAGACGGCGACGACGATTCCGACGCGGCGTTGCCGGTGGAACCGGGAGCGACCTCCAGCGGCAAGGCGGCGAGCGATTCGTCGTTCGACAAGGACGCAGCCCGAGCTCTCGCCAAGTCCGCATTGTTTGTCATCGGCGACTTCCCGGCCGGGTGGGGAGCGACCCCCGCTGACCCGGATACAGAGGACGGCGAGGAGCTTCAGAAGCAGCTCTCGGAGTGCCTCGATGCTCCCAGCAACTTGTTTGGAGAAGGAGCCGATGGCGTCAGCGAGGACTCTTCCGACTTCAACTCGCCCGACGAAGCCACCACCGTCAGTTCGAGCGTCTCAGTCGCAGCACCCGGAAGAATGCGTCAGTTCTTCGACGTCATGAAGGGCGAGAACGTCAGCGGGTGCCTGTCAGAGGCAATGAACGCAGCGGTTCAGGCCGAGCTCAAGAAGAGTAAGGACGAGACGACCAAGGACATGACGTTCGAGAAGCCGAAGGTGGGTCAGCTGAGCTTTCCCACCCTTGGCGACGAGACCGTTCCCCTTCGGGTGAGCATGACGGCGTCCTATGCAGCGTTCAGTTTCGACTTCTACCTGGATCTGATCTACATCCGCTCCGGTGACAACGGCGTCTCCGTGACATTTGAAGGCACGGACCGCCCAGTTTCGATCGAGACGGAACAGCAGTACGCCGAGATCGCCGCTGAACGGCTCGCCGGCCTGCCAGGCTCCACCCCAAGCACCGCATCTGCAGCCCCCTCGCCCTGAATCGAACGAAGCCAGACCTCTCGACGCCGCGGTGACCCGCTCAGCCGAGGTAGGCCGACTCCAGCACCAGGTCCTTGATGAGGGACTGGTACTCGACGTGGGTCGCGTGCTCGGTAGTGCGGTACCGCTTGCCTTCCTGCTCGGTCATGTAGGCCCGGTAGTCCGGGGCGCCCGGGAAGCCCACGTTGTCGGCGATCACGACCGAGCCTGGGTGCAGGAAACCGCTGTCCTCGATCGTGTGCAGATCGGCGAGGTAGTGCTCCTTGGCGTGGTCGAGGAACACCGCGTCGAGCTGGCCCGGGCCGAGGCCGATCACCGTGCGCAGGTGCTCGATCGTCCGGCCGCCGTCACCGATCGAGCCGTCCACGACCGTGACCCGGTCGGACAGCCCGGCGTGTTCGATGTTCCGCCGCGCGATGGCCGCGTTGGCCGGGAGAAACTCCACGGAGACGATCCGGGCCTCGGGGGCGGAGCGGGCCAAGCGGAGCGCGCCGTAGCCGACGTAGGTGCCCAGTTCCATCACGAACGACGGCTTAACGGCGCGGATCGCGGTGTCGAGGATCTCGCCCTTCTCGTCGCCCACGTTGATCAGCATGCTGCGGTTGCGCGCGAAGTCGTCAATGGTCGCGATGACGTCGTCGAGGTCGCCCCGGCGGGCGTTCGCGGCGACGTAGACCGCGGCGGCCTCTTCGCGACCGTCGCCGACCTGCCACTCGGTGGTCAGGTGCTTCATACCGACGAGGAGCCGCAGGAAGCTCCAGCGCAGGAACGGCACCGGCTTTCCGGTGGCCTCGTTACCCGCCACCGCAGCGGCCGTCACGGCGGTCAGACGCAGGGCGAACTTGCGCAGCCCGCGACAGCGGGTGGACAGCAGCGCGGCGCCCGCGGCGATGCCGGCGGCGGTCTTCAGCGTGCGGGACACGGTGCCTCCTGAGCTTGGGTCAGGATGCACCGTAACGAGCGAAGGTTACGAATGCGAGGCCGCGGGACCGGCCGAGGGAAGCTCGAAGAAGAGCTCCTCGGGGTAGCACCAGAACCACTCCTCGCCCGGCTCGAACGACCGGATCAGCGGGTGCTGCGTGCTGTGCCAGTGTCCGGTGGCGTGCCTGCCCGGGGAGTTGTCGCAGCAGCCGACGTGACCGCACTGCTGACACATCCGCAGGTGCACCCAACGCCCGCCCAGTTGCAGGCACTCGTGGCAGCCGTCGTCGCTCGGCGCGTTCTCCTCGATGGTGTCCAGGTGCACACAGGTCGCCATCCGTGCCCCCGCGAGTCGATCTTGGTGATCTGCAACTCGGGCAGTATGCGCCCGACACGTGCCGGGTAGGTCAACGGCGTCGCCACCGCGGCGACACCCTCGCCACGGAGGCCGCGATGCTGATCCTGCTCGCCCTGGTTGTGTTCCTGCTCTTCGCGGGGCTCGGCTTCTTTGCCCACGTGCTCTGGCTCGGGCTCGTCGCTGCGGTTCTCTTGCTGGTGTTGCACATGTGGCGTCAGGGGCTCGCTCGCAGCACGCCGACCTCACGGCTCAACGTGCGATTGGTGGCTGCGCTTCGCGGTTTCCTGGACGACCTCCTCACCTCGCGCTCGCGCCAGCGTCAGCTCAACGAGCAGCGGGCCGGCGGCAAGATCGAGTCCGAGGTCGACATCGACGGGGCGATCCGCGAGCTTCCGCGCGGCACCGACGACATCCTCGACGCGGACATCGTGGAGGACGACGAGTCGCCCGCGAAGAAGACCGCAGCGGCCTCGACCCAGCGATCTGGGGTCCGCGCGTCGGCCAAGGAGCGCGCCGCGCACTGGCGTGCGATGACGCCGGCCAAGCTGGCGAAGGCCGAGCAGATGGCGGACGACGGCGCCACTCAGGCCGAGATCGCCCGCAAGCTCGGCGTCAGCCGCAGTACCGTGTCCCGGCACCTGGCCGGCAAGAGCTCCTAGCTCGCGCGCGCCCAGATCAGGCGCTGGGCGCGTCCGCCGGGGGTACGCGGCTCGACGGTCAGCGTGAGCCGGCCGTCGCGCTCGCCGACGGCCCGCTCCATGGTGGTGCCGATCCAGTCCGGGATCAGCGCGATCGCGACCTGGTGGCGCACCACATCGCCGTCGCGGGACCACGTGCCCGCGTAGGCCACGAACATCCGGGCGACCTCCGCCCACTGCGCATCGGACGCCTCGCCGGCCCGCGCCCCGAACGGCTCGCGGTCGGGCGCACAGAGCATCGCCGACATCGTGCCGTCGGCGCCGTACATGATCCGGCCCAGCGGAGCCTCGCCGAAGGGCGTGCTCACCGCGCCGTCGCCGGCCACCACCTCGAACGCCTCGAGCGTCCACGTTCCGATCAGTTCCATGTCACGGTTCTACCGGGCGCGCACCTTGCAGGGGTCGTCCGGCAGGACGACATCGGTACCGTCGAAGCTGAACTCGAGGCCGCGGTCGGTGGGGTTGAGCTCGACATCGACCCCGGCCGGCAGCTCGCGGATCGGGATCCGGACCTCCGGGAAGTCCCCGAAGTCGACGTCTCCGAACAGCGGGGTGGAGACCTGACCCGGCGCCAGCACCAGTTCGCCGTCCTCGATGCGCGGGGTCGTGGTCGCCGAGCCGCTGAAGATGCTGATGCCGCCGGAGATCTTGATGCCGCCGTCTCCGCCGTTGGACACCGTCATGCCCATGGCCTGCTCGCTCATCGCGTCGTAGGTGACCAGGCCGGAGCCGCGCAGGGAGTCCATCTCGCCGCCGGAGCCCTTGCGCTCCACCCCGTGGGCCTCGACCTTCAACTCCGAGACCCGCACGCCCTGGGCGTTGGCGTCGTGGGCGGTCATGGTCATCCCGCTCAAGCGGCCGCGGACCAGGTCGGGCAGCAGCGGGAAGCCGGAGATCTCGACCTTCGGCCGGTCCGGGGTCTGCAGACAGCCCTTGACCTTGCCGGCTACCACGCGCTCGATGACGATTTCCGCGCCGCGGTCGAGCACGACCAGACCGAGCCCGGAAGCGACGACGCCGACCGAGGTCCAGGTCGCGATCCTGCGGCGCCGCGACCACGGCACGCGGGCCGGCTTGGGGGCGAGCGGCGGCCCCGCGCCGGCTGCACCAGCGGGATCGGGAACGGACTCAGTCATCGGTGACACGTTGTCAGATCACCTCTCAGATCCGGGTGCCGACGTCGCGGGCCACGATGTGGTCCATCGCCCGCTCGGCGATCGCGGCGATGGTCAGCGAGGGGTGTTGGTGTAGAACGGCTTCATCTCCCCGCGCAGTTCGCGCAGCGCGAAGTTCCAGTCGATGGGCATCGGCACCTTGGAGACGGCGTAACCGTTCTCGCGGGCCCGGCTCGCAAAGACCCGCGAGGCGGCGTAGTTCGGCGACTCGATCAGTTCGTCCGGCGCGGTCGCCAGCCCGAGCATTCGGGCCGCCCGCGGGTAGTGCACGCGGTCGAGACGCCCACCCCGGCCGCGCACATGACCGCCATGTGGTCGCCCTGCACGCGTTCGAGCAGCCGGTGAACCGGCGCTGCGGCAGCGGGATCGGCAGGAAGGTCGGCGACCCGAGCCAGGACAACCGGTGGTCGAGGCTGGCCGGGTTCGGGCTGATGTGCGGGAAGGTGTCGACCTTCGGGGCGGCGGGCCAGCGGATGCCGCGTTCGAGGTACCGGCGAGGAACGTGCGGCGGGACAGCGGCATGGTTGACACTTTAGGCTAAAAGTGTCAAGTTCAAGCTGCGAATCTGGACTCAGCCGGCCAGGCCCATCGCCGGCAGCAGCGTGCGTGTGAGGAACCCGCGCAGGTCGGCGTCGGAGCGGATCGCGTCGCTGTTGAAGAGCAGGACCCCGAGTCCGGTACGCAGCAGCACCTCGACCACGTCGCCCTGACGCTCCATCAGGTGCGGGGCCCGCTCGAACAACGGCGCGACGAAGGCCTCCACGATCGGCAGCGCGTTAGTCATCATGTCGGCCTCGAACATCGGGTTGCCCGACTCCGGGAACACCAGGATCGCCAGCGCCGGGGTGTCCCGGAACGCCGCCCGCGCCGCCACGATCAGCTCGACGGCGTAGGCCCCGGCGTCGGTCACCGCGTCGATCTGTTCGGCGATCTCTCCGAGGGCGCGGGTGCTGACCTCGGTGACGGCCTCAGCGACGAGGTCCTCCAACGTGCCGAAGTTGGCGTAGACCGTCTGCCGGGAGACCCCGGCCGCGCCGGCGGCCGAGGCGATGCTGACCGCCTTGAAGCCGCCCTGCCCGATCAGCTCCTCGACGGCAGCGAGGATGCGGTCGCGGGCGGTCATGCCCGCGATTATCGTCAGCCCAGGCCCAGGGTCGCGGGGACCTGGATGTAACCGCGCAGCGCGGCGTTCGGGCCGAGTGTCGGCGCACCGGCGGCGGCGAGGTTCGGGAAGCGTTCGAAGAGCCGGCTCAGCGCGACCTCGCCCTCGAGGCGGGCCAGCGAGGCGCCGAGGCAGAAGTGCACGCCGGCGCCGAGGGCGAGGTGGTCGCGCGCATTCGCCCGGGTGATGTCGAAGCGATCCGGGTCGGCGAACACGGCGGGGTCGCGATTGGCGCCGGCGAGGAGGCAGATGATCATCCTCAACTTGGGCACCGGGACGCCGCGCAGCTCGGTGGCCACCTGCGAGTGTCGGACCGTGAACTGAGCCGGACCGTCCAGGCGGAGCATCTCGTCGATCGCGTTACGCCAGCGCTCCGGCTCGTCCCGCAGCAGCTTCGCCTGGTCGGGGTGCGCGAGCAGGCGCAGCGCACCGCTGCCGATCAGGTTGACGGTGGTCTCGAACCCGGCGAACAGCAGCAGGCCGGCATTCGCCATCAGCTCGGTCTCGGTCAGCCCGTTGCCGGTGGCGTTCTCGGCGTCGGAGGCCGCCACCATCCGGCTGAGGAGGTTCTCCCCGGGGTTCGCCCGCAGGTAGTCGAAGTGGCCCAGCAGCCAGGTGTTCATCTCGCGCAGGCAGTCCTCGATGTCGAGGAAGGTGCGGAACGGGACCCCGAACGCGGCGATCTGCAGGATGCGGTCGCCCCAGCCCAGGAACGTCTCCTGCAGCTTCGCGGGGACGCCGAGAACCTCGGCGATCACCAGCACCGGCAGCAGGTTGGCGTACTCCTCGACAAGGTCCGCCGGGCTGCCGTCGCGGTGCTTGGCCTCGTCGAGCTCGTCAAGCAGGTGGTCGGCGATCTCGATCGTGCGAAGCCGCAGGTTGTCGATCGCCTTGGGGGTGAACCCGCGGCTCGCGACCTTGCGCAGCCGGAGGTGCTCGGCACCGTTCGTCATGATCATCGCCGGGCGCTCGGTGAACGGTTGCGCACGAGGGTCGATCGCCCACGCCAGCGCCCGCCGCAGCGGTGCCGGCAGGGCCTCGTCCGGTACGCCCGAGCGGAACGCGTCGCTCTTGAGCAACTCGCTGACCACGCCGTAGCGCGCCGCGGTGTAGACGTAGCGGCCGGGCACGACGTCGCCCTGCGCCCGGATCTGGGCGTACAGCGGGAATGGGTCTTTCTGCAGCGCCGGGTCGGCGTTGAGCCGCGCGAACAGGTCACCGCTGCGGGCGCCGAGCTTCATGCCGACGGCCGGCAGACCCTGCCGGATGCCCCAGCGGACGGCGAGCTTGACGTCCGCCTGGCGGGGCACCCGGGCGCGGACACGGGCGGGGCGGGTCGGAGTGGTCATGGGTCATAGTTGACACTTTTCCTCGAAAGTGTCAACTGCCGATGCTGCTCAGCGGGCGGCGGTCTCCATCCCGGGGAGCCCATCCCCTACCTCGGCCAAGCGAACCGCGGCGACCGCCTGCGCGGGCACCTTGACCTTCGTCGGCGCCTTGGCCGCCTTCCGCTCGACCAGCTCCGTCTTGAGCTTCTTCGGCCGCTTCGGCGCCTTCTTGCGCAGCTTCAGCATCTCGGCGCCGATCTCCTGCAGGTCCTTGCGCCCGAGGGACTCCCGCACGTCCGGGAACCAGGCGGACTCCTCCTCCTCGATGTGGTGCTCGACGCTCTCGATCAGCACCGTGACCTTCGCTGTGAAGCGTTCGTCGGCGGGGGTCATGTCAGCGAGCTCGGCGCAGAGCAGGTCGGCGACGTGGTGCTCCTCGTAGGACTCGAGGATGTCGGACTCGAGGTCCGGTACCTGCTTGCGGACCTGTGGGTACAGGCCCTCGTTCTCGATGTAGGTGTGGACGGCGAGCAGCTCGAGGATCTGCTTGACCAGGCTCTGCTTCTCGGCCGCCTTCTCGGCCTTCTCAAAGCGACGGAACAGTCGCTTGATCTCTTTGTGGTCCGCGCGCAGCAGGACGATGGCGTCGGTCGACATGGGCGGGTCCTCATCAAGCGTGGAGCGGGCGGCTCCTCGGAGTGTGTGCAGAGGAAATGCCCGCGAATGGCGTTCGCATGCACGCGCTCGACCCCGGACGAACGAGGCGCGGCTAGGGTCCTGGGCCATGACCGAGCCGATCATCCGAATGCCACTGCGGGTGCGCTACCACGAGTGCGACGGACAAAAGATCGTCTTCAACGCCTGGTA
>NZ_JACDFE010000219.1 GCF_013815995.1 Sporichthya sp.
GGCCTGCTCGACGCGGCGGCGGCGATCGTGGTCGCCGCCGGCGAGCAGGCCGACGTTCACGCCGAGACCTTCATGGCCGAGCAGACCTACCTGCAGCACGCGCAGCCCTCGACCTTCGGGCACTACCTGGTCGCGTTTGCGCACGCGGCGCTGCGCGACATCGACCGGCTCGAGGCGGAGCTGGATCGGCTCAACCAGAGCCCGGGCGGGGCCGGCGGGGTGAACGGCAGCGCGCTGACCGGCGACCGCGAGGTGGTGGCCGGCCTGCTCGGGTTCGACGGGGTCATCGAGCACACCCGGGACGCGATGTGGCAGACCGACGGCTACGTCGCGCTGCTCGGCGCCGTCGCCTCGCTGGCGGTCACGGTGGCGAAGATGGCTGAGGACCTGGAGATCTGGGCCTCCAACGAGTTCGACTACGTCAGCCTGGCCGAAGGGCACACCCGCACCAGCGTGCTGATGCCACAGAAGCGCAACCCGTACGCGTTGACCATGGTCCGGGGTGAGGCCGGCGTCCTGATCGGCCGGCTCACCGGGCTGCTGGCGACGACCAAAAGCCCGTCGGCCCGCAGCGACAACCTGATCTTCGCCTACGGCGAGGTCCCGCGGGCCCTGGATCTGGCGACCCGTCAGGTCGCACTGATGGCCGGGGTCACCTCAGGCCTGACGGCGAACCCGGAGCGGATGTACCAGGCGCTGGAGTCCGGCTACTCGCAGGCCGCGGACCTGGCCGAGCACCTGATGGTGACGCTGGGCGTGGACTACCGGACCGCGTATGAGGTGGTCGGTGCCACCGTGCGGCGCGCGGCTGCGGAGAAGGTGCGCGGGATCGACATCACCGGCGAGATGCTGGACGCGGCCGCGGTCGAGGTGACCGGGTCGCCGCTGGGCGTGACGGGCTCGGACCTGAGCCAGGCGCTGGACCCGCGGTCCATCGTGCGGACCCGCAACACCCGGGGTGGGGCCGAGCCCTCGGTGGTGCGCACGATGGCCGCGGAGGCGGTCGCGACCGGTCGCGCCGCCGCTGCGCGGGTGGCTGAGCGGACCGCGGCCTTCGACGCCGTCGAGGCGGCGCTGGTGGCCGAGGCGAAGCGGATCGTCTCGGGCTGAGACCGGGCCGGACATGGCGATGCCCGGACGACCTGGGTCATCCGGGCATCGGGGGTGCAGCGATCACGCTGCGGATGGTTCAGGCCAGTTTCAGGTGGAGGTCGAGGCCGAGGTCTTGGCGGCCACGGACCGACGCTGGCCGGGGACGCGACGCGCGAAGTTGGCCTCCTGCGCGAGCTTGTGATCGGTGCAGAACCACATCGTCGCCCGGTAGAGCGGCGTGGTCACGGTGACCAGATGGGGCGCGGGCTGGCCGCACTCCGGATGCTCGTTCGAGCTGAACCAGGAGCAGGTGTGCATGTCGTCCTCCGTGCGTGGGTCGCCGGTGCAGGCGGGCGGTGCTGACTCGTTGCGCGCTTTCACGGGGTCAGACGGCCGGGCATCCAAGACGGTTTCACCCGGCGGGGAAATCCTCTGGACGATCGACCTTGAGTCAGCCGAAAGGTTGATTTCCCGGGAGCGAAAGCGGACAGAGCAGGGCGAGCTGCGGGGTCTATTTCGCGAAGAACAGGGTGGGTGCCCCGCCGGTGACCAGAAAGATCACGGGACCTTCGACCCTTGAATCCGCGGCGGCACTGATCAGCCCGGCCATGGCCTTGGCCGCGAACACCGGATCCAGGAAGACGCCTTCGGTCCGGGCCACCAGCCGCGCCGCGTCCGCCCCCGAATCGGAGCGCCGGCCGTAGGCGCCGAGCTGGTCGCCGCGGACCTCCGGCAGCTCGACCGGCGCCGGCGCCCCGATCAGGGCGCAGGCCCCGGCGGCGGTGTCGGCGATCCGCGCCGTGCACTCCTCGACCGGACGGCTCACGCTGACTCCGACCACCCGATAGCCCGGGCGCAGCCAGGACGCGCCCGCGACCAGACCGGACTGGGTGCCGCAGGACCCGGTCGCGGTCCACACCGTGGCCGGTTCGAGGGCCCGCTCGTGCAGTTGGCCCACGAGTTCCAGCGTCCCGGCGACGTAGCCGAGGGCGCCGACCGGCGTCGCCCCGCCCCGGCCCAGCGAGTACGGCCGCCGCCCGTCGACCACCAGCTTGGCGGCCTCGTCGGCCACGCCGCGGTCGACGGAGGTGCGGTCGGTATCTCCGGTGAACACGACCCGCGCCCCGGCCAGCTCGGCGAGCGCGAGGTTGCCGGTGGCCGGCACCGGGTCGCCGTACATCACCAGCACCGCGTCCAGGCCGCGGGTGCGGGCGGCCAGCGCGGCGAGCATCGCCCAGTTCGAGGCCGGCCCACCACCGGTGACCAGGGTGTCCGCGCCGACCCGTTCGGCGTCGCCGAGCACGTACTCCAGGGCGCGGACCTTGTTGCCGCCCAGGCCGAGCCCGGTCAGGTCGTCCCGCTTGAACCACACCTCGACGCCGAGCTCGACCGACAGCCGTGGCGCGGGGTGCAGCGGAGTGGGGAAGGTGCCGAGCCTGGTGCGGGGCTGGGCGGACAGGCCGACGTGGGGGTTCACGTCTTCAGCATCCGGTCCACGAAGGCGGTGGCCGCGCCGAGGGCCTTGGCCGGGTCGGTGGCGGCCTCGATCTGATCCGGCGTCAGAAGCTGCTGCTCCAGGAGCACCTCGGTGAGATCGACGCCGCGGTCGATCCCGGCCATCGCGGCGGCGTACACGGCCTCGTGGGCGGCGTGCTTACCGATCCGGTCCGACAGCGCCCGCATCAGCGGCTCGGAGAGCAGGTACCCGCGACGTTCGTCGAGATTGGCCCGCATCTTCTCGGCGTTGACCTGCAGGCCCGCCAGCAACCGGGCGGCGAAGCCGAGGGCGGCGCCGGTGAGTTGCGCCGACTCCGGCACCGCCAGCCACTCGGCCTTCCAGGACCGGCCGTCCCGCTCGTGCAGCGCGATCAGGCCCTCCAGGGAGCCGGCCGCGTTGGCCCGGACCCGGCGGGCCAAGGTGTCCAGGTGCTCGGCCAGTTCCGGGTTGCGCTTGTGCGGCATCGTGATGCTGCCGACCTGGCCGGGAGTGAAGGGTTCGGCGACCTCACCGATCTCGGGACGCTGCAACTCGAAGATCTCGTTGCCGATCTTGCCCAGCGTGCCGCTGACCATCGCGAGCAGCCAGGTGAACTCGGCGACCCGGTCCCGGGCGGTGATCCACGGGACGTCGGGGGCGGCCAGGCCGGTGCGGTCGGCGAACGCGTCCAGCAGGGGGAGGGCCGCCTCGCCCCAGAACTCCATGGTGCCCAGCGCCCCGCCGAGCTGGACGACCTCCAGGCGCGGCCGGGCCTGCGCGATCCGTTCCTGATGCCGCGTCAGTTCATCGGCCCAGATCGCGGCCTTGAATCCGAAGGTGATCGGCAGGCCGGGCTGGCCGTGGGTGCGCCCGCACATCACGGTGGTGCGGTGGTCTCGGGCGAGGGTCAGGCAGGCCTGCCGGCAGCGTCCGACGTCGCGGTCGACGATGTCGAGGACTGTGCGCATCGTGCGTGCGGTCGCGGTGTCGGTGATGTCCTGCACGGTGGCGCCGTAGTAGACCCACTCGTGAACGTCGGTGGGCAGCAGCGCTTTGAGCCCACGGATGAGGCCGAGGGTGGAGTGCCCGGTGGCCCGGGTCTGCGCCGCGACCTCGGTCAGGTCGAGGGCGTCCACCTTGGCGCCCGCGGCGATCGCGGCGGCGGCGTCGGCGGGGATGAGCCCGACGTCGGCCTGCGCGGCGGCCAGGGCCGCCAGCACGTCGAGCCAGGACTGGGTGCGGCCGCGGTCGTCGAAGAGCTTGTGGAGTTCGGGGGTGGTCCAGAGATGGCCGTAGATCTCGGAGTCGGACAGGTGCGAACTCATTCGGGCCCGATCAGAAGTAGCTTCCGGAGCCCGTCGCGGATCTCGTCCAGGTTCGCGCCCCAGGGCACGACCGCGGTGCGTCCGCCGACGTCCAGGCCGCGCTCGATGAGGCAGCACTTGATCAGGGCGTAGTCCCCGCTGGCCGCGAAGTCCTCGTCGGCCTCGAGGCGAGCGCGCGGGCACAGGTCGACCCGGGGCGGCTCGTCGCCGTAGAAGTGCCGGTGGAACTGCAGCGAACGCTCGCAGCCGATCAGCAGCCAGTCCTCGCGGGTGGCCGGGCGGGTGTCCAGGAAAGCGACGTCGGCGCCGGCCGGCGCGGCCCCGGAGCCACGGCAGGGCAGCAGATAGTGCTCGGCGGGGTTGGCCGCGACCAGCTCGTCGACGTTCACCGCATCGAGGATCAGATCGATCGGGGGCAGGTCCTCGTCGAAGGCCACCACCTGCTGGGCCTGGGTGAGCAGCTTGGGTGGGCTCGGCGGCACGACCTCGGTGACCCTGACCCGGATCGGCTGCGGCCGATAGAGGAAGTTGACGTGCTCGAACATGCCGAGCACGACGGTGGCGAGCTTGCCGGGGACGGCCACGCGGGCCAACGCGGTGGCGTTGCCGGCGTCGACGTCGGGGTCGACGACGAAGCCGACCTGCTCCGGCAGGGCCAGGACCAGGGCCTCGGTGACGGGGGAGAACAGCGGGACCTCGCTCTCCTTGACCACCTGGACCAGGGCGGTCTGCTCGCCGTGGCGCAGGGCGAGGTACTCGGTGCGGCGGTAGACCTCACGACCGAGCAGGAACGCCAGGATCGCGGGCTCGGTGAGCGGGAAGTCGACCTCCTGCATCGAGAGCCCGCGGTAGGGGTTGGCCCACGTGTTCGGCGGGGGCGGTCGCAGCGCCATTCAAGTGACGGTAGTTGCGAGCGGGGCGGACGCCATAGTCCGCAGGCCACATATTTCCCCGGTTTCTTTGCGCGGTCCCGGACATGCGGTGGCCCAGCCGGGGCGGGCTAGGGTCGCGGCCCATGGGTGAGCGGTTGGCAGGACGCGTCGCGCTGGTGACCGGCGGGGGCTCGGGGATCGGGCGGGCGACCGTGCTCCGATTTGTGGCCGAGGGGGCCGCGGTGGCCGTGCTGGACGTCCGCGGCGAGGCGGCGGCGGAGACCGTCGCCCTGGTTCCGGACGGCTCAGCCCTGGCACTGACCGCCGACGTCACGGTGGCCGCCGAGGTGGATGCGGCCGTCGACGCCGCCGCAGCCCGGTTCGGCCGGCTCGACGTCCTGGTCAACAACGCCGGGACCTTCGGTGTTCTGGGCAGCGTCGAGGTCATCGACGAGGCGGACTGGGACCGCTGCATGGCGGTCAACGTCAAGGGCGTGCAGTTGTGCTCGCGGGCGGCCCTGCGGCACTTCGCTCCGGCGCCCGGTGAATCAGCGGGGATCGTGAACGTCGCGTCCGTGGCCGGGCTGGTCGGGATCGGCTGGGCCTCGGTGTACTGCGCGTCCAAGGGCGCCGTGGTCGCGCTGACCCGGCAGATGGCCCTCGACCTCGGCCCGCGCCAGGTCCGGGTGAACGCGGTGTGTCCCGGCACCGTGCTCACCCCGATGAGCGAGCCGCTGCTGGCGGTGCGGGGCGGCGGCGACCTCGCCGCCGGCATCGCGATGACCGTGGAGAAGTACCCGATCGGCCGGCTGGGGACGCCGGCGGAGATCGCCGCGGCGGTGCTGTTCCTGGCCTCGGAGGAGGCCTCGTTCCTGACCGGCTCCATCGTCGCCGCCGACGGCGGGATGACCGCAGGCTGAGTCCGGGCTGGGTCCGGACTGGACCTGACGTCCGAAGCAGGGTGAGCTATAGCCCACGCTTGTTCGGACGCAACGGAGGATCAGTCGATGCCACAGCCCGAGGGTGCCGAGCTCGAGGCCGTCCGGGCCCGCCGTGACGAGCTTCGATCGAAGTACGTCAGGCCGAAGGTCGAACGCCCCGCGCCGCCGACCGGAGGCATCCATCACCTCGCGCTGATCTGTCGCGACGTGGAGGAGACCATCCGCTTCTACCAGGAGTTCCTCGGCTTCCCACTGGTCGAGCTCGTGGAGAACCGCGACTACAACGGCTCCAGCCACTTCTTCTTCGACCTCGGCAACCGCACGCTGCTCGGCTTCTTCGACTTCCCGGGTCACGACCACCCGGAGTACTCCGAGACCATCGGCAACGTCCAGCACATCGCGCTGTCGGTGACCCCGGAACGGTTCGACGAGCTCAAGGCCAAGCTCGACGGCGCCGGCACGGACTACCTCGGCCCGGACCGCGGCGTGCACAACAGCATGTACTTCCGCGACCCCCACGGCACCGGCATCGAGTTCTACCGGGAGCGGCAGGGCTACTTCGAGGACATCCCCCTCGTCGACTGATACGCCGGGCACGGGCGCCGCAGGCACCTGGGCATCCATGCCTGGGTGACCACGACGCGCCGCTGGGGGCGCGGCGTGTCGCGCCGGCAAGGCATGGATGCCCGTCTGACGAGGTCGCGATGTTCACAGTGGCCGGGGCGGTGGCGGTCGTCCACAGGAATCGTTCGTGGGCTGGACCGGAGGCGCGCGACTGACCAAGGTCGCGCCGCATGGGGGATTTTCTGGACGACTGGCGTGGACCGTTCACCTTGGAACAGGCTCGCGCGGAGGGTTTCGACCTGTCCGACGTCCGGCGAATGGCTCGGGCCGGGTACATCCGCCGATTGCGCGCCGCCGTCTACGTCTCGACGGCTGACCTGGCGGCGGCTTCGTCAGATCCCGCGCTGCTGCACGCCCTGCATGTTCGAGGTCTGCAGACGTCGTTCAAGACGCCGGTCGTGGCTGCGGCTGCCTCGGCCGCACAGATCTACGGCCTGGAGTTTCTGGACCCGCCGCACCAGGAGCTAGTCGTCATGACCGGGGACCTCACGGTCTCGGGCACCCATCGCGACGGGTACCGGCTGCGAGTGGCGCAGCTGCCGGATCACCACGTCACCGAGCTTCACGGGGTGCGGCTGACCACGCCGGCCCGAACGATCGTCGACCTGTGTGCGGAGTTGTCGTTCGTGGGCGGTGTGGTGGTGGCTGAATCCGCCGTTCGCAAGGGCCTGGTGACGGTCGGGGAGTTGGGCGAGACCGCGGAGTGGCCGGCGTTCCGGCGCGGCATCGTCAAGGTCCGGCGGGTGATCGATTTCCTCGATCCGGCGTCGGAGTCTCCGTTGGAATCCGCGTCCCGGGCCACGTTTCCGGAGATCGGGATCAGAGTCCCCAAGACACAGGTCTGGCTGGTGGTCGGCGGCGTGCGGATCCGCGTCGACTTCTTCTGGGACGACGTTCTCGTCGTCGGCGAGGCAGACGGATTCGGCAAGTACCAGGCTGCACCTGGAGAGGATCCGCTGGCCGCCATTCGTCGTGAGAAGTCGCGCGAGCAGCTCGTTCTCGAGGACGGGCTCGAGGTTGTGCGATGGGGTTGGCGGGAGGTCCGAAATCCAGCCCTTCTGCAGCGCCGCCTCGCCGCCGCTCTGGCCAGAGGCGCAGAGCGCCAGCGGGGTCGCGGGGCATGACGGCCGCCCTTCAGGCCGGCATCCATGCCTGGACGCCACGACACGCCGGGGGGTCTACGGCGTGTCGTGGTCATCAAGGCATGGATGCCCGGAGGACCGGGGCCGGAGGGCGTTCCGGTTGCAGGAGTCGAACATATGTTCTGCATATTTGCTTGAGTGCAGTGATCCTTATCGGGACTGTTATCTGACGATCAGTTCGTTCAGCGGGTGTGGATCGGTGGCGACGGCCTGCTGGAGCAGGCGGTAGAAGAGCATGCCGCGGGCACTGGAGTTGCG
>NZ_JACDFE010000369.1 GCF_013815995.1 Sporichthya sp.
GCACCACGCCCGGCGGCCGGGCGGGCCCGGTCACGGGGTGCAGGACGCGCGGCGGCGCGGCGAGGGACCTTCATCGAAGAAGCTTCTCAGCCCTGGTACCGCGGGAAGGCGGACCGACCCGCGTACCGCGCGGCGTCGTCGAGCATCTGCTCGATCCGCAGCAGCTGGTTGTACTTGGCGACCCGCTCGGACCGGGCCGGGGCGCCGGTCTTGATCTGGCCGCAGTCGGTCGCCACCGCGAGGTCGGCGATCGTGGTGTCCTCGGTCTCGCCGGAACGGTGGCTCATCATGCAGCGGTAGCCGTTGCGGTGCGCGAGGTTGACCGCGTCGAGGGTCTCGGTCAGCGTGCCGATCTGATTGACCTTGACCAGCAGCGCGTTGGCGGTGCCCTCGGCGATGCCGCGGGCCAGGCGCTCGGGGTTGGTGACGAACAGGTCGTCGCCGACCAGCTGGACCTTGGAGCCCAAGAGCTCGGTCAGCGCGTGCCAGCCGTCCCAGTCCTCCTCGTCCATCGGGTCCTCGATCGAGACCAGCGGGTAATTCGCGACCAGGTCGCCGTAGTACTCCGCCATCTGCTCGGTGCTGCGCTTCTGACCCTCGAAGTTGTAGACGCCGTCGGAGTGGAACTCGGTCGCGGCCACGTCGAGGGCGAGCAGGACGTCGTCGCCGAGCGTGAATCCGGCGCTGCCGATCGCGGTCGAGATCAGGTCCAGCGCTGCGCGGTTGCTCGGCAGGTCGGGGGCGAAGCCGCCCTCGTCCCCGAGGCCGGTGGCCAGGCCCTGCTGCTTCAGCACCGCTTTCAGCGCGTGGTAGACCTCCGCGCCCATCCGCAGCGCCTCGGAGAAGGTCTCGGCCCCGACCGGGGCGATCATGAATTCCTGAATGTCGACGCTGGTGTCGGCGTGAGCGCCGCCGTTGAGGATGTTCATCATCGGGACTGGGAGCACGTGCGCGTTCGGGCCGCCCACGTAACGGAAGAGCGGCAGGTCGGCGCTCGCCGCGGCGGCGCGGGCCACCGCGAGGCTGACACCGAGCAGGGCGTTTGCGCCGAGCCGGGACTTCCCGGGGGTGCCGTCGAGGTCGATCATCGCCTGGTCGATCAGGCGCTGCTCGCTGGCGTCGATGCCGAGCAGGATCTCCTGGATCTCGTCCTCGACCGCGATGACCGCCTGCTGGACGCCCTTACCGCTGTAGCGACCGGCGTCGCCGTCACGCAGCTCGACCGCCTCGAAGGCACCGGTGGAGGCGCCGGAGGGGACCGCGGCCCGGCCCACACTGCCGTCGTCGAGGACGACCTCGACCTCGACGGTCGGGTTGCCGCGCGAATCGAGGATCTCGATCGCGAGGATCTCGTCGATGGTGGCCACGGTGCTCTCCATTCAGTGCGCCGTCGGCGTTCACGCCGGGCGGCCGGGAAAAACACTACCCAGACCGCTCCGCCACACTGAGGAGCCGCTCCGGGGCCCGCCGACGGATGCGAGAGGCGTTCGGCCGAATCGTCCGCAATCGGGTGATTCGGGGCGCATTGTCGCCGGATCGGGGGCACCCGGACACCTCTACTGTCGCGCAGCACCCGGCTCGGACGCGAGTCCGTTTCCGGTGAGCTGCATCGCTTTCGCCCGGGGTGGGATCCCGACCGAGGTCAGAGGCCGAGCAGCGTGCGCAGGTGCCGCGGCGAGGGCGAGCCGTGCGCGAGCACGCGGTCGTGCACCTCGCGGTCCGAGGCGCCCGGATGGGCCGCCCGCAGGTCGGAGACCAGGTCGCGCACGCCCAGGTAGCCGACGAAGTAGGTGGAGAGCTGGGTGGAGGTGAGCAGCGAGCGGCGCCACTTGCCGACCGCCTCGCCCTCCTCCTGATGCCCACGCCCGACCATTAGCGCCATCGCCTCGTCCTGGGTCATGCCGCGGGTGTGCACCCGGACGTCGAGGATCGTGTTGATCGTCATCCGCAGCTGCATCTTCAGCTGCTGCATCCGCAGCTCCTCGCCGCCGAAGCCGTGACGGGCCATCAGTTCTTCGGTGTAGACCGCCCAGCCCTCGACGAACGGCCCGCTCCAGAAGGCCGAGCGCACGGCGGTCGAGGTGACCGCGCGCCGGCTGTGCGCGAGCTGCAGGACATGGCCCGGCATCGCCTCGTGGACCGTGAGGTCCTTGAGCATGTGGCAGTTGTACTCGCGGAAGAAGGACGCGACCCGCTCCGCCGGCCAGTCCGACGGCGTCGGCGAGATCGCGTAGAACGTCGGCAGGTCCGCGGTCTCCAGCGGGCCCGGCGGGTCGCAGTAGGCGATGGCGACACCGCGGTGGATCTCCGGCATCACGATGATCTCGACGGCGTCGTCGTAGATGGTGACCAGGTCGTGCTCGCGCACGAACGCGGTGGCCTGGACCAGGGTCTGCCCGGCCAGGGCGACGATGGTGTCGTCGGTGGGCGCCTCGGCGGCGAGGGCGTCCAGCACCGCGCGCACCTGCCCGGGCCCGGGCCGGCCGCCGCCCCCACCACTCAAGCGGGCCGCGACCTCGGCGATCTCGGTCTCGATCCGTTCCAGCTCGGACTCGGCCCGGGCCAGCAGGGTGTCC
>NZ_JACDFE010000220.1 GCF_013815995.1 Sporichthya sp.
GGCGCAAGGAGATCCGCCGCCGCGGCAACGCCGACAGCACCCTGGACGAGGTGCGTGCCCTGGTCGACACCGCCATCGGCCAGGAGCGGGCGCAGCTCTTCGGCGACGCCGACGACGACGCGCGCTTCCGGGAGACCCGGCTCGACGCGGTGCCGCCGGGGACGGCGCAGGCGATCCAGGAACTGCAGAACTACGACTGGCGCTCGCCGGAAGCTGCGGAGGCCTTCGAGCAGGCCCAGGACCTGCTCCGCCGCGAGGTCCTGGACAGCCGCTTCGCCGGCATGAAGGAAGCCCTGGACGGCGCGACCCCGGAGGACATGGCGCGCGTGCGCGACATGCTGGCCGAGCTGAACGAGATGCTCGCCGCCGACGAGCGCGGTGAACTGACACAGGATCAGTTCGACTGCTTCATGGACCGCTACGGCGACTTCTTTCCGGACAACCCGCAGAACCTGGACGAGCTCGTCGACTCCCTCGCCCGCCGGATGGCCGCGGCCCAGCGGATGATGGCGTCCCTCACTCCGGAGCAACGCGCCGAGCTGGCCGAGGCCGCCGAAGGCGTGTTCTCCGATCTCGGGATGTCCTCCGAGATGAGCCGGCTCGGCGACGCGCTCCGGTCCCGACGCCCGGACCTGGACTGGGACGGCGGGTCGAAGCTGACCGGGCAGGAATCCCTGGGCATGGGCAATGCCACCACCGCCTTCCAGGACCTGTCCGACGCGGAGGAACTGATGTCCACCCTCGGCCAGGAGTACCCCGGCGCGAGCCTGGACGACGTCGACGAGGACGCCGTGCGCCGGGCGCTGGGTCGCGGCGCGCTGGACGACCTCGCCGAACTGCGCCGGATCCAGCGCGAGCTGGAGGAGCAGGGCTGGCTGAACCGCTCCGGCGGCCGACTCGAGCTGACCCCGAAGGCGGTGCGCCGGATCGGGCAGTCCGCGCTGCGCAAGGTCTTCGCCTCGCTGTCGGCCCACCGCCACGGCAACCACGAGATCCACTCCGCCGGCGCCGCCGGGGAGCTGACCGGATCCACCCGTGCCTGGCAGTTCGGCGACGAGCAACCGATCGACGTCGTCCGCACGTTGACCAACGCGGTGCGCCGCGGTGGAGCGCCCGAAGGTGGCGGGCGGATCGCGTTGGCCGTCGAGGACTTCGAGGTCGCCGAGACCGAGCGTCGCGGCCGGGCCGCGGTGTCGGTGCTGATCGACATGTCGTACTCGATGGTGCTGCGCGACACCTGGATCCAGGCCAAGACCACCGCGCTCGCGCTGCACACGCTGGTCACCGGGATGTACCCCTCGGACGCCGTGCAGCTGATCGGCTTCTCCCGCTATGCGCAGGAGATCTCCGCGACGGAACTGGCGACCCTGGAACCGGACTACGTCCAAGGCACGAACCTGCAGCACGCCTTGCTGCTGTCCGGGAAGTTCCTGGACAAGCACCCGGGCAGCGAGCGGATCGTGCTGGTCGTCACCGACGGCGAACCGACCGCGCACCTGCTGCGCGACGGCGGCGTGCACTTCGACTGGCCGCCTGCCCCGTCCACCCTGTCGCTGACCTACGCCCAGGTCGACGCGATGACCCGGCGCGGCGCGATGCTCAACATCTTCTCCCTCGACGAGGACCCCCGCCTGGCCGCGTTCTGCGAGGAGGTCGCCCGGCGCAGCGGCGGCCGCGTCTTCTACCCCGACCCGGACCGCCTCGGCGACTACGTCGTCAGCGACTACCTGCGCCTGCGCAACCGCAACGCCCGCCGCGCCGGCTGACCCGCCCCGAACCACAAAGCGTGTCACGCCTAATGGTTCGGGGGATCGATCAGAAGGCCCAGCCCGCGTCGTCGGCCAGGCTCGGCGGGAGCTCGCGGGTGTGCAGGATGCCGAGGCGGGTGGTGGCGCGGGTGAGGGCGACGTAGAGGTCGTTGCGGCCGCGGGCGGAAGCCTCGACGATCGCGGCGGGCTCGATCACCAGCACGGAGTCGAACTCCAGACCCTTGACCTGACCCACCGTCAGAACGACGACGCGGGCCCGCAGGTCGGGGCCGTGCGGCCCGACGGTCGCCAGTCCCGGAGTGCCTTCCAGCGCCGCCCAGGCCTCCGCCTCGCCGCCGGCCGCGACCAGCACGGCCAGGTTGCCGGCGCCGGCGTCCAGCTCGGCCTCGGCCGCCTTGCGCAGCCGGGTGCCCAGCTCAGCGCCGTCCACCCGTTCCTTCCACGGCAGCACGCCGACGGTGCGCACCGACCGGGGCGGGGTGGCGCCCGGATCGATCTCGGTGAGCACCCGGGCGGCGACCGCCATCACCTCGGACGGCGCCCGGTAGTTGACGGTCAGCTCCGCGACCCGCCAGTTCTCGGCGCGCACGTAGGGCGAGAGCACGTCGCCCCACGAGGACGCCCCGCCCGGGGAGGAGCTCTGGAACAGGTCGCCGACGATGGTCATCGACCGCGTCGGGATCCGGCGCATCAGGGCCCGCCAGGCCATCGCGGTGAGCTCCTGCGCCTCGTCGACGATCACGTGGCCGTAGGTCCAGCTCCGGTCCGCGGCGGCGCGCTCCACCGGGGTCCGGTCGTCGATCTCGTCCATCCGGCCGGCCAGGCCGCGCCCGGAGACGACGTCGAAGACGCTGAGTACCTCGGCGGCCTCGTCCGAGCCGGCTTCGTCCTCGATGTCGGTGGACCGCGACCCCTGCGCGATCGCCAGCACACCGGCGGCGTAGTCCTCCAGCTCGACGCGCTCGGCCTCGGAGGCGCGGGCCCGCGCCTCGGCGGCGTAGTCCGGGAGCTCACCGAGCAATTCCGCGGCCTCGTCCAGCAGCGGGACGTCGGCGTCGCTCCAGCCCGCCCCGGGCGCGCGCACCAACATCTCCCGCTCGGCGGCGGTGAGCTGGGGTGCGGCGGCCGCGAGCCGCTTCGGGTCGGCGAACAGCCCGCCGATCAGGTCCTCCGGGGTCAGCCACGGCCACACGGACTCGATCGCGGCGAGGACCGCGGGCTCGTCGGCCAGCTCACGGCGCAGGTCGGTCTGGTCGTGCTCGTCGAGCAGATTCTTGCCGCCGCGTGGGTCGGCGCCGACCTGGGCGACGTAGTGCCGGGCCAGGGCGTCGATGAGCCGACGCTGCACGCCGGGGCGGGCGTCGTTGTGCAACCGCCCGCCGCGTCGCGCCGAGTCCGCGATCCGCCGGCACGCCCGGGCATCGACCCGCAGTTCGTAGCCGACGTGGCGAACCCGCAGGCCGTCCGGTCCGGATTCCTCCCGCTTCCGCAGGGCGGCCGCGACGACCTCGGCCATCACCAGGCGGCCCTTGAGTTCCGCGACCGCGGGCGTCTCGGTCAGCGTCGGTTCCAGGTCGGGGATCAGCGCGCCGATGCTGCGCAGCAGCACGTCGGTCTCGCCCAGGCTGGGGAGCACCTGGCCGATGTAGTCGCAGAACGTGGGGCTCGGGCCGATCACCAGCACGACCCGGCGGGCCAGCACCTCGCGGTGCGCGTAGAGCAGGTAGGCGGCCCGGTGCAGGGCCACCGCGGTCTTGCCGGTGCCGGGCCCGCCGGCCACGACCAGCACGCCCTGGCGCTCGGCCCGGATGATCCGGTCCTGCTCGGCCTGGATGGTCTCGACGACGTCGCCCATCCGCCCGGTGCGCGCGGCCGAGAGGGCGGAGAGCAGCGCGGCCTCCCCCACCAGCTCGCCCTGATAGCGGGAGGCGGCGTCGGCGTCGAAGATCTCGTCGGAGACACCGGTGACGGTGCGGCCCGAGGACGCGATCCGGCGCCGCCGCCCGACCCCGGCCGGCTCCACCGCCGTGGCCAGGTAGAACGGCTGGGCCGCCGGCGCGCGCCAGTCCAGCAGCATCGGTTCCTCAGCGGCGGCCTCGGGGTTCTGCAGCCCGACCCGGCCGATGTACCGGGTCGGCCCGTCGGTGAGGTCCAGCCGGCCGAAGCACAAGCCGCGGGCCGCGGCGTCCAGCGCGGCGAGCCGGTGCGCGTGGAGGGTGTTGAACGCCTCCCACTCGACACCGGCCTGCGGGGTGTTCCCCACCTTGCGCGCCACGCCCCGGCGCCGCTGGGCGGCCTCGTCCCGTACCTCGTCCAGACGGTGGTAGAGCATCGAGACGTAGGCCTGCTCGCGCGCGACCTCGGCCTCGGCGACGCTGAACTCCGCGGCCACGCGATCCCCTCGTCGACCTGACCCGCCCGTTCCGGGCGAACGTCCGATTCTAGAGGGCTCAGGTGAACTTGCGACGCGGGAAGATCCCGCCCGGCCCTGGGGTTGGCCTTGGAATGTGCCTGACCCGTCCGAGGACCCGTGCGAGCATGGCGCCGCCATGCGCGCGCTGATCACCCGGAGGTTCGCCACCTCCGAGATGCCCCGTGAGGTCTGGGTCCTCGCAGCGGTCGCGTTCTCGGTGGCCCTGGGCTTCGGCATCGTCGCCCCGGTCATCCCGATCTTCGCCCGCGAGTTCGGGGTCGGGCAGACCGCCGCCGGCCTGGTGATCTCGGCCTTCGCGTTCATGCGGCTGTGTTTCAGCCCGTTCGGCGGCTGGCTGGTCAACAAGTTCGGCGAGCGGGTGATCATGGCGACCGGCATCGGCATCGTCGCGGTCTCCAGCCTGCTGACCGGGCTCTCGCAGAACTACGAGCAGATGCTCGCGCTACGCGCGATCGGCGGCGTCGGGTCAGTGATGTTCAGCGTCTCGGCCCAGAGCCTGATGCTGCGCTCGGTGCCCACCAGCATGCGCGGGCAGGCCAGCAGCCGGTTCTACGGCGGCTTCCTGCTCGGCGGGCTGACCGGGCCCGCGCTCGGCGGCCTGCTCGGCGGGATCACGCTGCGGCTGCCGTTCTTCCTCTACGCCGGCACGCTCACCGTCGCCGGCGCGATCGCGATGGTGTTCCTCCACCGCTCGGCGAAGGTGGAGGACACCGCCGCCGCCGACGTACCCGTCACCACCCTGCGCACCGCGTTGAAGGACAGGGGCTACCAGGCCGCGCTCGCCGTCAACGCCGGCACCGGGTGGGCGATCTTCGGCATTCGCAGTTCGCTGGTCCCGCTCTTCGTGGTCGAAGCGCTGCACCGCGGAACGGTCTGGGTGGGTCTCGGCCTGCTGGTCGGCTCCATCACCGACGTGATCCTGCTGCAGAAGACCGGCAAGCTCGCCGACTCGATCGGCCGCCGCCCGATGCTCCTCGGCGGGACGGCCCTGGGCGCCGGCGGCGCGCTGGTGCTCGCCTTCGCGCCGCACCTGCCCGCCTACCTGTTCGCGATGGCGCTGCTCGGCGCGGCCTCCTCGATGCTCTCGGTCGGCCCGTCGGCCGTGGTCGGTGACGTGGTGCAGGGCCGCGGCGGCACCGTGGTCTCCACCTTCGGGATGGCCAGCGACCTCGGCGCCGTGGTCGGGCCGCTGGTGGCCGGCGCACTGGCCGAGCACGCGGGCTACGGGGCGGCGTTCACCTCGACCGCACTGGTGCTGACGATCGGTTTCGTCATGGCGGTGCGGATGCCCGAGACCATGCACCGGGCCGCCGAGCGCAAGGCCGCAGAGCAGAAGTCAGCCGAGGGCACACCGCAGGTCGGTGAGCAGGTCCTC
The DNA here is from genome assembly GCF_013815995.1 of Sporichthya sp. GTDB lineage: Bacteria > Actinomycetota > Actinomycetes > Sporichthyales > Sporichthyaceae > Sporichthya. The sequence goes on from NZ_JACDFE010000220.1 coordinate 5,579, forward strand.
GACGTCCTCGATCCCGACGGACAGCCGCACCAGATCTGACGGCACCTCAAGTGCGGAACCGGCGACCGAGGCGTGGGTCATCTTGCCCGGGTGCTCGATGAGGGACTCGACGCCGCCGAGGGACTCCCCCAGGGTGAACAGCTTTGCCCGCTCGCAAACTGCCAGGGCGTCAGATTCGCCGCCGACGACGCGGAAGGAGATCATCCCGCCGAAGTCGCGCATCTGCTTGGCGGCGATCTCGTGCCCGGGGTGCTCGGGCAGCCCCGGGTAGAACACGTGGGTGACGTTGCGGTGCGAGGTCAGCAGATCGACCAGGGCCGCCGCGTTCGCGCAGTGCCGTTCCATCCGCACCGCAAGGGTCTTGATGCCGCGCAGCACCAGCCAAGCATCGAAGGGCCCGGCCACGCCGCCGATCGCGTTCTGGTGATAGGCCAGCTCCTCGCCGAGCGCGGCGTCGGCGACGACCAGGGCGCCGCCCACGACGTCGGAGTGCCCGCCGAGGTACTTCGTCGTCGAGTGCATGACGATGTCGGCGCCGAGGGCGAGCGGCTGCTGCAGGTAGGGCGAGGCGAAGGTGTTGTCGACGGCAAGGCGGGCGCCGGCGTCGTGCGCGACCTCGGCCAGCGCGGCGATGTCGGCGATCCCGAGCAGCGGATTGGTCGGGGTCTCACACCAGATCAACGTGGTGGTGGGCCGCATCGCGGCGCGCACCGCGTCGAGGTCGCCGAGGGCGACGGGGGTGTACTCCAGCCCCCAGCGGGCGTGGATCCGGGCGAAGAGGCGGTAGGTGCCGCCGTAGGCGTCGCCCGGGATCAGCACGTGATCGCCCGGCGAGGCGATGGTGCGCAGCAGGGTGTCGGTCGCGGCCAGGCCGGAGGCGAACGCCATCCCCCGCACGCCACCCTCCAGGGCGGCGAGGCACTCCTCGAGCGCGGTCCGGGTCGGGTTGGCGCTGCGGCTGTACTCGTAGCCTCCGCGCAGCCCGCCGACACCGTCCTGCTTGTAGGTGGACACCGCGTAGATCGGCGGGACCACGGCGCCGGTGGTCGGGTCTGGCTCCTGCCCGGCGTGGATGGCGCGGGTCGAGAAGCCCTGCTGGGGATCAACCATGGTCCCCACGCTAATGCGCGAGGATCCGCCCCATGAGCGCACCGCGCCCCGAGCCGGGTGACTGGCATCGGCGAACTGTTAGGCGGAGCCGACCCCGTAAGGCGCGCGTAACCGCTTCGGCGGAACAGGGCCCGGCAGGGCAGAGTTGACCCAGGTACCCGGTGGATCCGGGTAACCGAGGGAGGTCTGGCAATGCTGTTCGGTCGAGGCGCGAAGCAGACGATGGTCACGCCGGCGGAGGCCCTGCCCGGTCGGGCGGTCCGCCCGTACCCGGTGCCGGAGCGGCACGCCGTCAACGGCAACCCGATCGAGGGGCCGTACCCGGAGGGGTTCGGGGTCGCGATCTTCGGCCTCGGCTGCTTCTGGGGCGCCGAGCGCAAGTTCTGGCAGACCGAGGGCGCCTGGGTGACGGCCGTCGGCTACACCGGCGGGTTCACCCCGAACCCGACGTACGAGGAGACCTGCACCGCACGCACCGGCCACACCGAGGCCGTGCTGGTGGTCTTCGACCCCGCGAAGATCTCCTACGCCGATCTGCTGGTGAAGTTCTGGGAGATCCACGACCCCACCACAGCCAACCGGCAGGGCGGGGACATCGGCACCCAGTACCGCTCCGGGATCTACACCACCACCGAGGAGCAGGCGAAGATCGCCCAGGAATCGGCCGCCCTCTACCAGGGCGCGCTCACCAAGGCCGGCCTCGACCAGATCACCACCGAGATCGCCCCGGCCGGCGAGTTCTACTTCGCCGAGGACTACCACCAGCAGTACCTGTACAAGGTCCCGCACGGTTACGACTGCCACGCCGACACCGGCGTGAAGTTCCCGCGGGACTGACCCCGGCCCAGCCCGGCTGGGTCCTAGGAGCCTGCTGAACAATGCGTGTCGGTCTGGACCTGCCTGCGGGCGCCTCGAGACGATCAGTTCATGCAGGGTCGCAGGATCGATGAGCTTGAGTTGTTGGACGCGGAGTCCGTAGCGGGGCAT
>NZ_JACDFE010000221.1 GCF_013815995.1 Sporichthya sp.
CGTCGGAGCCCGGCGCGCCTGGGACGACAGCGGTGTCAGTATCGGTGGGAAGGTCCGTCACCGCGGTGGTGGTGTCCGCCTGGGTCGCACCAGGGTCGGCCGCGGTGTCGATGGCCGCACCACCGCATCCCGCGAGGAGCGTGATGCTCGCGGTGAGGGCGATCAACGATCGCCGCATGCTTCGAACGGCCATCTAGGCCTCCGATCGGAAGATGTCGGCGACGAGCGCCGAGTTCGCGAAGTTACGGACACCGGTCCGGACGTTGGTGCTCTCGACCTGCTGTCGAGGGGAGGCGGTCATCGCTGACTCTTCTCTTTGAAGGACGACGGGGATCCGGGACCGGCTGTGCTGGAGCGGGGTGGGGGACTGGGGGCCTCCTGCAGCGGGCGCGGGGGGGAGAACGTGGCGTCAGCACTCGCGCCGACAACAGACCCGCTCAGGATGCGGCCAGACGTGACGCAAATCATCCATCTTCATGCGGCAAATCCTCATCCTTTAGGCGGACTGCTCTCCTCTCGACCGCACAGAGCGCGGCCCGGCACCGAGAGGGCACTGTGTGCACGCCCAGCGCTGACGTGCCGCAGACGGCCTGCGAAAGGTGAGGTGGACCCTCCTACCGGAGGTCCCTTTTCATCACACCGACGGATCGACCCATAGCATCCGATGGAGGATCGTGGCTCGGACGGAGGGTTCTTCTCCTATCCGCCAATCGCCAATCGCCAACGGAGGCGAGCGCTTCGATGCCCAACGCTCTGACAGGTCACCTGCGAGTCGAGGCGAACCGGGACCGGTGTGACGGCCACGGCCAGTGCCTGCTCGCCGCGCCGACGGTCTTCGACGTCGACGAGAAGGCGAACAAGGTGATCCTGCTGGACCCCGAGCCCGTCGAGGGCCTGCGCGCAGCCGTGCAACGCGCGGTCTCCATGTGCCCGATGGGGGCGCTCGAAATCGTCGGCTGATCGTCCGCCCCTCTTGCCCGTCCGCCTCGTGCGCGAAAGGAACGCCATGACCATCACCGCCCCCGCTTCCATCAGCACTCACGGTGAGATCGACCTGAGCGCGCGCAGCTTCTGGGCCAAGTCGGCGGCCGAACGGGACGCGGCGTTCGTTGTGCTGCGCCGGGAGAACCCCGTGCCGTGGAGCCGTCCGGTCGAGTCCGAACTGCTGCCCCCGGAGCTCAACACGCGCGGGTTCTGGTCGCTGACCAAGCAGGAGGACATCCGTGCGGCGAGCCGAAACCCGGCGGTGTTCTCCTCGGCCGACGGCGTCATCATGGAGAGCTTCGCCCCCGAGATGACCGAGTTGGTGCAGTCGTTCATCGCGATGGACGCGCCGCGGCACACGCAGCTGCGCGGGATCACGATGGACGCGTTCAAGCCGAAGAACATGCGCACCCTCGAGGGATGGATCCGGGGTCACGCCCGGGACCTCGTCGACGAGGTGGCCGGGCGCGGCGAGGGCGACTTCGCCGTGTTGGTCTCCAAGGTGCTCCCGGCGCGGATCTTCTCCAGCATGTTCGGCCTGCCCCCCGGCGAGATGAACGACCGGACGGTCGACGCGTGTCAGCGCCTTCTGGCCTACACCGATCCCGAGACCTGCGGTGACAAGAGCGGTCTGGAGATCCTCGCCGACGCGATGACGGACATCCACCTGACCGCCGCGGAAATGATTCCGGAGCGCCGGGAGAATCCGCGCGAGGACCTGATGAGTTGGCTGGCGAACGCCGAGTTCGACGGCGAAAAAATGACCGACGACGAGATCGGGGCCTTCCTGGTCATGGTCGGCGTCGCGGCCAACGACACCACCCGCCACGCCAGCGCGCAGGCGATCCACTTCTTCTCCCAGCACCCCGACCAGCGTCAGCTCCTGGTGGACGACGTACCCGGCCGCATCGACGGCGCGGTCGAGGAGGTCCTGCGGTGCTCACATCCGCTCAACCACATGCGACGCACCTTGACGGAGGACGTCGTCGTCCGCGGGCAGCAGATGCTCGCTGGAGAGAACGTCGTGCTGTGGTACTGCTCCGGCAACCGGGATGAGGAGGTTTTCGACGACCCGTTCCGCTTCGACATCGAGCGCAGCCCGAACCCGCACGTCACCTTCGGCGGAGGTGGCCCGCACTACTGCCTGGGCGCCGCGCTGGCCCGAACCACGCTCAAGTCCCTGCTCAGCGAGGTCTACACCCGCATTCCGGATATTCACGCCTCCGAGCCGGATTTCCTCATCGGGAACTTCAGCAACGGCATCAAGCGTCTGCCGGCCACGTGGACCCCCGAGAAGCCCCGGTGAAAACTCCCACCGCGGTGCCTGAACGCTCCGCAGCTCTGGGCGAGTCCGGCAACCGTGTCTGACGACCGATCAGATCATCTCCCGCGATCGGCTGAGTCGCGGGCCGCCCTCGCGCTCTCGCCGGTCAGCCGGTGGTACACCGCCGCCGCCTCGATGCGGTTGCGCACGTTCAACCGCCGTAGGATCCGCTGCACGTGGGACTTCACCGTTGCCTCGGAGACGACCAGCTGTTCGGCGATCGTGCTGTTGCTGTGCCCCGCGGAGAGCAGGCGGAGCACCTCGCACTCGCGGCGGGTGAGCACCTCGTGCAGCGAGGCGGGCGCGGCGATCAGCCCGGCGGTGGAGCGGGCCGATGCGAGCCCCGCGTCGCCCATCCGGACCAGTTCCAACTCGGCCTCGGCATGCGAGCGAACCACCGCTTCGGCGGAGGACAGCAGGCGCCGCACCTCGGTACCCTGCGCACGGAGGCGGTGCAGCAACGTCGCGCGCTCGTAGGCGAAGCCGAAGCCCTCGGCGAACGCGAACAGAGCGTCGCGGTCGAACTCGTCGACGACCCTGCCCGTGTGGCAGTAATCGGCGTGCAGGAAGCCGATCACCCGGCCCTCCGGGATGATCGGCGCCGCGACGTAGCTCGTCGTCTTGTAGAGGGAGGCCATCTCCGGGACGCCGGATTCCTTGGCGGCGTTTCGGACGATGAGCGGGCGCCGCCGGCGCAGGGCCTCGGTCTCGTTGGTTCCCATCTGGAGGGGCATGGGTGCCGCCTGGCTGGCCGCGAGCAGCTCGGCCGCCCACGACGGGTCGCCCTCGATGTAGACGCTCTCGGGCACCAGCGTCGAGCCGTCGACGCGCAACAGCACGGCCCGTTCGAAGCCGCAGGCCTGGCAGGCCTCCTTGGTCGAGCGTTCGAGCAGTTGCTCCGGGGACTCGATCGGGCGAAGCGCGACCATGGCGTCGTGCAGCCGGGCGAGGGTCTCGCTGCGCCGGTGCTGCTCCGCGGCGGCGCGCTCGACTTGCATCGACTGCAGCGAGACGAGGCCGGCGAATGCGGCGTTCAGGTTCGCGTCCACTGCGGGAAGCCGCCGTTGCAACTCCTCGATGAGCACGTCGATGAGTTCACCCGGGTCGGAGCCGTCCCGACCGAGCGCCCGGGCAGCCTCGACGGCCCGGGCGATCTGCACGTCGGCGTGCAACTCGCTCATCTCGGCAATCTACCCCAACAGGTTGTGCAGCCCGGACCCATCGATGCGTTCCCTACTGCTGCAGAAGCCAGGCCGCTTCGCGAACGGTGGTGCGCAGATTCGAGATCCGGCGCAGCCGGGACGCCCGGGCCACGTCGTTGGCCATCATCTGCGCGGCCTGCACCTTGATGCGGGCCACGGTGGGCGAGTCGGTCGGGTTGTGGGCCCGGGCGATCGCCACCCAGTCCTGGATGTAGGCACGTTGGACGTCGCGGACCTGCCGGCTTGCCGCCTCGTCACCCAGGTGCACCGACTCGGTGCTCAACGCCCCGATCAGGTCTGTCTGATCCAACGTCAGATCGACGTAGGCATCGCTGAGTCGGCGCAGCACGTCCGCCGGGCCGATGCCCTCGGAGCGCGCCACCCGCAGACTCTCCTGCAGCTGGTCGTGTCCGCGGAGCAGTCCCGCGACGAGGATGTCGTGCTTGCTGGCGAAGTGGTTGTAGATGGTCGGGCCGGCGATGCCGACCACAGCTCCGATGTCGTCGATGCTCGTGTCGGCATACCCGCGGCGGGCGAAGAGCGCGATCCCCGCGTCGATGATCTCGTCCGCCCTGGTGAGCGCCATCTTCCGACGCGCTCGGGGTTTGGTACCGGCGGGAGGCGGATCCATCAGCATCACTCGGGTCGCCAGGTCGGCGAGCAGCCGTTCGTACTGGCCTCGGGGCAGGGACAGGTGATGGAAGGCCACGCTGGTCATCGCCTGCAATGCGCAGGCGGCGAGAAGCTCCACCTGATTGGACGTCAGTTCAGGGCGGCAGGCCCTGAGCTCGCCGGCCAACCACGTGTTGATGTGCACGAACTTCTTGCCCAGCCGGCCGCGTTCGGCCTTGCCGAGGTTGCCGGACTCCCGTTGCCACAGCACCCCCAGGGCACGGTCGTCCAGAATGAGCGCGGCCAGGAACCCTGCCACCTCGGGCAGCTCCCCGGCGGGGGTCGTGGGCAGACCCGACGCCGCGCGCTCGAGGGCGCCGTCGATCGCGTCGTACAGCAGCTCGGCCTTGCCGGCGTAGTGGTGGTAGACCGCCGACGTGCCGACGTTGACCGCCGCGGCGACGTCGGCCATCGAGACATTGGCGTAGCCGTGCTGGGCGAACAGCTCGGCGGCGGCCGCGCGCAGGAGCTCACTGCGATTGCGCGGCCGGGTACCGCGGGCAGGAGCAGTCGCTCGCGCCGAGGGCGATGCCATGCGACCTCCCCACCCGAGCTCCGGCTTCGCTTGGCCGGACGTGGTCATTCTCGGTACTGCTCTGCGCTCATCCGATGCCGCGGCCCGCGGCGGGCCAGTACTTTGCCCGCAACTCGCGCTTGAGAATCTTGCCCGCGCCGGAGAGCGGCATCGCCTCGACGAACTCGCTGGTGCGCGGCGCCTTGTAGCCGGCGATGAGGGTCTTGCAGTGCGCCCGCAACTCCTCGTGCGTGGCGGCGGCGCCGGGGAACAGGACCACGACGGCGTGCACCCGCTCCCCCAACTCCGGATCCGGCACCCCGATGACGGCGCACTGGGCCACCGCCGGGTGAGTCGCGAGCGCGTTCTCCACCTCGGCGGAGTAGACGTTTTCCGCGCCGCTGACGATCATGTCCTTGATACGGTCGACGAGGAACACGTAGCCGCGCTCGTCCATGTACCCACCGTCCCCCGTGTGCATCCAGCCACCACGTAGCGCATCCGCCGTCTCCGCGGGCCTGTTCCAGTAGCCGAGCATCACGTTCCCGCCGCGCACCACGACCTCGCCCACCACACCCGAGGCGACCTCGTTGTCGTCGGTGTCGACGATCCGGACCTCGACGTTGGGTCCCGCCCGGCCGGCGGAGCGACGCAGCACCGGATCGGCATGCTCCTCGGGACGCAGGAAGGTGGCCATCGGCGCCAGTTCGGTCATCCCGTACGCCTGGGTGAACCGAACGCCGGGCAATGCCACTGCGGCGCGGGAGAGGAGGGCGTCGCTGATCGGGGAGGCGCCGTAGATCAGGCGCCGCAGGCTGCGCAGGTCGGCGTCGTCGACGCCGGGGGCGTCGATGAGCATCTGGATCATCGTCGGCACCAGCAGGGTGTCGGTCACCTGGTGCTTCTCGATCGCCTGCGCGACTGTGGCCGGGTCGAAGAACGGCACGATGACGTGGGTGCCGCCGAGGATGTTGCGGATCAGCACGGTGAACAGGTCGGCGAGGTGGAACATCGGTGCCGCGTGCAGGGTGCGCCCGTCGGCCTCGAGAAACTCGCCGGCGGCAGCCGCCGCCATCGCGGAGACCACCAGGTTGGCGTGGCTGAGCATGACGCCCTTGGGGTGCCCGGTCGTGCCACCGGTGTAGAAGATGCCGGCCAGCGCCTCCCCCGAACGTCGGGCATCGTCGACGGGCGGGTGCTCGGCAATCAGGCGCTCGTAGTCCAGCATGCCCTCGGGAGTGGGTCCGTCCCCGCAGTGCACCACAGTGCGCAGCCCCGGCACCTCCGCGCGCAACGCCGGCAGCATCGGGGCGAAGGCGTCGTCGACGAACAGCATGCTGGTATGGGAATCCAGCAGCGAGTAGGCGATTTCGCCGGGGCTCCAGCGGATGTTGACCGGGTTGACCACCGCGTCCGCCCAGGGCACCGCGAACAGGTACTCGAGGTATCGGTCGGAGTTCAGCGACAGGATCGCCACGCTTTCGCCCGACGCGATGCCGAGCGAGCGCAGCGCGCCGGCCAGGCGGGCGACGCGCTCCCGCGTCTCGCCCCAGTTCCGGACCCGGTCGCCGAAGATCGTCGATTCGCAGTCCGGGTTGTGCAGGGCGTTGCGCTGCAGATGCTGGGTGATGTTCATCGCGACCACTCCGACTAGTCAGGATTCAGTTAGCGTGACACAGTAACTGAATCACCGCTAGTGCAGGAGGTTGAAAGATGTCAGACAGAGCACGGGTAGCCGGGGTGGGGATGGTTCCCTTCGCCACGCCGAGCAGGGCACAGAGTTACGACGTGATGTCCGAGGCGGCAGTGCGATCCGCACTGGGCGACGCCGGGCTGGACTACACCGCGATCCAGCAGGCCTACGTCGGCTACGTCTACGGCGACTCCACCTGTGGGCAGCATGCGCTCTACGGCGTCGGGCTGACCGGCATCCCGGTGGTGAACGTCAACAACAACTGCGCCACCGGGTCCTCCGCGCTGTGGCTGGCCCGCCAGGCGGTCGAGTCCGGTGCCGCGGATTGCGTGCTGGCGTTGGGTTTCGAGCAGATGCGCCGCGGCGCGCTCGGCTCGCACTGGGACGACCGGCCCAGCCCGCTCGGACGTTTCGACGAGGCGATGGGCAGGCTGCAACCGCCGAGTGAAGCCCCGATGGCCGCGAAGTACTTCGGCGGCGCGGGCGAGGCCTACAAGGAGAAGTACGGCCTGGCCGACGACACCCTCGCGCGCATTGCGGTGAAGGCCCGCACCCACGCGGCGAACAACCCCTACTCGGTGTTCCGCGACCCGATCACCGTCGAGGACGTCCAGAACGCCCCGCACGTCTACGGCCCGCTGACCCGGCTGCACTGCTGCCCGCCGACCTGCGGCGCGGCTGCCGCGGTCCTGTGCACCCCGGCGTTCGCGGCCAAGCACGGCCTGTGCGCGGACGTGCAGATCACTGCTCAGGCGATGACCACCGACCGCCCGTCGAGCTTCTCCACGGACATGATGCGTCTGGCCGGTTACGACATGGCCCGCGAGGCCGCCGACCAGGTCTACGAATCGGCCGGGGTCGCTCCGGAGGACATCAAGGTCGTGGAACTGCACGACTGCTTCACGGTCAACGAACTGCTCACCTACGAGGCACTGCGGCTGACCCCCGAGGGGACCGCGGAGAAGTTCATCCTCGACGGCGACAACACCTACGGCGGCCGTGTCGTCACCAACCCCTCCGGCGGATTGTTGTCCAAGGGACATCCCCTGGGCGCCACCGGGCTCGCACAGTGCACCGAGTTGGTCTGGCAGTTGCGTGGCCAGGCCGGCCCGCGCCAGGTCGACGGCGTCAACGTCGCTCTGCAGCACAACCTCGGCCTCGGCGGTGCCGCGGTCGTCACCCTCTACGAAAAGGTGGCCTGAACATGCCCGTGAGTCCCGACGCGATCGGCCTGAAACTGGCGCCGATCAGCATGGACGTCGAACG
>NZ_JACDFE010000024.1 GCF_013815995.1 Sporichthya sp.
CGGCGGAACTGGCGCTCCGGCTGGCCGACATCACCCGCTGCCTCGGCGAACACCAGGACGCCGCGATCGCCGCGGCGGCCGCGATCGAGCTGGCCCGGCAGCCCCAGTGCCCGGCGCCGGCGGCGCTCGGCCTCGGGCTGCTGCATGGGGTGCAACGGGAGGCGGTTCTGGCGGCCCGGACGATCTTCGTGGACACCTGGCCGGAGCTGCGGCCGTTCGCCGCTACCCATGAACGGATCGCTCGCTGAGTTCGTTTGGATGCGTTGCGTAACCACGCCAAGCCGGAGTGACGAAACTCGCAGCTCAGTTGGGGTGTTCGGACTGATCGTTAACACAGGCCATCCCCGTCGATCCACCCCACATTCATCTGGCGTTCACTGTGCCAACGTTCGCTTGGGCAGTACGGACCCGCCGGTCCGTGCGTGCTGCCGCCCCCGTCCGCCGCGCTGCGGACTCGAACGAAACCGAGGCCTGAATGACCCTCTCGACGACCCGCCGGCCGCGCAGAGTGGCCGCCGCGATGGTCGCGACCGTCCTGTGCGTCGGGCTCTCTGCCTGCGCCGACGACAGCGACGACCCGATCGCTGACTCCAGCGACAGCAGCCCGTCCACCTCGGGCTCGGCGAGCCCGGACTCCGCCGACAGCGGGACCAAGCTCAGCGGCACGCTCTCCGGGGTCGGGGCCTCGTCCCAGGGCTCGGCGATGGAGGCCTGGATCGCCGCGTTCAACGAGAAGTACCCGGACGCGACGATCAACTACGAGCCCACCGGTTCCGGCGCGGGCCGCGAGCAGTTCGCCGCCGGCGCGGTCAAGTTCGCCGGCTCGGACGCGGCCCTGAGCGAGGAAGAGACGACCAAGGCCAAGAGCGTCTGTGGCGACATCGTCCAGGTGCCGCTCTACGTCTCGCCGATCGCGATCGCCTTCAACCTGCCGGGGATCACCTCGCTGCAGCTCAAGGCCGAGACCATCGCCAAGATCTTCGACGGGAAGATCACCTCCTGGGACGACGAGGCGATCAAGGCCGACAACCCGGACGCCGATCTGCCCGGCTCCGACATCACCCCGGTGCACCGCTCGGACAAGTCCGGCACCACCGAGAACTTCACCGATTACCTCAAGGGTGCGGCCGCCGACTCGTGGTCCTACGACGTCAGCGGTGACTGGCCGGCCTCGGGCGGCGAGGCCGCGCAGGGCACCTCCGGGGTCATCGCCGCGATCAAGTCGGCCGAGGGCGGGATCGGTTACGCCGACGCCAGCCAGGCCAGCGGCCTCGGCCTGGTGAAGGTCGGTGTCGGCTCGGCCTTCGTCGAGCCCTCCGCGGACGCGGCGGCGAAGATCCTCGCCTCCTCCGAGCGGGCCGCGGGCCAGGGCGACGCCAGCTACGCCTACGAGCTCGACCGCAAGACCGAGGACTCCGGGACCTACCCGGTCGTCCTGGTCACCTACAGCCTGGCCTGCACCCAGTACGCGTCGCAGGGCGACGTGGATCTGGTCAAGGCGTTCCTGTCCTTCATCGTCAGCGAGGAGGGCCAGCAGATCGCGGAGGAGAACGCCGGCTCCGCTCCGCTGAGCGCGGAGGAGCGCGACCTGTTCCAGGCCGCGATCGACAAGATCTCGCTGAAGTCCTGACCGACAGATGACAACCGGGTGGCGGGTCACGGGGGCCCGCCGCCCGGTTCCCCGTCCGGCCCCCTTACGTCAGAACGCTGAGAGGTGGGAATGAGCGTCGACGTCGGCCTACCCCCCGCTCCACCGCCCGCACCCCCCAAGGCGCAGAAGGCCGTCGTCCGTCCGGGGGACCGGATCTTCTTCGGCGCCTCCGTCGGAGCCGGCATCACGATCCTGATCGTCCTGGCCGGCGTCGCCCTGTTCCTGTTCATCGAAGCGTGGCCGGCGATCACCGCCGACTCCTCCGAGCTGCCGAACCAGGAAAGCCTGGTCAAGTACATCGCCCCGCTCGCGTTCGGCACGGTGCTCGGCGCGACCATCGCCGTGATCATTGCCGCGCCGATGGCGATCGCGATCGCGCTGTACATCACGCACTACGCCCCGCCGCGGTTGGCGGGAGTGCTGGGGCTGGCCATCGACCTGCTGGCCGCGGTGCCGAGCATTGTCTACGGCCTCTGGGGCATCTTCGTCCTCGCCCCGCACTCGGTGGCGCTCTCTCGCTGGCTGGAGGGCAACCTCGGCTTCCTCCCGTTCTTCGACGGCCCGCCGTCGGCCACCGGGCGCACGATGCTGGTGGTCGGGATCGTGCTCGCGGTGATGATCCTGCCGGTGATCACCGCGGTCTCCCGCGAGGTCTTCAAGCAGACCCCTCAGTTGCACCAGGAAGCGGCCCTCGCGCTCGGCGCCACCCGCTGGGAAATGATCCGGATGACCGTGCTGCCCTTCGGGCGCTCGGGCGTGATCAGCGGGGCGATGCTCGGCCTCGGCCGCGCGCTCGGCGAGACGATGGCCGTGGCCATCGTGCTCTCGACGGCCGACGTGGTCAGCTTCGATCTGATCAGCAGTCAGAACTCCGGCACGATCGCGGCGAACATCGCTCTGGACTTCCCTGAGTCCAGCGGCGTGAAGGTCAACGCCCTGATCGCCTCCGGCCTGGTGCTGTTCGCCATCACGCTGGCGGTCAACATGGTGGCCCGGGCGATCATCAACCGGCGGCGCGAGTTCTCCGGAGCCAACTGATGACCTCGCCGCCGAACCCGCCGCCGCCGAACCCGCCATCGGCGCAGCCGCGATACCCGGTCCGAGTCGATCTGCCCGCCCACGCGAACGGCGGGCCGAACGGGGACACGCCCGACTACCCGGGAGACCCGATCAGCGAGCCGTACGCAACCTTGACGGCCGTGGCACCGGCTCCGGAACTGCCCTCGGTGCCAATGACCGCCGAGCGCCTGCCGCGCTGGGCCGGGTGGGCGGTGCCGCTCGGCTTCACGCTCGGTGGCCTCCTCGCGCTGCCTTCGGGGATCTCGCCCGGCCTCGTGCTGCCGGTCGTCATGATCGTCTCGGCCGCCTTCATCTACCTGTGGTCGCGGTCCGTCGAAGGCGCGCGCTACGCCCTCGACCGTCTGGTCACCGCGATCGTCACCTCGGCGTTCCTGATTGCGATGATTCCGCTGGTGTCGGTGACCTGGACGGTCGTCGACCGCGGCACCGGCCGCTTCGACTGGGACTTCTTCTCCGAGTCGATGCGCGGCATCGTCGGGGCCGGAGGTGGTGGCTATCACGCGATCACGGGCACGCTGATCGTCACCGCCCTGGCCTGCGTGATCTCGATCCCGATCGGCCTGCTCTGCGCGATCTACCTGGTCGAGTACGGCAAGGACAACCGACTCTCGAGGTGGCTGACGTTCTTCGTCGACGTGATGGCCGGCATTCCTTCGATCGTCGCCGGTCTGTTCGCCTACGCCTTGTTCGTCCACATCAGCGGACCTGGCGTCCGGATGGGCATCGTCGGCGCGGTTGCACTCAGTGTGCTGATGATTCCGGTACTGGTCCGGGCCACCGTCGAGATGCTGAAGATCGTCCCGAACGAACTGCGCGAGGCGTCCCTGGCCCTCGGAGTGCCGACCTGGCGGACCATCGCCAAGATCGTGATCCCGACCTCCCTGGGCGGCATCGCCGCCTCGGTGACGCTGGCGGTCGCCCGCATCATCGGTGAGACCGCGCCGTTGTTGATCACGCTCGGCATCACCACCGGGACCAACTTCAACCCGTTCTCCGAGCGGATGGCGACGCTCCCGGTGTTCGCCTACACGCAAAACCAGACCCCCGGCATCGCGCGCAACGGGATGGGCCCGCCCGGCTTCGACCGCGCGTGGACCGCCGCCCTGATTCTGATCATGATCGTGATGGCGCTCAACCTCCTCGGCCGGCTCATCGCTCGCCTGTTCGCCCCGAAGACCGGCCGCTAGAGCCCCCGGAAAGACACGAGGAAACGACCCATGGCCAAGCGCATCGACGTCGACCAGCTGAACATCTACTACAAGGACTTCCTCGCCGTGGAGGATGTCTCGATGAACATTGAGGCGCGCTCGGTCACCGCCTTCATCGGCCCGTCCGGCTGCGGCAAGTCCACCCTCCTGCGCTCGCTGAACCGGATGCACGAGGTGATCCCCGGCGCCCGGGTCGAGGGCAAGGTCGTCATCGACGGGCAGGACCTCTACGCACCCAACGTCGACCCGGTCGGGGTCCGGCGCTCGGTCGGCATGGTGTTCCAGAAGCCGAACCCGTTCCCGACCATGTCGATCCGCGAGAACGTGGCGGCGGGGCTGAAGCTGAACGGCACGAAGCTGCGCAAGGCCACCATCGACGAACTGGTCGAGCGGTCGCTGGTGGGCGCGAACCTCTGGAACGAGGTCAAGGACCGCCTCGACAAGCCGGGCGCCGGACTGTCCGGTGGCCAGCAGCAGCGCCTGTGCATCGCCCGGGCCATCGCGGTCCAGCCCGACGTGCTGCTGATGGACGAGCCGTGCTCGGCGCTCGACCCCATCTCCACCCTGGCGGTGGAGGAGCTCATCTCCGAGCTGCGACAGAACTACACGATCGTGATCGTCACCCACAACATGCAGCAGGCGGCCCGGGTCAGTGACCGCTGCGCGTTCTTCAACATCGCCGGGACCGGCAAGCCGGGCAAGCTGATCGAGATGGGCCCCACCCAGAAGATCTTCTCGACCCCGAGCGTGAAGGCGACCGAGGATTACATCTCCGGCCGCTTCGGCTGATTCTGCGGTGCCCGACGACCTGAGGGGACGTCAGCCTATGAGCGGTTCGAGGACCCAGTAGGAGCCGGCCGCCACACACCCGGCCGCGGGGATGGTGAGGATCCAGGCCATCACGATGTTGCCCGCGACCCCCCAGCGGACCGCGGACATCCGTTTGGTCGCCCCCGCACCCATCACCGCCGAGGTGATGGTGTGCGTGGTGGAGATCGGCGCCGCGAACACGAAGGCGGTCGTGTAGAGCACGCTCGCGGCCACGGTCTCCGAGGCGAAGCCGCGCGGCGGGTCGAGGTCGACGATGCGCCGGCCCAAAGTGCGCATGATGCGCCACCCGCCGGCGTAGGTGCCGAGCGAGAGCGCGGCGGCGGAGGACACGACGACCCACCACGGGATTCCGTCGTCCGCGCCGACATGGTCGGTGGTCAGCAGGGCGAGGAAGATGACGCCCATCGTCTTCTGCACGTCCTGGATGCCGTGCCCGAGCGCCATCGCGGTGGCCGAGACGGTCTGGGCGACCCGGAAGCCGCGGTTGAGCGGGCCCGGCTTGTGCCGACGGAACACCCAGAGGATGCCGATCATCAGCAGGGCGGAGGCGAAGAAGCCGACCACCGGCGAGATCACCATCGGGATCAGGATCTTCTCGCGGATGCCCTCCCACTTCACGGTGATGTCGCCGGCCATGGCCGCGCCGATCAGGCCACCGAACAGGGCGTGCGAGGACGAGCTGGGCAGCCCGAAGTACCAGGTGATGAGGTTCCAGGTGATGGCGCCGACCAACGCGCCCAGCACCACGACCAGGCCGTGCTGGCCCTCCGGGGTCTCGA
This sequence comes from Sporichthya sp., assembly GCF_013815995.1. Classification (GTDB taxonomy): domain Bacteria; phylum Actinomycetota; class Actinomycetes; order Sporichthyales; family Sporichthyaceae; genus Sporichthya. Next base: position 5,550 of record NZ_JACDFE010000024.1, read on the forward strand.
TGATCCCCTTGCCCACGGTGCTCGCCACCTGGGTGCCGAGGAAGGCGCCGAGGAAGTTCATCACCGCGGCCAGCAGCAGAGCGACCCGCGGGGTCAGGGCCCGGGTCGAGATCGAGGTCGCGATCGCGTTCGCGGAGTCGTGGAAGCCGTTGGTGTAGCCGAACCCGAGCGCGAACAGAACGACGAAGACCGTAGTGGTGTCCTGCACCGGGTCAGGACTCCTTGACGGCGATGCTCTCGACGGTGTTGGCGACGTTCTCGAACGCGTCGGCGGCCGCCTCGAGCTGGTCGACGACCTCCTTGATCTTGAGCACGGTCAGCGCGTCGAACTCACCGCCGTAGAGCTTGGCCAGCAACCGTCGGTAGATCGCGTCGCCGGCGTTCTCCAACCGGTTGATCTCGATCCAGTACTCGCGCAGGTTGCGCATTGCCCGCAGCCGCGGCATCGCCTCCGCGGTGACCTCGGCGGCACGCTCCAGCACTTCGACCTGGTCGGCCAGGCCGGGCGGCAGCTCGAGGATGTTGTAGAGCACCACCAGGTCGACGGCCGCCTCCATCGCGTCCATCACGTCGTCGAGGCTGGAAGCCAGGCGGTAGATGTCCTCGCGGTCGAACGGGGTGATGAACGAGGAGTTCACCTCGTTCATGATCGCGTGCGTGATCTCGTCGCTGGCGTGCTCGGCGGTCTTCATCCGTTCGCCGATGGCGGCGCGCTCAGGCGGGGTGGAGCCCAGCAACTCGGTGAGGATCTTGACGCCCACCACCAGGTTCGCCGCAGACGCGGCGAACATGTCGTAGAACGCGTTCGCCCGGGGAGTGACGCGAAACTTCACGGGGGGACTCCGGTCCGTGGCGGGATCTTGGGACGGGGGATCCTTGCGCGGGAATGCTACGCACCCCGTGGCGGGGGCTTGCCGGGGGCTTGCCGGGCTTGCCGGGGGCTTCCCAGGGGCTTTTCCCCAGGGCTCGATCGGCGCGCGCTCTTAGCCAATCCACAGCCTGCCGAGCGTGACGTTTGGCCGCTCCGACCGTTGATGTCGGTAGAGCCGGGCCTGTCCCCTGCCTGCGCTCACGAAGAGTCATCGTTCGGTCACAAATCGGCATCGCCGTCACGGTGTGAAACGTTCCGGCAATACCCGCCGATATAGCGATTAGGTCCAACATCCCCCGCACGGATCACACCCGCAGGAGTTCCCCAGTGCCCAAATCCCTTCGCAGCAGCCTCGTCCCCGGCGTTGCGGTCGCAGCCACGCTTATCCTGACCGCGGGCGCCCTGGCCGCGCCGGCCGGCGCCGCAGAGTCACCGAAGAAACCGAAGTTCGACATCGACAACGTCGGCTACAGCGAGGTGATGCGCGCCGGCGCCGTCGAGACCTTCGCCGACATCCCCCGCACCCTGCCCCAGAACGTGGGCTACTCGCAGGTCGAGCTGATCAAGGACATCCAGGAGGAATCGCCGCGCTGCATCGCGGACGGCGCCGGCTACTGGCTGGGCGACATCGTGGAGGAGGGCGTGTTCAAGGGCGGCGCCGCTCCGATCGAAGAGGGCCAGACCCAGACCGACGCCAGCCCGTACGACAACCCGACGATCAACCGCGTGTACCGGCCGACGGGCGCGGCCGCCGGTGACACCGCGACCGCGGACCGCACGCCGAAGTTCCCGGCGAACGGCAACGGTCCGCTGTGGACCTCCGAGTGCAGCGCGGACTTCTTCGGGGGTTCGGGTACCGGCGACATGATCAACGCCGCCGGCACGCGGATCGCCGGCAGCTCGGTCTCGGCCGCCGTCGACACCGCCACGGGCATCTACACCTCCACCGGCCGGGCCTACGTCACCGGCATCAAGGGCGCGTTCGACACGATCACCTCGCTGATGCAGGTCACCCACGTGCCGAACGAGGAGCCGAAGGTCACCTACCGGATGTCGTTCTTCGACTCTGACGCCGGCAAGAGCTCCTTCGCCAGCGACGGTGCCGAGTTCTTCGGCTCGGCCGTCCCGGCCAGCCAGTTCGTCGACCAGTTCAACACCCAGTCGGCCGCGTTCTCCCAGCAGGGTGCGGCGTTCGGCCCGGCGGGGCTGCAGATCCTGTCCCCGCAGGTCTACCCGGACCAGGACAACGGCCGGATGACGATCACCGCCCCGGCGGCGGCGGGCAACCTCGGGTTCGCGTCCCGCAACGGCACCCTCGGCGAGAACTTCGGCGCGCGTTTCGCCTCCATCACCTGGACCGGCGACAACGTCAGCGCCGACGCCCTGTAAACACCCGCTCCACCCAGTTCCGGCGCGGCCCCTCGGGGTCGCGCCGGAACTGTTTTAACCCCGAGCGGGAACTCAACGGGCAGCCGCGGCGACCTTTCAGACAAGCTCAGCCTCCGACGGCACCGCCCAGGGAACACAGCCGCGGCTACACCGCGGACAAGCAGCCTGTTCGTGGTCAGCAACAGCCTGCGCCTGGGTCGCTTCCGCTGAGGCGTTCCACCACAAGGGATGTCATCCCCTGCGAGGGCGTCAGTAGCGGATGTCGCCGAAGGTGTCGAACTTGATGCGCGACACCGACAGGCCCTTGCCGAGCAGACGGTCGATGGTGCCGCGGACCATGTTGGGCGAGCCGGCGACGAACACGTCGTGGTCGGACCACTCGCCGTGGTTCAGCGCGACGTCCACGATCAGGCCCTGCTCCCCGTCGTACCGGTCGTCGTGCGAGACCGCCGGGACCAGGGTGAGCCAGCTGTGCTGGCGGGAGAGCTCCTCCATCGCCGGCAGGTCGTAGAGGCCCTCGGGGCGGCGCGCGCCGAAGAAGAGGTGCACCCGGCGGTACCAGTTCCATCGGGCCATGTCCTCGATGATCGCCTTCATCGGCGCCAGGCCGGTGCCGCCGGCGATGCAGACCAGGTCGCGGGTCGAGGTGCGGTCCGCGACCATCGTGCCGGTGGCGTGACCGAGCCGGATGACGTCGCCGACCCGGGCCTTGTTGACCATCGCCTGGCTGACCCAGCCGGCGTCGACACCGTGCACGTGCAGCTCGATCAGGTCGTCCTTGCGGGGCGCGTTGGCCATCGAGTAGGAGCGCCATACCCGCGGCCACCACGGCGTCTCGACCGAGACGTACTGCCCGGCTTCGTAGGGGTAGTGCTGGTCCGGCTTGACCCAGAGCACCGCGGTGTCGCGGTCCCGCGGCTCGTGCTCGACGATCTCGGCCAGCCACCAGTCCGGGGTGTCCAGCGCCGCCCGGCGGGAGGCCTCAATCATCGCCTCGGCGGCGATGCTGTACGCCGCGACCCAGGCGGCCTCGACCTCAGGGGTCCACACCTCGCCGGCGTAGCGCTTCAGCGCGGCGATCAGGGCCCGGCCGACGGCCTCGTAGTGGGCCGGCTTGGCACCGAACTTGCGGTGGTCCCGGCCCAGCTGCTCGAGGAAGTTGGTCAGGAACTCTGGCCGGTCGATGCCCTGGACGATGCGGATGATCGCGCCGAGCAGACGGTCGCGCTGCACGTCCATGTAGGGCGGGAACATCTCGCGGACGCCCGGGTTCTCGATGAACAGGCGCGCGTAGAAGTACCCGGCCACCTTGTCGGCGACCGGCTCGACCGCCTCGAAGGATTCCTTGATCAGACGTGGATCCAGCACGCGTTCGACGATACCCCTCGGACTTGTCGTCGTGATCACGAACAAGCCATTCAGGGCAACGCCCGCCCCGGCCCGCAAGCAATCTGACTGGGCGTAACCCGGACAAATCCCCCGAAAGAAGAACTCAGTAAGCGCGGCGGGCGGTCCGCTCGATCGCATCCAGCAGCACCGGCCACAGCTCACGCGGCATGTCATGTCCCATCCCGGGGACGAGGACGAGCTCCGCGCCCGGGATCGCCCGGGCGGTGGCCTTGCCGCCCGAGACGTGCACCAGCGGATCGGCGGTGCCGTGCAGCACGGTGGTCGGCACCCGGATATTCGCCAGCTCGGAGGTCCGGTCCGCGGCGTTCACGATCGCGGCGAGCTGGCGCATCGTGCCGGCGGGGTTGAGCCCGTAGGCGAAGGTGCGATGGGCCCGGGCCCGCTGGCGCTCCAGGTTCGACTCGAAGTAGCGGGGCGAGCCGATCCGGCGGAAACCCTCCAGGTTGCGTGCGACGTACGCCTCCTCACCGTCCGGGATCTTCCTGAACATCCGGGCCAGCACCCGCGGATTGATCCAGCCCACCTTCCGGGACCCGGTAGTGGACATCATCGAGGTCAGCGAACGCACCAGCGCCGGGTGCCGGATGGCGAGGAGCTGGGCGATCATGCCGCCCATCGACACCCCGACCACGTGCGCGCGGGGGACCTGCAGGTGCCTCAGCAACCCGGCGGCGTCGGCGGCCATGTCCTCCAGCGAGTACTCCGGGGCCGCGCGCCGCAGATAGGCGGGCACCACCCGGGCCGGCGAGGCGCCGGGGCGGGAGAGCCCGACGTCCCGGTTGTCGTAGCGGATGACCCGGAAGCCGCGGTCGGCGAGCGCGGAGCAGAACTCGTCCTCCCACCAGAACATCGGACCGCCCAACCCCATGATCAGCAGGATCGCCGGGTGCTGCGGATCGCCGAATTCTTCGTAACAGATCTCGATCCCACCGATACGCGCTGTGACCGTCGCCATCGGACTTCCTCCCCTGGGTCGCTCCCGCCTCAGAAGTTTGCCCGAACAATGCTCGTGTTCGCGCCTGCGAGTCACGGTCGGTGACTTAGCCTCCAAGTTACGGGAACGTGTCCAACGTCCCTTGCGTCACAGCACCGTCCGCACCACATCGCTTCACTGCTCGCCCCGCAGGAGCCCGCGATGAAGTTTGTGAACCGCTTTCCGACCGGTCTTCCGACGCTGTTGTGCCCGGAGGGTTTCGCCGGCCCGCGCGGCACCCGCGCGCTGCTGGACGAGCGTCGCACCGTCGCCGAGGGTCGCACCCTGCTGCGGGACGCGATCTGGAACGAGCCGAACACCCCGCACGGCGAGCACCGTCCCGTGCTGCTGCTGCCGGGCTTCATGAGCGGCGACTACTCGATGAGCCTGCTCTCCCGCTGGCTGCGCCGGGCCGGTTACGCCCCGCTGCGCTCGCAGGTGCGCCTGAACGTGGACTGTTCGCGGACCACGATCGACCGGCTGACCCGCCGGGTCGAGATCGCGGCCCTGCACGAGGGCCGGCCGCTGACCCTGATCGGGCACAGCCTGGGCGGCATCTACGCCAAGACCATCGCGATGCGCCGGCCGGACCTGGTCAACGGCGTCGTCGCGCTCGGCAGCCCGCTGCTCGCCCCCACCGCCAGCCACCGGCTGCTGCTGGCCGACGTCGCGGTGCTGAACGCCCTGAACAAGGCCGGGCTGCGCCGCCTGATGAACGCGGACTGCGTGCACGGCGAATGCGCGGCGGACTCGCGTGCGGAACTGGCCGGCCCGTTCCCGACCGGCATGCCGTTCCTGTCGATCTACTCCAGGACCGACGGGATCATCGACTGGAAGGCCGCTGCCGATCCGGACGCCGTGCACATCGAGGTCGACGGCAGCCACCTCGGTATGACGGTCAACCCGGCGGTCTACCGGGCCCTCGCCCTGCACCTGCCGACGCTGAGCGGGATGCGTGCCGAACAGCCGGGTGCGGCCGCCTGAGTTTGTCGGTTCTGACAGTCCACATTGACTGCCCGAAATGAGGTTGTTTCAGGCGAGCGGAGTGAATTAACCCCTACGTGTCCAGGAGTGGTCACAATGGTTCAGGATGAGCGCAATCCGGGCCGGGGGGCTGTGATGACCGTGGGACACGCACCACATCGACGCTGGCGCGCCGCATCAGCGAGCGCAGTGGTCGCGTTGATCGCGACCACCGTGGGAACCGGGCTCGGATCCCAGCCCGCAGTGGGCTCCAGTGCGTTGAGCCCGGCCGAACAACTCCGCCAGGAGACCCTCACCGCCGCCGTCGATGCGCTTCGCGCGCACGGCGCCGGTTTTGGTTTCGGCCACGGCGGTGCCCAGGGCCTCGGCGCCGACCTCGGGGTGATCGTTTCCGATGTCGTGAACGAAGCCTCCGGAGACAGCCACGTCCGCATGCACCGCACCTTCGCCGGCCTGCCGGTGCTCGGCGGTGACCTGGTCGTGCACCGCACCACCGCGGGCGCCTGGGACGGTGCGAGCGCGACCTTCCGCGAACCGCTCGCCCTCGACCTGCGCCCGGTCATCGACGCCACCACCGCCACCACCAGGGCGCTCACCACGGCGAATGCCCTCACCGGGGCACTGCCGCTGGCCGAACCCGGACTGGTGATCGACGCGGCCGGATTCGACGGCACGGCGCCGGCCCTGGCCTGGGACGTGTTCACCGCCGGTACCCAGGCCGACGGCACCCCGTCGATGCGGCACACGTACGTCGATGCGGTCACCGGCAAGGTCCGCTTCGTCGACGAGGAGATCGAGACCGTCGACGGCGCCGGCGAATCGCTCTACGGCGGCCGGGTCCCGCTCAGCACCGTGGCGAGCACGGAGAACTTCGAGCTGCGCGATCTGACCCGCGGCGGCAACTACGTCGGCGACGTGGAGAACCGGGTCGACGACTGCCTGCCGATCCTGATCCCGTTGTGCACCTCCAGCGCGCCGGGGGAACTGTTCACCGACGCCGACAACGACTGGGGCAACGGCAGCGCCCTGGACCGGCAGACCACCGCCGTCGACGCCCAGTACGGCGCCGCCACCACCTGGGACTACTTCCTCAAGGTGCACAAGCGGCGCGGCATCGCCAACGACGGCGTCGGGGTCTACAGCCGGGTGCACTACGGCACCAACTACGCCAACGCGTTCTGGAACGACACCTGCCGCTGCATGACCTTCGGCGACGGTGACGGCGACGAGCTCGGCCCGCTGGTCTCCCTCGACATCTCGGGCCACGAGATCACCCACGGCCTGACCTCGCGCACGGCCGCGCTGATGGGCTCCGGGGAGTCCGGGGGCCTGAACGAGGCGACCAGCGACATCTTCGGCACGATGATCGAGTTCTACGCGAAGAATCCGGTCGACGTCGGCGACTACCTGATCGGCGAGATGCCGCAGCGCAAGAACACGCCGAAGGCGATCCGCTACATGTACCGGCCGAGCCTGGACAAGTCCTCGCCGGACTGCTGGTCCGAGCGGGTGCAGAACCTCGGCGTCCACGACTCGGCCGGCATCGGCAACCACTTCTTCTACCTAGTCGCCGAGGGCAGCAAGGCCAAGACGATCTCCGGAGTCGAGTACCGCAGCCCGACGTGCAACGGCGACCGCATCGAGGGCATCGGCCGGGACGCGGCCGCGGCGATCTGGTACCGCGCCCTGACGCTGTACTTCACCTCCGCGACCGACTACTTCGGCGCCCGCGCCGCGACCCTGAACGCGGCCGAGGACCTCTACGGCGAGCGCAGCCCTCAGCTCGTCGCAACCGCGATGAGCTGGGACGCCGTCAACGTCATGCCGGGCCTCCGCCGCTGAGCCACCGAACCATGAGGCGTGTCACGCCTAATGGTTCGTCAGACTGCGTCGGCGCCGGCCGTCTCGCGGTGGATCGCGCCCTCGATCTGCCGCAGCTCGCGGCCGGTGCCGCCCCAGCGCTTGCTGATGATCTCGGCAGCGATGGAGATCGCGGTCTCCTCCGGAGTGCGGGCGCCGATGTCCAACCCGATCGGGGAGTACAGGCGCTCGAGGTCTTCCGCGGTGACGCCTTCTTCGCGCAGCCGCTCCAGGCGGTCGTAGTGGGTGCGCCGAGATCCCATCGCGCCGATGTACGCGGCGTGGGTGGTCAGCGCGAGCTTGAGCACCGGCACGTCGAACTTGGGATCGTGGGTCAGCACGCAGATCACCGTGCGCTCGTCCACCTTGCCGGCGGCGAGCTGGGCCTCGAGGTAGCGGTGCGGCCACTCGACGACCACCTCGTCGGCCTCCTTGAACCGCTTCGCGGTGGCGAACACTGGGCGCGCGTCGCAGACCGTCACCTCGTAGCCGAGGAACTTCCCGGCGCGGGTGACGGCGGCGGCGAAGTCGATCGCGCCGAACACGATCATCCGCGGGGCCGGGGCGAAGGACTGGACGAAGACGGCCTGCTCGAAGCCGAGCCGCTCGCCGTCGGGTCCGTAGCGCAACAGGCCGGAGTGGCCCTGGGAGAGCTGGCCGCGACCGTCGTCGAGCACCGCGGCGTCCAGGCGTTCCCCGCCGAGCGAGCCGGAGTGCCGGTCCGGCCAGATGACCATCCGGGCGCCGACCTGGCCCGGGCCGGACACGACGGTGGCCACCGCGATGGGCTGGCCGGCGTCGATCGCGGCGACCACGTCGGGAAACTCGGGGTACTCGGCCGGGGAGACCCGCTCGACGTACATGTCGATGATGCCGCCGCAGGTCAGGCCGACCGCGAAGGCGTCGTCGTCGGAGTAGCCGTAGGTCTGGAAGACGCCCGCGCCGGAGGCGAGAACCTCTTGGCCGAGCTCATAGACCGCGCCCTCGACGCAGCCGCCGGACACGCTGCCGACCGCTTCGCCGCCGGTCGAGATCGCCATCGCGGCGCCGGGCTGACGGGGGGCACTCTTGGAGATGTTCACGACCGTGGCCAGCGCAAACGGCTCTCCGGCGGCGTACCACTGGCGAATGTCGCCGAGAACGTCATGCATAAAACCTGAGGTTACCTAAGCAACACGCCGAATGATTTGGCCTGCCGGACAGCATGTCGGGTAGCTCCCAGCAAACGTCCAGTCCCCAGCGTGAGATTGGGCCCGAACCCCATCGGGGAGGCTCCGTGAGCGACGGCGAAGACCCGGGCGGTACCCAGCGCCTGCTGGTGGTGGACGACGAGGAGAACATCGTCGAACTGCTCAGCACGTCGCTGCGCTACGCCGGCTTCGAGGTGGCCACCGCGACCAACGGGCAGGAGGCCCTGGAGGCGGTCGGCACCTTCGCCCCGGACCTGCTGGTGCTCGACGTGATGATGCCGGACATCTCCGGGTTCGGCGTGGTCAAGAAGCTGCGGGCCTCCGGCTCGACCGTCCCGGTGCTGTTCCTGACCGCCCGGGACGCCACCGAGGACCGGATCTCCGGGCTGACCCTCGGCGGGGACGACTACGTCACCAAGCCGTTCAGCCTCGATGAGGTGATCGCCCGGATCAAGGCCGTGCTGCGCCGCACCGCCCGACCGGAGCCGGCGGCGCCGCCGCGACTGGTCTTCGCCGACCTCGAGCTCGACACCGAGACCCACGAGGTGTGGCGGGCCGGGCAGAGCGTCATGCTGTCCCCGACCGAGTTCAAGCTGCTGCGCTACTTCATGACCAACCCGCGCCGGGTGCTGTCGAAAGCCCAGATCCTCGACCACGTCTGGAACTACGACTTCAACGGCGAAGTGAACATCGTGGAGTCCTACGTGTCCTACCTGCGGCGCAAGATCGACACCGTCGAACCGCGCCTGCTGCACACCCTGCGCGGAGTCGGCTACGTGTTGCGCCTGCCACCGTCGTGAGGATGTGGGCCCGGCTGCGCGGTCTGTCCGCGCGGACCCCACTCCGAGTCAAGCTGATGGCCGCGCTGCTGGTGCTCACGACCGCAGCGGTCGGGATCACCGGGGCCACCGCAACCGCCGTCCTGCGCAACTACCTGGTCGACCGGCTCGACAACCGCCTCGAGCTCTACACGAACACGGCCATGCCCTCCATGAGCCAGCCGGTGACGCCGGCGGGCTCACCGTCGACCTCCGCCCTGACCCTGCCCCGGCTGCCCAACCCGTACTTCCTGATCACCCGCGACCCCGACGGCCGCGAACTGCGGCGGGAGAACGCCCAGTTCGAGGCGCCCGGCGCCGCCCCGCGTCAGGTGCCGGTCACTCTCGCGCAGGCGGAGGCGCGCGCCGGCGGACCCTTCGACGTCGCGGCGCTCGGCGGTGATCAGCCGGGCTGGCGCGCGTTGCTGACCCCGTTGCCGGACGGCGAGGGCAGCCTGATGGTGGCGGTCAGTCTCAACGAGGTCGACATCACCGTGTCCCGGCTGGCCCGGATCCTGATCGCGGTCGGGCTCAGCGTGTTGACCCTGGTGGCGGTGCTGGCGTACGCGATTGTCCGGTCCAGCCTGCGCCCGCTGCGTGAGGTGGAGGCCACCGCGGCGGCCATCACCAAGGGCGACCTGTCCCGCCGCGTGCCGGAGCACCATCGGCGGACCGAGGTCGGGCAGCTCTCCGCCGCGGTGAATGTGATGCTCACTCAGATCGAGTCGGCGGTCCGCGAGCGGGAGGGCTCGGCGGCCGAGGCGCGCGCCTCCGAGGAGCGGATGCGCCGATTCGTCACCGACGCCAGCCACGAGCTGCGAACTCCGCTGACCTCGATCCGCGGCTTCGCCGAGCTGTACCGGCAGGGCGCCGCCACCCCGGAGCAGGTGCCCTCACTGATCCGCCGGATCGAGGACGAGGCGACCCGGATGGGCCTGCTCGTCGAGGACCTGCTGCTGCTCGCCCGCCTGGACCAGCAGCGGCCCCTCGAACGCGTGCCGGTGGACCTGGTCACCGTGGCGACCGACGCCGTGCACGCGGCCCGGGCCGCCGACCCGGAGCGGGTGATCGAGGTCGGCGTCCTCGGCCGTGGCGACGATCCCCCCGGGGTGATCGGCGACGAGAGCCGGCTGCGTCAGATCGCGGACAACCTGGTCAGCAACGCCTGCACCCACACCCCGGCCGGCACGTCGGTCCGGGTCGGGGTCGGCGCGGAGACCAGTGACGGCCGGCACTGGGCCGTGCTCGAGGTCGCGGACTCCGGACCCGGCCTGTCGGAGGAGGAACGCGACCGGATCTTCGAACGCTTCTACCGGACGGATGACTCCCGGGCCCGGCGCACCGGCGGCACCGGGCTCGGCCTGTCCATCGTCGCCGCGCTGGTCGCCGCTCACGGCGGCGACGTGACGGTCACCTCGAGCCCCGGCCAGGGCGCGGTGTTCACGGTGCGCCTCCCCGCCCTGGCCTGACCGCCCGGCGTGTTGCCTCCACTGGTGCTCCGTGCCGCGCCTATCAAGGGTCAGGGATAGGCGCGGCACGCAGCAGAAGTTGGAGATGAGGGGGCGTCAGGAACCGATCACGCCGCCGTCGTTGCGGGTGATGACGACGGTCGCCGAGCGCGGCGGGGCGGTGCTGGACGGGTTCGAGTCGGGCCAGGTACTGGGGACCCCTTCACCGGGGTGCTGGATATTGACGAACATCGTGCGCTGGTCCGGAGTCTCGATCACGCCGGTGATCTCGCAGCCCTTCGGGCCGACCAGGAACCGCCGAATGTCCGGCAGGCCGGTCGCGGTGCCGGGCGTCGCCGCCGGCCGGTTGGCCAGATCCGCGACCAGCATCTGGTTGTTGCAGGCGATCGGCTGGGCGCCGTCGGTCTGGATCCACAACCGGCCGTCGTCGTCGGACCACAGCCCGTCCGGTGAACCGAACGCGTCCGCTGGGTTGAGGTTGGAGCCGTCCGGAAGGGTCTGTCCCGGCGGGTTCGTCGGGACGGCACCCACACCGGCCCCGGCGACGGCCAGCAGGTTCCAGACGAAGCTCAGGGCGCCGTGGTCCTTCTTGTTCTCCTCCCAGCACACGATGTGCCCGTAGCGGTTGGGCACGCGCGGGTTGGCGGCGTTGGCCACGGTCTTGGAGGTGTTGTTGGTGCAGGTCACGTACACCCGGCTGGTGCGCGGGTTGACCGCGACCCACTCGGGGCGGTCCATCGGGGTGGCACCGACCAAGGTGGCGGCGAGCCGGGTCTTGATCAGCACGTCCCCCTCGTCGGCGAAGCCGTTGGCCGCCGTGAGCGGGCCCTGGCCCTGGATCAGCGGGATCCACTGGCCGCTGCCGTCGTCGCTGAACTTGGCGACGTAGAGCGTGCCGTCGTCGAGCGGACTGCGACCGCGGGCGATCTCCGAGCGCCACGGCCGGCGCCCGACGAACTTGTACAGGTACTCGTTCACCTGGTCATCGCCCATGTAGACCACTACCTCACCACCCTTGGCGGTGACCACCACAGCGTTCTCGTGCTTGAGCCGGCCGAGCGCGGTGCGCTTGTTCGGCGTCGAGTTCGGCTTGAGCGGGTCGATCTCCGCCACCCAACCGAACCGGTTCGGCTCGTTCGGGTTGGCGCTGGTGACCCGGAAACGCGGGTCCGCCAACGCCCACTTGTTCCGGTCGCCGCCCACGCCATAACGGGTCGTCAGACCGGAGGTCTCGGCGTTGAAACCGCTGCCGTCGATCCGGAAATACCCGTTGAAGTTCTCCTCACAGGTCAGGTAGGTACCCCAGGGGGTGTAGCCGTGCGCGCAGTTGTTGAACGTACCCAGCACGCTCGTGCCGTTGGGGTCAGCCATGGTCTTGAGCAGCCGGTGGCCGCGGGCGGGTCCGGTGAACTTCATCGGGGTGTTGGCGGTGATCCGGCGGTTGAGCTTGCCGCGTACCACCTTCCACTCCCCGTTCTCGTTGAAGACCTCCACGATCGCGACGCCGTGCGCGGCCTGGGACTTGGCGACCATCTCCGCGGTCCAGGCAGAATCCGGGGGCAGCGTGCCGGTGAGGGATCCGGTCTGGACCAGCTTCTCGTCGGCCGCCTCGTGGTTCATCACCAGCAGGCCGTGCCGGTTGCGCGCCCGGCCCAGGCCGAGCGGGAAGAAGTGCATGCCGTCGTGCTCGGTGCCCATCTGTTGCGCCTGCTCGGCAGCGGTGTTGGCACCGGGGCGGAAGGCGGGGTAGTCCCCGAGGATCGGAGTGCCCCAGGGCAGCAGCGGAGTCGCGGTGTAACCCGCCGGCACCACGACCGTGTCCGCCTGGCTCGTCCCGATCGCGGTGAAGCCGAGCAGCGGCCCGGAGGGCCGGCCGCCGCCGAGACTGATGTCCAGATCGAGGTCGAGCAGGTCGTCGAGCGGGCCGGCCCCAGAGGTGCCGGCAGCCAGGAACCCGGCCGCGGTGGCCAGGCCCCCGGCCACCAGGGTCCGGCGGCCGAGCCGGGAGGAAACGATCTCCTGGAAGCGGCGCTCGCGGCTAGGGTTGAGCGAGGCGTCCTCGTCGGTGTACTCGGGCGTGGGCATGCAGAGGCTCCCAGGGCGTCAGGTGGTCGCAGCGGATCACCTCGACGCTTCCCGCGCTGCGCGACCAATGGGCGCAGTGCGGGTTAACGCCGGACGGCGCAGGCCCGACTCTGGTGGCGCGGTCGGGGTATCGGCTGGACGCGATAGCCCCGGCGCGCCACCAGGGTGAGTTCTAGAACGCCGGCGGGACTCCGCCGCCGGAGTTGCGGCGGCCGAGCGCCATGCCGCCGATGCCGCCGGCGATCAGGGCCAGCACGATGCCGGCGATGGCCAGCCCGATGGCGGCGTTGACCTGGCCGGAGGACGGCCCGTCGGACTCCTCGCTGGCGGCGGTCTTCGCCTCGAGCGCGACGGTCTTGGCCTCGTCCGCGGTGGCCTTGGCTTGGTCGATCTTGGCCGGGTCGGCGGTCGAGGCGGCAGGTGCCGCGGTGTCTCCGGCCGGGGTCAGCTTGAGCACCGGGGCCGGCTTCTCCGGCTCCTCGGCGCCCTCGGCGGCCTCCTCGATCCAGCGCACGATCTCGCCGCCGGTGTAGGTCTGCAGCGCCTTGAACACCATCTCGTAGGCGGTGGGCAGCGGTCCGACGCTGATCGGGAAGGTGTCGAACTCGCCGGGGGCGATACCGGCGTCGTCGTTGTCCGCGGTCCAGGTCACCTTGGCGACCCGCTCGTTGACCTCCTCGCCGTGCACCTGCAGCGGAGTGGTCACGGCCGCCTTGGTGACCTCCACGTCCCAGCCCGGCTTCGGCTGGTAGGACACGCTCGCCAACGGCTGGTCGGCCGGGAACTCGACCTCGAGCTTGATGGTGCTCGCGTCGTCCTTCTCGGTCGGGACCTTGAAGGTCAGCGTGGCGAACCCGCCCTGGGTGGCCGTGTTCGGGTTGACGGTGACGTGGGCCGAGGCCGGGAGGGCGGCCAGCCCGAGGGCCGCGAAGGCCAATCCGACCGTGGTGAGCGTTCGTCGCATGGTGGTTCTCTCCATCGTTGAGGCGGTGCGTGATCAGGCGCGGGCGAGTGGGATCTCCACCGAGCCGACACCGGCGTCGGTCTCGGTGGTGCGGACGGTCACGGTGACCTTCCAGGTGCCGGCCAGGAGCATCGGACCGGCGTCGACCGTGAACCGGCCGGCCTCCACCCGGACGGGCGTGAGGGTGATCGGGGAGATCCCCGCCTCGGCCAACGACGCGGTGAGGTTGACCTCCGGGGGATCGACGAGGTCGCCGGACAGCGACCGGATGGTGATGGTGAGGACGGCGGACCCGACCCGCGCGGGGTCGGCGACGATCTCCACCCGCACGTCGTTCGGCAGCTCGACCGGGGCGGTCACCGGGGATTCACTGCCGGCCTCCGAGTGGCTTGCGGAGCCGGAGCTGTGCCCCTCCATGTCCATGCCCGCCATACCCGCCATGCCGGCCATGTTCGCCATGCCGTCGTGCCCGCTGTGGACCCCGGGGGTGGTGACCACCAGCGCCGAGGTCGCCGCCAGCACCGCCGCGGCCAGAGCCAGCTCGAGCCCGACCGACCGGCGCAGGGTGCGCACCTCGTCGGGACGCTTCGCCACCTCGTCCGCGAGGGCCGCACCCAGCGAGGCACTCACCAGCGGACGCGCCTCGACGACATTGATCGCCCGGACGCGTCGGCGGCCGACCTCGCCGAGGCCGATCAGCAGCACCAGGCCGACGGCCTTGGCCAGGATCCAACGCCCGTACTCGGAGTCGACGAACGCGTCGATCGATCGCAGTTCGCGCCAGGCCTGGATGCTGCCGGTGACCGCCAGCACGGCGACCGCCCACATGGCGACCGGCGACCAGCGGGCCAACACCGCGCGGCAGTCCGCGGGCGGGTGCGGCAGCAGGCGGACCGCGAGCACGACCAGGCCGCCGATCCAGACCGCCACCGCCCCGAAGTGGACCGCGTCGACCAGCATCGTGAGCGCGGGGTACTTCCCCACCGCCGGGTGCCCGGAGCGCGCGGCGGTGATTAGCACGGCGACGGCGGCAACGCCGGCGACGTTCAGCGCGAGGAGTCGGGCGGACGGCCATCGCACCGCGGCAGCCAGCGCCGCCAGGACGAGGACGACGACGGCCAGGCGCCCCAGCGCGGCCTGGCCGTAGGCGGTCTCCAGCACGGTGTCGATCTCGCCGAACCCACCCGCCAGGCCGGTGCCACCGCTGCGCGCGCCCTGCAACGGCAGGCTCGCCAACGCGGTCAGCGCGACCAGCGCGCCGCCGCCGAGGGTGAGCCCGCGCAGCAGTGGGTCGGCGGCAGCGTCGTCCACGCTGTCCCGGCGGCAGAGCAGGTTGAACGTCGGCACGCCGATCAGCAGAATCACCCCGCCGTACCCGGACCAGCGGTTCACGCCGGCCACCGCGGAGACCACCGCATCGCTGCCGCCCCCGACCGCGTCGGCGACCGCGGCGGCCGACGCCGACGTGGCGGTCTCACCGAGGGTGAAGGTGATGGCGCCCGCGACCGGGTGCGAGTCCGCGGAGATCACCCGGAAGACAAAAACGTACCCGGCGTCGGGCAGCGGGCCGGGGATCGGAACGTGCAGGGTGTTGCCCTCGACCGTGGTGCGACCCAGTGGGGCAGCAGTGCCGTCGGCGGCGATCAACTTCATCGCGCCGGGGACCTGGGTGATCGACTCGGAGAACGTGAGGGTCAGCTCGGTGGGAGCGGCGTCCAGCGCGGCCCCGGAGGTCGGGCTGGACGTCAGCAGTTCCGCGTGAGCCAACGCCGGCGTAGCGCCGGCAAACCCGACGGCGAGCCACCCGAGCAGAAAAAGCAACAGGGCGGCCAGGCGTGGATTCCGCCTGCCGCCCGCCCCGAGAGGGGCGCACCTCACGCCGCTCGCCGGACCCGGACCGGCTTTCCGTCCGCATCCACCGTGCGGGCCGGCCGTGGGCCGGGGAGGTCGACGCGCTCGAGACGGGAGATCGCCACCAGCACCACCACCCCGGCCAGCACGAGCCCGTGGGGCCACTCGTCCGAGAGCCGGGCCGCTCCGTCCATCAGGTGACGGGTCGTCACGATCGCGGTCAGGATCCCCGCGAACCCCAGCATCGGCACCAACGCGGCGGCCCGCGTCGGCATGATGGCCACCGACAGGAACCCGACCCCGACCGCGATGCTCCAGGTACCGAGCTCGCTGCCGGTGTGCCAGCGCCCGAGCAGGTCCGGCGAGGCCAGACCGATCTCCAGCGCCGCGATCAGGACCAGCACCCACCGCAACACGAGCGTCGGGTTCACCCGCAGCCGACGGCGGTCGTCGGCTGCGGCGGTCAGGATCGCGTCGGTGAGGTCCGGAACCTGGTCCGCGGATTGCAGCCGCAGGCTCCGGTGCAGACCCGCGAGCGCGTCGGCGTGGTCGCAGCACGCCCGGCACGTCGCGAGATGGGCCTCGAGCAGCGCCTCGTCGACCCCGAGCGGCTCACCGTCGAGCCGCGCCGAGAGGGCGTCGCGCCAGCGCTCACAGTCCATGTCGAAGGAGTCGGGCGGAGCCTGTCTCCAGTTCCCGGAGACAGGCAGAAAGATCCGCGGCGGCCCTCCCTCTGGCACAATGTCGAGCGATTAACTTGAGAAACAAGTCGAAGCACTCTGGTAACCGGACGCTTACACAAGCCGAATAGGCTCGGGATCCAGCAGCTCAGGAGGGCCCCCACTCATGCGCGACGACGACATCACCGCCTACGCCCTCGCGGCGGGGCGCGGCGACGCGGACGCCACCACGGCGTTCGTGCGCGCCACGCAGGCGGACGTCTGGCGCTACGTGGCCTACCTGGCCGACCGCGAGTACGCCGACGACCTCACCCAGGAGACCTTCCTGCGGGCGTTGCGCGGACTGCGGACCTTCCGCGGCGACGTGCCAGCCCGGGTTTGGCTGCTCTCGATCGCCCGCCGGGCCGTCGTCGACCACTTCCGCAAGCAGGGCCGTACCCCCACCGTGGCGGCCAGCCTGGACCTCGACGTCAGCGTCGCCGACCGGATCGCCCCGGCCACCCCGGACCCCGCAGGCGAGGTCACTCTGCAGGCGCTGGTCGCCCAGCTCGACCCGGACAAGCGCGCGGCCTTCGTGCTCACCCAGATCAACGGCCTGTCCTACGAGGAGGCCGCGCAGGCCTGCGGCGTGCCGATCGGCACCATCCGCTCCCGGGTGGCCCGGGCCCGCGAGGACCTGCTGGTCGCGATGCGCGCGGACGCACCGGCGACCGAGGTCGAGCCGGCGAAGACGCGCCGCCTCCGCCGCGGCCGCTAGCCCGGGACCTAGCCGGCGAACAGCAGCGACAGCCCGCCGAGCGTGTAGCCGATCATCAGCGTCATCATCGGGATCTGCCCGACCACGGCTGCCTTGGTGGGGAACAGCCGCACCGACCGGTCATGCGCGGCGAACACCCCGAGCACGTGCCCGATGATGATCGAGACCACCTGAATGGTGGCGATCTGCCCGACCGAGACCAGGCCGTAATTCACGGTCCAGTCCGCGGTGCCGAAGATGTTGCCCCCGTCCACCATCGGGTCCGAGGCCCGGATGATCGTCTGCTGCCCGGCGAAGACCAGCAGCGAGAAGTAATGGGCAATCAGATAGCCGGCCGCGATGGGGACCAGCGAGTGCGCGAAGGCGGTCGCGGCGCCGGCGGCCCCGCGGCCCGAGAGCAGCCCGGCCAGCCAGGACGCGGTGCAGAACGCCGCGGCCACCGTGCCGATCGAGATCGTCAGCGCGATGCTCGCCAGCGTCTCCGGCGAGAGGTCGGAGTCGAAGGTGCGGTCGTACCACCAGGTCGTCGAGGTGAACGAGTCGAAAGCCGTCGATCCGAGCATGACGGCGAGCACCGCGACCAGCCCGGGCGCTTCCGGGGTCCCGTCCAGGTTGTCCAGCGGGTTGCGCAGCACGAGCGCACCGTCGGCGCGCCGGCCCAGCACGGACAGCCGCCCGATCAGGGCGGAGAAGACCTCGAACCCGTCGCCGCGGGCGAACCACTGCCGGCCGAACGCCATCGCCCCGAGCAGGTTGGCCCCGGCGTAGAGCGAGAAGTAGGTGGTGAGGGTGCCGGTGGAGTCGCGGTTGTTGGCGCACAGCTCGAGCCAGACGAAGGACGCGAGCCCGAGGGCAGCAGGCCAGTAGCCGACCCAGCGCGGGAGCTCGAACGGGGGGTCGTCCGGGTCCAGCCGCAGCGTCCGGCAGATCAGCAGATGGATGGTGCGCAGCGGGTTGAGCAGCCGCCAGATCGGGCCGAACAGCAGCGAGGCCGGTACCAGCCCGACCCAGAACAGGACGTAGACGAACCCGGCCGTCGGGTTGGTGGCCAGGTCCGGCCCGGCCAGCGCCGCCCAGGCGACGAACCCGGTCAGCGCAAGCCCGAGCACCCGCAACCCCCAGCGCAGCTCGGTTGAGTCCGCGAACTCCCCGAGCTGCTGCGCCAACGGCCGACCGGAGGCGGCGCCGGTCAGCCGTGAACTGCGCCAGCGCAGCGCGAGCACGCCGAAGGAGATCGCGAGCGCGAGCAGCGCTCCGGCCAGCGCGTAGCCGAACGGCAGCGGCAGGTCCTGCCGCGAGCTGACCCCGTGGGCCAGCAGCAGGTCGGATCCGCCGGCCGGGACACCGGCCAACCCGGGCTACTTCACGACCAGGTTGAACAGCAGGAAGCCGGTCTCCTCAACCTCGACCTCGTAGGACCCGGCGGCCAGATCCACGGTGAAGGTCTTGGTCACGGTCTCCCCGGGCTCGACGTCGATCGAGAGGTCGACGCCGTGCACGTGCACCTTGTAGGCCTTGTCCGAGGTGAACACCAGGGTCAGCTTGTCGCCCTTGGCCACCGTCACCGACGGCCCGACCTTCTCCGTGGGCTTGCCGTTCGCCAGGTCGATGGTGATGGTCTGGCCGTCCTCGGCGTCCGTGCCGGCGGAAGAGCTCGGGCTCGCGGACGAGCTCGTGCTCGCCGAAGCGCTCGGCTCGGCGGACGGGGTCGACGCGGCGGTCGCCACCGGGGTCGGGGTCGGCTCCTGGGCGGCGGTGCCGTCATCGTCGTCGGTGCAGCCGGCGACGAGCAGAACGAGGGTGGCGGCGAGGGCAGCGGCGGCGGTCCGGTGCGCGGGGCGGTTCATGGGGCGGGTCCTTCCGATGGTCTGGTGACGCCCGCGAGCACCGGGCGCCTTCCTACCGGTCGTCCGCAGGCGGCAACTGGTTCCGGGCAAATGATGTCCGGACGGTCACGGTTCCCAGACGGCGCCCTGCGCGATCCCCGACATGCCGACCCAGAGCAACTGCATGAGGTGCCGGGCGGTCCGCTCCGGGGTGAGGTCGGGATGGCGGGAACGCCAACGGGTGATGCGCTCCCCGGCGCCGCTGATCGCGGCTGCGATCAGCTCCACCTCGACCATGTCGCTTCGTCCGGGCGGGCCGTGCGACAGGATCAGCGCCGCGATCAGCTCGGTGTGCTCGGACCGGATCGACTCGATCTCCTCCGCGCCCGGGCCGAACTCCAGCAGGCCCTCGTCGAGCATCATCGTCCAGAGCGCGGGGTGCTCGTCGATGAAGCGGTACCAGCCGACCAGGGCGAGGTAGAGCTGCTCGTCGGGCCGCGTCCCGACTCCGACGCCGGCCAGGATCGCGGCGCGCATCCCGTCCCGGGCCCGCCGCAGGCAGGCAAGGAACAGCCGCTCCTTCGAGCCGTAGTAGTGGTAGAGCATCGGTTTGGAGACCCCGGCTCGGGCGGCGATCTCGTCCATCGAGGACGCCTGGTAACCCAGCTCGCCGAAGATCTTCTCCGCAACGTCGAGCATCAGCGCCTCGCGCTCGGCGCGCGGCATCCGCCGGCGGGGCTCCCCGCCGGACAGACCGGCGTCGTCCTGGCTGGTGATGCTCACTGCAGAAGTCCTCCCGAACCGCTTGAGCTCACAAACCTTACGGTAATAACTTACTTTGAGTAAGTTATCGACGAGGGTGGCCTGCTCCGCCGGCCCCACGGCATAGGCTCCTCCGGTGACCGCCGCACCGGAGACCGGGATCTCGGAACAGCTCCCGCCACCTGATCCCGAGCAGCCCGAGCTCACCGACTACGCCTCCTTCGGCGCCCGGTTCTTCGACGTGCTCGTCACTGCCGACCGGGTCGCCGCCGCGGTCAACGGTGCGCTCGGGGACGAGCAGTTCGGGATCGGGCCGGTCCCGGTCGGACCGGGCAAGCTCGCCAGGCTCACCGTCACCGGCGAACTCGGCAAGGTCACCGCACGCCGGCGCGGCAAGGAACCGCTGCGCTTCCGGCTGACCATCCCGGCCGACATCAACCTGCTGATCGAGATGGCCGGGCAGGACAACCGCTTCCACGGCTCGGTGCTGGTCGGGCTCGACGTCACCGCCCGGGCGGCGTTGCCGCTCGCGCTGGTCTTCGAGATCGCCCCGCCGGCCCCCGAGGACATCAAGGTCGTCCTGGCCGCCGACGGGCTACGGGCCAATCTGCTGCGCACCCTCGCCGCGATGGACGAAGAGGTGCACCGCTACGTCCTGCGGTACGTGACGCGGGAGCTGGAGTCCGATCGGGTTCGCGAGGCGTGCCGGATCGACATCGCCAGCGCCGTCCAGGGCGCCTGGTCGGCCCGCTACGGCTCGCGGCGCCCGCGGGACTGAGTCCCCCGGCAGTCCCCGGCCCCCGCTGCTCAGGCCGGCTCGGTGAGCGCCCGCAGCCGGATGGCCATCGACGTCATCACGTCCAACGCGAAGGTCGGCGTTTCGCTGATCGGTATCGGCTCCTCGTCGTTGTACTCATCCGGAAGCGGACCGGCGCGCGAGGAGACTGAAGCCACCCATCAGCTGCCGGACCAGGCGCGGGTCGAAGGCCATCCGCGCGACCAGGCCGAAGAACGCCAGCGCCCAGTAGGTCTCAGCGGTGACCCCGACGGTGAAGGCCTTACCGAAGAACTCTCCGGACCCGCCGTCCATCAACACGAACATGTAGACCATGGAGGCGGCCATCGAGGCCTGCATTGCGCGCCCCACCCGCCCCGGGGAGAGGGCGCCGGGGAACGGCGGGATCGTCCGGCACATCGGCGCGTGGGCGGTGTCGAACACCCCGTAGGCCCAGCCGAGCGCGAGCAGCACGTACCCGGCGATCACCGCGTAGGTGAGCGCGGAGATCCCGCCGTCGAAGAGCAGGAACATGTAGGCCATCGCCAGGCAGTCCACCGTGATCAGCAGCCACATCGAGGTCGCCGTCCGGGCCTGCAGGCGATGCCGGTAGGCGTGCACGGTGCCACCGATCGCCACCGCCGCCACCACCAGGAACGCGACCTGCCAGAAAGTCTCGCGCACCGCACCGCCGGCCCAGGGCGCGAACATGTCGATCATCCCGACGCAGACCACCACGTGCAGTGCGGTGGCGAGCTGCAGGGGGCCGCGCACCATGATCAGCCCGAGCACCGCCCAGGCGGTGCAGACCGCCAACACCGCGACCCAGGAGAGCTGGAGCCACAACGGGAGCAGGTTCACCCAGACCTCGCTCTGGCCCGCTCCGCCGCCGTGATCGTGCATCAGATTCCCCCGTCCGAATCTGTCGCCACACCCACGCCGGCACCCACCCTCTGGTCCGGCCCGGCCGGCTCGATGAAGCCGAACGCGCGCGCCATCGGCTTGATCCGACGCAGCACGAAGAACTCCAGCACGAGGATGAAGACCATCGACAAGCCGAGCAGCGGGAACAGGATCCCGAGTCCGGCGATGACCGCCAGAATCCCGAACCCGATACGGCGGTCCGGTTCCTTACGCGGTGATCCGACCCCCTTGGGTCGGCGCTTGCGCCACATCACCAACGACGAGGCCACCGAGAGCAACAGCGACAGGGTGCCGGCCAGCGCGATCAGTTGGCTCCAGATGCCCCAGGCCCGGCCCTCGTGCAGGGCGATGCCCCACTCGACGGCCTGCGCGGAGGTGGTGGCGTCGCCGAAGGCCACGGTCTTGATGACCTGCCCGCTGTACTGGTCCAGATAGGTGCCGCCGAGATCGGTGGGGCTGCGGTTGGTCTTGCCGTCGGTGTCGTACCACTTGCCGGCGAACCAGCTCGCCTCCGGATCGTCCGCGGCCGGCGGGAACACGTAAAGGCTGCCGCGCCCCAGCTCCTGCTGGGCGTTGTGAATGACGGCGTCCATCGGCGCCGGCGTTCCGGGCGCCCAGGCCAACCGGCCGCCGTCGTTGGCCGCGGTGCCGATCAGGTCGGGTCCGGTGACCGGGCGCTGCGAGGGCGTGGTGACCGGCAGGTTCCCGAACAGCCACGGCGACTGCCCGTTGGGCAGGTCGTCGCGCATCACCGACGGGGCATCGGAGTCGAGGTAGTAGCCGTACTCGACCGGGTGGCCCATGTCGGCGACCGCCGAGTTGAACTTCGCGCCCCACACGCCGGTCCAGACCAGGCCGGTGATCATGAACGCGAAGATGAAGAACGCGAACATCACCCCGGTGACGGCGTGCAGGTCACGCCAGAAGAGCCGTTCGTTGCGTTCGCGCTGGGGGCGGACCGTGAACGCCTTGCGGAAGCCGGCGTAGAAATGCCAGCGCCAGACCGCTCGGTAGAGCGACTTCTGGCGCGCGGTCTGCGGCGGTGCTGGGGCGGCGGGCGCGTCGATGGCCATCGTGAAGCTCCGGGCGTCGGTCCGTCAGGAAGTTCCGCACGCCGGACGCGGAGGCCGTACCGTCGGCGGCCCGCGTGGGCCGTGCATACAACCGGGGGCGACATCGACGCCCGGTCACGGGTGGAGAAGGCGGCCCTTCGACCGCTCCTGACCCACTAGTGGTCCGTCTGCGAATTGATCTGGTTGAGGACCTCACGCCCGCGACGGACCTTGGCGATGATCTCCTCCGCGGTCGCCTTCCAGATGAAGGGCTTCGGGTCGGTGTTCCA
>NZ_JACDFE010000222.1 GCF_013815995.1 Sporichthya sp.
GCGGACCGTCCCCCGCCGCAGCTCGGCGAGCGCCTCGACCCCCGACGGGCCGAGTCGGAGCACCCGGCGCGGCACCCCGCCGATCAGCACCGCCTCCCCGATCTGACGGGTCGTCGGGTCCAGGTCCACCCCGGTGCCGAGCGGGACCCCACCTGCGGGACGTCGTCCCGGGCGGGCGCTTGTCAGCCCACCGGCGGGCTGACAGGCGCCCCTGCGGGACGACGTCCCGCGGCGGTTCACAGTCCGAGACCGGCATCCGCCGGAACGATCGCGCCGGTCATGGCGCCGGACTGCCGGCTGGCGAGGAAGGCGATGACAGCGGCGACCTCGTCCGGGTGCAGCAGCCGGCCCTGCGGGGCCTGGGCCGCGAACTCGGCCGCCGAGGGCAGGTCGTAGAGGCGGGCGGACTCGGCGAGCATCGCGGTGTCGGTGGAGCCGGGGCTGACCGCGTTGGCGGTGATGCCGCTGTCCGCGAGTTCGACGGCAAGAGCCCGGACGAACCCGGTGATGCCTGCCTTGGCGGCGCAGTAGGCCGCGAGCTTCGGCAGCCCGCGGGTGGCGCCGGCCGAGGCGATCGCGATGAACCGCCCGGACCGCGGCGCGGGCCGGTTCAGCATCGCGGGGACCGCGACGCGGGCCAGGTTCAGCACCCCGTCCAGGTTGACGTCGAGGACGGCCCGCTCGGTCTCCACCGAGGTCTCCCAGTGCACGGCCCCGCCGCCCATGGCACCGGCGCAGGCGATCGCCGCGTCCAGCCCGCCCCAGCGCCGTTCGGCCTCGGCCACGGCGGCCTCAAGCATCTGCACGTCGCGGACGTCGGCCATGAACGGGGCCGCCCCGCCGTCGCCGGAGCCGTTCGCGAGCTTCACCACCGCATCCAGGTCCGCGACCGTGGCCAGCGGATAGTCCAGCGCGGGGTCGTCGGTGCAGCTGTCGACGCACAGCACCGAGTAGCCCTGCCGCGCCAGCACCGAGACCGTGGCCGCACCGATGCCCCGCGCCGCCCCGGTGACGATGACAACCCGCTTCGCACTCATGACCCCACCTTTCCCCCCGTTGCGTCCGGCACAGGCACACCGCTCGGTGCAGGTCGACCGGACATGAGCCAGTGATCGACGTGGGCGACGAGGTCGCCGGTGAGGCGGGTCAGCAGGGCGCGACCCTCCTCTGCGGTGGCGCCGCGAGGGTCGCCGAGGATGCCGTTCGGGCTGGCGACGCGGATCCCCCGGCCGCGCAGCAGCGGCAGGATGTCCGGCAGCGGACCGGGATTCCCGGGCTCCGCCAGATCCATCCGGACCCGGTCCGGCGCCAGGGCGAGCATCATCGAGGTCTCGGTGCGACCGGCGTGCAGCTCCCCCGCCCAGCGCGGCTCGAACATCGACACGTGGCGACCCTCGGTCTGCAGCTGCGTGACCGCACCGCGCAGGCCCACGCCGTTGCCACCGTGGGCGGAGACGAACAGGACGCGGCTGAAGGTGTCGGTGGCCGACCGGGCCAGCTCGATCAGGACGTGTCGCAGGGCTTCATTCCCGATCGAGAGCGTGCCGGGGAACCCGGCGTGCTCACCGCTGGCCCCGAAGGGCAGCGCTGGGGCGACGACGACGTCGGGGCGAGCCACGCCCAACCCGGCGCAGAGGGCGGCCGCGATGTCGGTGTCCACCGAGTGCGGCAGGTGTGGGCCGTGCTGCTCGGTGGCCCCGAGCGGAACCGCGAGCACCGTGGCCGGGCCGACCCGGTCCCTGACCTCCGGCCAAGTCAGGTCAGCCAGGGAGCTCAGGGCGTGGTCAGCGGGCACCGGCGAACCCGGCCAGCGGGTTGGCATCACAGGCCCGGTCCGGTGGGGTCATCCCTGAGACGGAGGTCAACGAGTCCGGCCGCGGCCCGATGCTCACCGGCACCGGGCCGGTCGGCTTACGCCCGCCGGGCTTGGAGTGGTCCACCGGGGAGCGCGGAGCGCCTTCCCGGTCGGCGTCGGCGAGGGCCATCTCACCGAAGCCGCGCACGCACTCCGGGTCCGGCCCGTCGAGCGGGAGCCCGGTGAAGAACTTCGCCGCCATGCAGCCGCCGCGGCAGGAGTCGTAGGCCGAGCACGAGGAGCAGGTGCCACCGGTCTGCGGCTCGCGCAGGTCGGCGAACAGGTCCGAGGTGCGCCAGACGTCGGCGAAGCCGCCCGGGTCGAGCACGTTGCCGGCCAGGAACTCGGGGTGGATCGCGAACGGGCAGGCGTAGACGTCGCCGACCGGGTCGATCAGGCAGACCACGCGACCCGCGCCGCACAGGTTCAGCCCCGGCAGCGCCTCGCCGTAACCGGCCAGGTGGAAGAACGAGTCACCGGTGAGGACACCCTCGCCGCGGTCGAGCAGCCAGTCGTAGAGCGCACGCTGCTGGTCCCCCCGCAGGTGCATCTCGTCCCAGACGTCGGCGCCGCGACCGGAGGGGCGGAGCCGGGTCAGCCGCAGGGTCGCGCCGTAGCGGTCGGCCAGCGCGGCGAAGGCGTCGAGCTGACCGACATTCTGACGGGTCATCACGACAGAGATCTTGGCGTTGGAGAATCCGGCCGCGGCCAGGTTGTCCAGGGCCCGCAGCGCGGTGGCGTAGGAGCCGGTGCCGCGCACAGCGTCGTTGACGTCGGCGGTCGCGCCGTCCAGGGAGATCTGCACGTCGAGGTAGTCGTTGGCCGCGATCCGGCGGGCCGCCGCCGGGGTGATCCGCGAGCCGTTGGTGGAGAACTTCACCCCGACCTTGTGCGCGGTCGCGTAGTCGAGCAGCTCGAAGAAGTCCGGCCGGACGGTGGGCTCGCCGCCGCCGACGTTGACGTAGAAGACCTTCATCGCCTCGAGCTCGTCGATCACCGCCATGCACTGCGCGGTGGAGAGCTCACGCGGGTCGCGCTTGCCGGAGCTGGACAGGCAGTGCACGCACGCCAGGTTGCAGGCGTAGGTGAGCTCCCAGGTCAGGCAGATCGGGGAGGCCAGCCCGAGGGCGAACTCCTCGATCAGCGGACGCGGCGACACGGTGGTCATGCGCTCCCCTGTTCATGGGCGGCCCGGGCGGTGATCATGTCGGTCTCCGCGAGCCGGGCCAACGCCGCGCGGTACGGGGGCAGCTCGGCCTCGCCGACGCCGGCCGCGAGACAGGCCGCCCGCGCCGAGGCGGCGTTGGCCAACTGCTGCACGACCGCGAGCAGCTCAGGGCTGCGCAGGAAGGACAGCCGGCGGGTGTCGAAGCTGTAGAGCAGCGCCCCGAACCGTTCCGGCCGGATCTCGACCCGTGGGTGCAGGTCCCAGGGGGCGTCGAGGTCGAATGCGAGCGCTTTAGTAGACACCGCACATGCCGTCGATGGAGACGTCCTCGACGAGCAGGTCCTCGGCGACGCCATCTGTGACAGACAGAGCTGTGTCGGCCGGAGCGTCAGTCAGGGTGGTGTCGGTCTGCGGCTGGGGCATCGGGGCGCTCCTTCGGTGGGTCCCAAGAGACGCAGGCCACTCTAGTTGGACCCCGGGCGGCTACTCTCCGCGCCATGGCTGACGGGTCAACTCCGCGCATCATCGTCATCGGGGCCGGGTTCGGCGGGATCGCCATGGCGGTCGAGCTGCGGAACCACGGCTTCACGGACATCACGATCCTGGAGGGCGCCGCCGAGCCCGGCGGGACCTGGTTCCACAACAGCTACCCGGGCGCGGCCTGCGACGTCCCGAGCCCGCTGTACTCCTTCTCCTTCGCCCAGCGCACCGACTGGACGCACATGTGCTCGCCGCAGCCGGCGATCCTGCGCTACCTGCAGGAGGTCACCCGCACCCACGGCGTGGACGCCCTGATCCGGCCGGGCAGCCAGGTCGTGAACTGCGCCTGGGACGCCGGAGCGAAGACCTGGACGGTGCGCACCGCGGACGGCGCCGAGCACAGCGGCGAGGTGCTGGTGATCGCGACGGGGCAACTCCACCAGCCGGTGATCCCCGCCGTGCCCGGCCGGGACGCCTTCGCCGGGCACTCCTTCCACTCAGCCCGCTGGGATCACGACTACGACCTGCGCGGCAAGCGGGTGGCCGTGATCGGCTCCGGCGCCAGCGCGGTCCAGTTCGTGCCGGAGATCGTCAAGGAAGTCGGGCAACTGACGGTCTACCAGCGCTCGGGCAACTGGTTCCTGGCCCGCCGGAACACGAAGTACCCGCCGGGCGTCCGTTGGGCGATCGAGAACATCCCCTTCCTGCAGCCGCTGCTGCGCCGCTTCTTCTTCTCCTACGGCGAGGTCCTGACGGCAGCCATCCGGCACCCGAACACCTTCGGCAAGATCGTCAAGGCGCGCTCGACCGCGTTCATGAAGCGCAAGGTGAAGGACCCGGCGCTCCGGGCCAAGATCTGGCCGGACTACACCTTCGGCTGCAAGCGGGTGCTGTTCTCCAGCCACTTCCTGCCCGCGCTGACCCGACCCAACGTCGAGGTGGTCACCGACCGCATCGAAGCCCTGACCGAGATCGGGATCCGCAGCGCGGACGGCAGGACCCGCGAGGTGGACTGTGTGATCTGGGCGACCGGGTCGCGACCACCGACTTCATGTTCCCGATGGAGGTCCGTGGCCGCGACGGGCGCGACCTGCGCGAGGCCTGGTCCAAGGGCGCCCACGCCCACCTCGGCCTGACCGTGCCGGGCTTTCCGTCGATGTTCGTCATGTACGGCCCGAACACGAACACCTCCGGCGGTTCGATCATCTGGTACCTGGAGCAGCAGGCCGCCTACATCCGGCAGGCCCTTGAACTGGTCCGGGCGCGCGGGGCCGCCGCGATCGAGGTCAAGGCCGAGGTCGAGGCCGCCTCCGACGCCGCCCTGCAGCAGCGGTTCGCCGGCACCGCCTGGACCGACTGCGACTCCTGGTACCGCGACGCCGAGGGCCGGATCATCACCAACTGGCCCGGCTACATGCGCGACTACCTGGCCGCGGTGCAGGAGCTCAAGCCCGACGACTTCGACCTGATCCAGGCTTGACGTGGACTCCCGAGGCTGAGGCTGCACTTCGTTACGTGGGAACCGTCCTGGGGCCTTGAAACCGCCTCTGGTGTAACGAAATGCAGCTTCAGCCGAGATCGACCACGGGGCGACAGCTCCGAGACATTCACTGGAAGCGCCGGCCTACCGCGCGGGAAGCCGCAGGCCGGGGGCGGAGCCGCCGACCGGGGTGATCGGTAGCCGCACCCGGGCCGGCGGCTGGTACGAGAGCGCGACGCGTTCCGGGTCGGGGACGCCGTAGGTCGTGGTGCGCTGCCGGGTCGGGCGTCCGATGCCGGCGGCGATCTCGTCGAGTTCCTGGGGCGAGCGACGGGAGCCGTGCTCGCTGCCGGCCATCCGGGAGATGGTCTCCTCCATCAGCGTGCCGCCGAGGTCGTTGACGCCGGCGCGCAGCATGGAGCGGGTGCCCTCCACGCCGAGCTTCACCCACGAGGTCTGGATGTTGTTGATCCGCCCGTGCAAGAGCAGCCGAGCCATCGCGTGCACCGCGATGTTGTCCCGCGCGGTCGGGCCCGGACGGGCGACGCCGGCGAGGTAGATCGGCGAGCTGGTGTGGACGAAGGGCAGCGGGACGAACTCGGTGAATCCACCGGTGCGGTCCTGCAACTGCGCCAGCAGCTTGAGGTGCGCGACCCAGTGGGCCGGGGTGTCGACGTGGCCGTACATCATCGTCGAGCTCGAGCGCAGGCCCACCTCATGTGCCGTGGTGACGACCTCGATCCAGGCCGCGGTCGGCAACTTGCCCTTGGTCAGCACCCAGCGAACCTCGTCATCGAGGATCTCCGCGGCCGTGCCGGGGATCGTGTCCAGGCCCGCCTCGCGGGCCGCGGTCAACCACTCCCTGATCGAGAGGCCCGCCTTGGCCGCGCCGTTGAGGACCTCCATCGGGCTGAACGCGTGCACGTGCATGCCGGGCACCCGGTCCTTCACCGAGCGGACCAGGTCGAAGTACCCGGAGCCTGACAGCTCGGGGTCGATGCCGCCCTGCATGCAGACCTCGGTGGCGCCGACCGCCCAGGCCTCCTCGGCGCGGTCGGCCACCTGCGAGAGCGAGAGCGAGTAGGCGTCCGCGTCGGTGCGCCGCTGCGCGAACGCGCAGAACCGGCAGCCGGTGTAGCAGATGTTGGTGAAGTTGATGTTCCGGTTCACCACGTAGGTGACGGCGTCGCCGTTGACGTCGCGGCGGATCGCATCAGCGAGCGCCGCGAGCGCCTCCAGCGCAGCGCCGTCGCAGGTCATCAGGGCCAGCGCCTGAGCATCCGTCAGATCCGCTGGCGACCGCTCAGCCGCACGCAACGCCGCGGCCACCTCGGCGGGCAGGCGCTCCGGTGCGCGCTGGTCGATCCGGCTGGCGTCTTCCCGAACCGCGTCCCAGTCGCCGAACGCGGAGACGAAGTCGGATCGGTGCTCGGTCAGTCGGCCGTCGGAGTCGATCGCGGTGTGCAGGTCCACCCGCCCGAATCCTTGGGCGCCACCCGAGCGGTCCCGCTCGGGCTCCTGCCAAGGCAGCCCGACCGGACGCCCGGGGCCGGCCAGGCCGTCCGGACCCGCGAGCGCGCGGACGTGCGGCGCGACCCGGGGGTCGATCCATGGCTCACCGGCCAGCACGTACTCCGGGTGCGCGGTCAGCCGCTCGGTCAGGGTGAAGCCGGCGGCTTCGGTGGCCGCGCGCAACACCTGCACAGCGGGCCACGGCCGCTCGGGGTTGACGTGATCCGGCGTCACCGGGGACACCCCGCCCCAGTCGTCGACGCCGGCGGCGAGCAGGGCCGCGAGCTCCTCGGGGGCTGACAGATTCGGCGGGGCCTGGATCCGGACCTTCGGCCCGAGCACAATCCGGGCCGTCGCCACCGCCGCCACGTACTCGGAGAACCCGACGTCCGCCACCGACCGCATCGCAGTATCCGGCTTGGCCCGGAAGTTCTGGATGATGACCTCCTGCACGTGCCCGTAAGCCCGCGCCACCCGGCGGATCGCGAACAGCGACTCGGCGCGTTCGGCCAAGCTCTCCCCGATGCCGACCAGGATCCCGGTGGTGAACGGCACGTTCAGCCGGCCGGCGTCCTCCAACACCCGCAGCCGCACCGCCGGGTCCTTGTCGGGCGAGCCGTAGTGCACCGCCCCGGGCTCGGCGCACAGCCGGGCCGCAGTGGTCTCCAGCATCATGCCCATCGACGGCGCCACCGGCTTGAGCCGAGCCAGTTCCTCCCAGCTCATCACCCCGGGGTTGAGGTGCGGCAGCAGTCCGGTCTCCTCCAGGACCCGGATCGCCAGCGCCCGCACGTAGTCCAGCGTCGAGTCGTAGCCGGCCTCGGTCAGCCACTCCCGCGCGGCCGGCCAACGGTCCTCCGGCCGGTCGCCGAGGGTGAACAGGGCCTCCCGGCAGCCGGCCGCGGCGCCCTGCCGGCACACCTCGAGCACCTCGTCGGCGGACAGGTACGGAGCCGCGCCCTCGCGGCGCAACTGACCCGGCGTCACGGCGAACGTGCAGTAGTGGCAGCGGTCCCGGCACAGCCGGGTGACCGGGACGAAGACCTTCGGGGAGTAGGTGACGACGCCGACGCGCCCGGCCGCAGCCAGGCCTGCGTCACGCACCCGGGCCGCGGTCGCGGTCAGGTCGGCC
>NZ_JACDFE010000025.1:0-1769 GCF_013815995.1 Sporichthya sp.
GGCCGCAGGCGGTCGGCATGCTCCGGGCCCGGCGCCACCTGCTCACCGGCGACCCCGTCGACGCCGCGGCCGCACACGCGATGGGCCTGGTCAGCGACCTGGTCGACACCCCCGACGAGGTGCTCCCGGCCGCGCAGGCGCTGGCCGCCCGGATCGCCGCGCTCCCACCGCTCGCGGTGCAGGGCACCAAACGTGCGCTCAACCGCGTCACGCAGTTGCGCGCCGGCGAGGTCGTCGATCTCTCACTGGCCCACGAGGAGACCACGCTGGCCTCCCGTGATCTGCTGGAGGCGATCGACTCGTTCACCGAGCGTCGTCCCGGCGCCTATCACGGCAACTAACAGAGCCAAGGCAACTGACCACCCGTCACCGGAGGATCCCGCATGCCGATCGCTGAGCTCAACGGCAACAAGGTCTACTACGAGGTCACGGGCGACGGTCCCGAGACCATCGTGTTCTCGCACGGCGCCTTCCTGGACCACACCATGTGGCAGCCGGTCGTCGATGCCCTCTCCAGTGAGTATCGCTGCATCACCTGGGACGAGCGTGGGCACGGCATGACCGAGTGCAACGCCGCCTTCGACTACTACGACCTCGCCGCCGACGCGCTCGGCCTGCTCGAGGCAGCCGGGGCGGAGCGTGCTGTGTTCGTCGGCATGTCCCAGGGCGGCTGGCTCAGCCAGCGCGTGGCGCTCACCGCGCCGGACAAGGTCCGTGGGCTCGTCCTGGTCGGAACCTCACTGCCGCTGATGAGCGACGAAGAGGTCACCGGCTTCACCCAGCTCTCCCAGGGCTGGCTGGGGATGGGCCCGGTCGGCCCCATCGCCGACGCGGTCTACGGCATCCAGTTCGCCGGCACCGACTACGACGGCTCGCGCTATCGCGAGCGCTGGCTGGGCAAGGCGCCGTCGGCCTGGGCCGAGCCCTGGCAGACGATTCTGCAGCGCCGCGACGACATCACCGGCCGGGTCGGCGAGATCACCTGCCCCGTCGCGGTCGTCCACGGAACCGCCGACGTGGCGTTCTCCCTCGACAGTGCCCAGGCGATGGCAGCCGCGTTCCCGAACACCCGCGGCATCACGGTGATCGAAGGTGGCCCGCACGCCACCCCGCTGACGCACACCGACCAGGTCGTCGACGCGCTGCGCGGCTTCATGAAGAGCCTGTAGCCGTTGAGGAGGACCGTCTTCGACGACCGGCACGAGGCCTACCGCAAGCACGTCCGGGCCTTCCTGACCGATGAGGTCGTCCCGGAGTACGCCGCGTGGGAAAAGGCCGGGGCCCCGCCCCGGAGCTTCTGGGCCCGGGCGGGGACTGCGGGCATCCTCGGCGTCGGCATCCCGGTCGAGTACGGCGGCAACCCGGACACCACGTTCCTGCACAGCGCCGTGTTCGCCGAGGAGGCGCAGGCGCTCGGCCTGGCGATCAGTGGGGTGCGGGTTCAGGTGGACATCTGCGCGCCCTACTTCCTGGGCTACTGCAACCCCGAGCAGAAGCAGCGCTGGCTGCCGCGGATCGCCTCCGGGGACGCGCTCACCGCAATCGCCATGTCCGAGCCGGGCGCCGGGTCGGACATGAAGTCGATGGTGACCTGGGCCCGCCGCGACGGTGACCGCTACCTCGTCAACGGGGCCAAGACCTTCATCTCCAACGGCATGAACGCGAACCTGATCGTGCTGGCGGTGAAAACCGACCGCGAGGCCGGGCGCAAGGGCATCAGCCTGTTGGTGATCGAGGCGGAGTCCTTCGGGGGGTCGTGGGGGGGGGGG
>NZ_JACDFE010000025.1:1779-28428 GCF_013815995.1 Sporichthya sp.
CCCCCCCCCCCCCCCCCCCCCCCCCCGACTGTCCGGGTTCTCCCGGGGCAAGGCGCTGGAAAAGATGGGCCAGAAGGCGCAGGACCTGGCCGAGCTGTTCTTCGACGACGTCGAGGTCCCGGTGGCCAACCGTCTCGGCGAGGAGAACAACGGCTTCGCCTACCTGACGGCGAACCTGGCCCAGGAGCGGCTCTCCATCGCGGTGAACTCCCAGGCAGCCGCGGTGGCGGCGCTGGCGGCGACCATCGAGGCGGTGCAGGCGCAGCCTGGTCCGCGAGGCCAGCACACCAAGTTCGAACTGGCGTCGTGTCACACCGACGTCGCGGCCGGTCAGGCGCTGGTCGACCAGGCGCTGGCGGCCCACGAGAACGGCGAATTGTCCGCGGCCGACGCCTCGATGGTGAAGCTGTACGCCACCGAGCTGCAGGGCCGGGTGGTGGACCGTTGCGTGCAGGTGCTCGGCGAAAAGGGCATCCGTAAGGACTCGCGACTGGGTCGGGCCTACGCCGACGCCAGGGTGGCCCGCATCTTCGGTGGGTCGAGCGAGATCATGAGGGTCATCGTTAGCCAGTCGCTCGGGATCTGACCCGGCATCAGGAACAGGAGGTGGGTCCCATGCGCGACGCTGTGTTGGTGGACGCCGTCCGATCGCCGATGGCGAGGGGCAAGGCGCCCAAGGACGGCAAGCCCGGTGGGGCGCTGTCCGGGGTGCATCCGGTCGAGCTGCTCGGCCAGACCGTCAAGGCTCTGCTGAACCGCAATGCGGCTCTGGACCCCGGCGAGGTCGAGGACTTCATCGTCGGCTGTGTGAGCCAGGTCGCCGAGCAGGCGGGCTGCCCCGGGCGCTGGGCCTGGCTGGCGGCGGGGCTGCCGGAGCACGTGCCGTCGACGACGGTGGACCGCCGTTGCGGCTCCAGCCAGCAGGCCGCCGACTTCGCGGCGCAGGGCGTGATCGCCGGCGCCTACGACGTCGTGATCGCCGGCGGGGTGGAATCGATGAGCCGGGTGCCGATGGGTTCGGCGCGGATGGGCGCGGACGTCTACGGTCCCTCCGCGACCGCGCGCTACGCCCCGGGCCTGGTCCCGCAGGGCATCTCGGCCGAACTCGTCGCCGCGCGGTGGAAGATCTCGCGCGAACAGTTGGACGCCTACTCGGCCCGGTCGCACCAGCGCGCCGCAGCCGCGGCCGAGGCCGGCGCGTTCGCCAACGAGATCATCGCGATCACCACTCCGGACGGGAGTGCCGAGTACGACGAGACGATCCGGCCGACCACCACCGCCGAGGGCCTGGCCGGGCTCAAGTGCGCGTTCGAGAACGCGGACATGGCTGCGCGCTTCCCGGAGATCTCCTGGTCGGTGACCGCGGGCAACTCCTCGCAGATCACCGACGGTGCGGCCGTGATGCTGATCATGAGCGCCGAGCGGGCCGCTGCTCTCGGGCTGCGCCCCCGGGCCCGCTTCCACGCCTTCGCGGTCGCCTCGGACGACCCGATCACCATGCTGTCCGGGCCGATCCCGGCGACCGAGAAGGCGCTCAAGCGCTCCGGTCTGAGCATCGATCAGATCGACCACTACGAGGTCAACGAGGCCTTCGCCTCCGTCCCGCTGGCCTGGGCCGAGCACTTCGGCGTCGACCAGGCGAAGCTCAACCCGCGCGGCGGGGCGATCGCCCTCGGCCACCCGCTCGGCGCCTCCGGCGCCCGCCTGATGACCACGATGCTCAACTCCCTCGAGGCCACCGGCGGGCGGTTCGGCCTGCAGACCATGTGCGAGGCCGGCGGCATGGCCAACGCCACGATCATCGAAAGGCTTTAGCCCGATGGATATCGCAGGCAAGTCCGTCCTGGTCACCGGCGGCGCCTCGGGCCTCGGTCTGGCCTCGGCCCGGGCCCTGGCGAAGGCCGGCGCCCGGGTCACGATCATCGACCTGCCCTCCTCGGCCGGCGTCGAGGTGGCCGCCGAGATCGACGGCACCTTCGTCGCCGCCGACGTCACCGACACCGCGCAGGTCGAGGCCGCCCTGGATGCCGCCGAAGCCGCGGGAACCCTGCGGGCGGTCGTGCACTGCGCGGGCAAGGGCGGTCCGGTCCGGGTGGTGGAGAAGGACGGCAGCCCGGGCTCGCTGGAGAAGTACACCGACACCGTCACGGTGAACCTGATCGGCACCTTCAACGTGCTGCGCCTGGCCGCCGCGCGGATGGCGCGCACCTCCTCGGTCGACGGCGAGCGCGGCGTGTGCATCCTGACCGCGTCGGTCGCCGCCTACGAGGGCCAGATCGGCCAGATCCCCTACGCCTCCTCCAAGGCGGGCATCGTGGGCATGACGATCGTGGCCGCGCGGGATCTGGCGAGCAAGCAGATCCGGGTGTGCACGATCGCGCCCGGCCTGTTCGACACCCCGCTGCTGGCCCGGCTGCCCGAGGACGTGAAGGCCTCGCTCGGCAAGTCGGTGCCCCACCCCAGCCGGCTCGGCACACCGGACGAGTACGCGAAGCTCGCGTTGCACATCATCGAGAACCCGATGCTCAACGGCGAGACGATCCGCCTCGACGGCGCGATCCGGATGGCCCCGCGATGATGGGCACTGAAGCGGTCCCCGCGAGGACGAAGTCCGCGGCGGTGACTCGGTGACGGTTCTCTTCGAGGTCGCCGACGGCATCGCGCTGATCACGCTGAATCGGCCGGAGCGGCGCAATGCGATCGATCTGCCCACCGCCGAGGCGCTGAGTAACGCGCTCACCGAGATGGACGACCGCGACGACGTGGTGGTCGGGATCATCACCGGCAACGGCCCGGTGTTCTCCGCCGGCATGGACCTGAAGGTGATCGCCACCGGCGGGCCGCGCCCGATCGTGCCGGGCCGCGGTGCGTTCGGCATCGTGGAGAACCCGCCGGCCAAGCCGCTGATCGCGGCGGTCGAGGGTCCGGCGCTGGCCGGCGGCTTCGAGATCGCGCTCGCGTGCGACCTGATCGTCGCCGCCGAGAACGCCTCCTTCGGGCTGCCCGAGGTGAAGCGCGGCCTGGCCGCCGCCGCCGGCGGAGCGGTC
The DNA here is from genome assembly GCF_013815995.1 of Sporichthya sp. GTDB lineage: Bacteria > Actinomycetota > Actinomycetes > Sporichthyales > Sporichthyaceae > Sporichthya. The sequence goes on from NZ_JACDFE010000025.1 coordinate 4,827, forward strand.
CGGCTCCCGCAGCGGATCCCGTACTCGCAGGCGATGCGGATGATCCTCACCGGCGAGCCCATCACCGCCCAGCGCGCGTACGAGTTCGGCCTGGTCATCGAGCTCACCCCGCCGGGCGGCGCGCTGACCGTGGCCCAGGAGCTGGCGGCGAAGATCGCCGTCAACGCGCCGCTCGCGGTGCGTACCTCCAAGGCGGTCGTGAACCTGGTGCAGGGCAAGTCGCTGGAGGCGGCCTTCGAGGTGCAACGGCCGCTGATGCAGATGATCCGCGAGTCCGCCGATGCGCTCGAGGGCGCGAAGGCCTTCGCCGAGAAGCGCGAGCCCCGTTGGACCGGCAAGTGACGATCCGTCAGCGCGAGGTCTTCGACGCCGACCAGGAAGCGTTCCGACAGAGCCTCGACCGGTTCCTCGCTGCCGAGGCGGTTGACCGGTACGCGGACTGGGACTCCGGCGGCGGCGTTCCGGCGTCCTTCTACGCGGCGGCGGCCAAATTCGGCTTTGTGGGACTGGCCGAGGTGGAGGACCCGCGGTTCCGGGCCGTCGTCCTGGAAGGGACCATGGCCGCCGGCCTCCCGGCGATCGCGCTCGCCCTGGCCATGCACGACAGCTTCGCGGTTCCGCTGCTGATCGGCCGCGAAGCTCCGGGGATGGCTGCGGTCGTCGACCGGAGCGGGATCGTCGCCGAGCCGCAGCGGGGAGGCTGGACGCTGCGCGGCAGCGCCGAGACGGTGGTCAACGGCCTGGGCGCCGAGGTCCTGGTCGTGGCCGCCCGAACTGACGAGGGCTCAGAACTGCTCTTCGCCGTCGACCCCACGGCCGCCGGAGTGCAGCGAGCGCCGGCCGACCTGCTGTTCGGTCTCGGCGCCTGCGATCTCGCGGACGTCCAGTTCGACGGCGTCGCGGTCACCGCGGCGGACCGCGTCGAGGCCGACCTCGACCGGGCCCGGGCCGGCTACCAGGTCGCACTCGCGGTCGCGGCGATGGCCGGCGCACGTACGGCCTTGGCGATGACCGTTGCCTATGTCCGCGAGCGCAAGGCGTTCGGCACGCCGATCGCTACGTTCGGCAACACCCGGCACGTGCTCGGGGCGCTCGGCGCGCGGATCGCCGCGGTCGAGTCCTTGGTCGACGCCGGTCTGGCCGCCGAACTCGACGGGGCCGGCGCCGCGGCGATCAAGTTGTGCGCCACCGAGATCCTCGGCGAGGCCGTCGACACCGGCGTGCAGTTGCATGGCGGCTACGGCTACATGTGGGAGTACCCGATCGCGCGGGCCTACGCGGCCGCGCGGTTCCTCCGCCTGCACGGCGACGCCGGCGAGCACCTCGACAGTGTGCTCGCCGACGCCGTCGGCCTGTAGCTAACGGACCGCCGGGAGGACCTTCTCGGCGAAGAGCTCGAGCTGGCGCTTCTGCACGTCCAGCGGCACGGTGCCCTGCTGGAAGAACTGCCAGACCATCCAGTCCAGCTGGCCCTCTTCCTCACCGTCGCCGGCGTGGCAGGTGTTCAGCTCCTCCATCTGGCGGCGCACGTCGTCGGTCGTGCCGCAGAGAATCTGGCGGACCTCGATCAGCCGGGTGGCCAGCGCAGCCTCGTCGGCGAACGCGACCGGCTTGTTCGGGTCGTCCTCCGCGGTGCGGAACATCTCGGCGAAGCCGAACTTGTTGAAGTAGTTGTGCCACTCGTAGGCCGCGGTGTTCACCGCCATCTGGAAGGCCTCTTCGCGGGTCTCGCCGATGCAGACCGAGCGGGTCGCGCCGAAGCCCTCGCCGAGCTTGAGGTCCCGGCCCTGCTCTTTGGCGGCCGCGCGGTAGGCCATCGCGTGCTCGCGGAAGGCCTGGGGCCGGCCCTCGGTGGCGATGCAGGTGAAGCCGCGCTTGGCGGCCGCGAGCATGCTGGCGGGGGAGACCGTGTACGGCACCCAGATCGGCGGGTACGGGCGCTGGTACGGCGGCGGGGTCACGCCGATCTTGCGGACCACGCCCTCGGCGTCGACCTCGTCCTCGGAGCCGAAGTCACGGGTCCAGCCGATGCCGCCGAAGCCGACGATGCCCTCCTTGTAGGGGAACGGCACCTGGTAGTGCTTGCCGTCGTGGTCCCACGAGTCCTGGGTCCAGGCCTTGAGGATGATGTCGACGTTCTCGTTGTAGATCTCGCGGTTGCGCACGTCGGAGTCCGCGTCGACGAGTGAGGTCGAGCCGCCCTGGGACAGGATCTGGATCCAGCGCTTCTGGTAGCCGCGGGCGAAGGTGGCACCGACGCGGCCCTTGGTGAGCTGGTCGAGCAGCGCGATGCTCTCCGCGATCCGGATCGGGTCGCCGGCCGTGGGCACGATGGACATCGGGTAGAAGTGGATGTTCTTCGTCCGCACGGCGAGGTCGGCGTAGAGGGTGATCGGGTCGGGCATCACCTCACCGCCCTCGGAGTGCAGGTGGTGCTCCGTGGTGGAGAAGGCGTCGTAGCCGAGTTCGTCGGCCAACACGGCGATCTGGCGGACCTCGTCGAGCATCATCTGGTAGCGCTCGGTGTTGCGGCCGATGGGCCGCAACTCCTTCCGCTCCTTCAGCGTCGCCGGGATTGTCGGCATCGCGAACACGCTGACCTTCATGGCACCCCATCCATTTTTGAGCCGGGTCGTCGCACAAACATAAACCTGGTCGCGACGCGGCGTCTACGCCTGCCCGGCAAGCCTTGCGGACCGCGTCGGCGAGCGGAACCCTTGACCCACCTCTGGACGGCTTAATAAATTGAGACTCCTAGGCCCAATATTCGTGCTGCGCCCTCGAAAGGGACACCGATGTCCGCTGACGCCCAAGCCGCCCCCGACGGTCTCACCCCGCTCAACCCTGAGGTTCAGCGATGCCCGTACGACTGGTACGAGGCGATGCACAGCTCCGGCGACGGGGCGTTCGACGCGGGCCCGCTCGGCTACGTGATCGCCGGCCACGCCGAGATCTCCAAGATCACCTTCGACACGACCGGCTTCTCCTCGGAGTTCTACGGCCCGCAGGGTCCGCAGCTCGCCGGCGTCAGCCCGGAGCCCTGGTCGCCGGAGGTCCAGGCGCTGTGGGACACCATCCCCAAGCTGAAGAACGCGCTGTTCTCCTGCGACCCGCCGACGCAGACCCGGCAGAAGGCCATCGCGGTCAAGTCGATGAACATCGCCCGGGTCCGCAAGCTGGAGCCGACCATCCGCGCCGAGGCCGAAGCGCTCATCGACGAGGTCATCGACGCCGGTCGGTGCGACTTCTTCGAGGCCTACGCCGAGCCGCTCCCGGTCATCATGGTCGCCCAGATGCTCGGCATGGACGGCGACCGCGTGCTGTTCAAGAAGTGGTCCGACGACATCGCCGACGGCTACCTCACGCCGATGGACAACCCCCGGCGCCTCGAGGTCCTGACCTCGGCCAAGGCGTTCCTGGAGGACCTGCTCCCGCGCATCGAGGCGCGCCGGGTCACTCCAACCGGCGACCTGCTCTCGGCGCTGGTCAACTCGACCATCGACGAGGAGGACGAGGCCAAATTCGGCGAGCTCTCCGGGCCGCGGCACCTGACCGACGGTGAGCTCCTGTGCGCCGTCTCCCAGTTGCTGCCGGCCGGCAACCACACCACGACCAACCTGATCGCGAACCTGCTGATCGAGCTGATCGAGCACCCCGAGGTGATGGCGGAGCTGCGGGCCAACCCCGAGCTGATCCCGAACGCCATCGACGAGTCGATGCGCAAGGACGCCCCGCTACGGGCGACCTACCGGGTCTGCACCAAGGACGCCGAGGTCTCCGGGACGAAGATCCCGGCCGGCTCGCTGGTGCCGATGATGTGGGGCGGCGCCGGCCATGACCCCGAGTTGTTCCCGGAGCCGCAGAAGTTCGACATCCACCGGGAGAACGTGAAGAAGCACCTCTCGTTCGGGTACGGCCCGCACGTCTGCGTCGGCATGCCGCTGGCCCGCGCGGTCTCCCGCATCTCCTTCGAGGTCCTGCTCGAGCGCGTCGACAACATCCGCTTCGCCGGCGGCGTCTCCCCGACCCGCGCCGCCCAGTTCCCGTTCTCCGCCTACGAGGGCCTCCAGATCGAGTTCGACAAGAAGTAGGCGCGGTCCTGATTGGGCAGAGTTGAAAGCTGTGTGGCGATCCCGTCCCAGGGATCGCCACATGTGTTTCACCTCGTCCCGTCACCGACCTTGCGGCGGGCCGGCCGCCAGGACGTTCGCGATCTGGTCGAGCACCCAGCCGCGCCGGCGGTCGAGGTCTTCCCAGGTGAAGCGCAGGAGCACGTAGCGCTGCCCGACCAACTCGTTCGCCCGCTCGCGGTCCTTGCGGTACGCGCGGCGATCGGAATGGAACGCGAAGCCGTCCGCCTCGAGGGCGAGCCATCCGTCGAGCACCAGATCGACGTCCCCGACCCCGGGGATGTGCACCTGGGACCGGACCTCGCAGTTGAGAACGCTGACCAGCACGCGCAGAACCGACTCCATCGGTGAGGCTGCGAGTTCGTCGACGAACGCGACGGCCTGTCGCAGTGCCGCTGATCCGAAGCCGCGCGCGGCGTCTGCGGCTGCGCGCAGCGAGCCGAGCTTGACCCGGCCGCTGTGAACCGCTGCGTCGAGGACGATGACCGCGTCCACCAGGCGCATGGTTCGCGCGCAGTCCACCACGGTGCGCAGGGGGCTGGTCAGGGGCCGGAAGGTATCGACGTCGGTGCGCAGCAACCCAGCCCGGTGAATGCGCACGCCAGGTTCGTGGAGACGACTTCCCGAGGGAACGGTGACGTGGATCGTCGGGTCCTCGCGCCAGGTTCCCCAGCCGTGCAGGGCCGCCGCGCTGCCGTGCGAGGCGACGCCTCCGAGGCGGACCGCTGTGGCCAGAACCGGGTGCGCCTCCGGCAGGGCGAAGGTTCCGCGACTCACGACCAGGCCGGCCCGCCGGCCGGCTCGCAGTGCGGACGCCGACACCCCGATCTCCAGCAGGCGGTCCGCACGCGCAGCCCCGCCACAGAACCGCAGTGCGCTCTCCAGATCCATGCCGCGCAGCATCGACAGATCTGGTGGGCGGAGGGGCCCGTCAGGCGGATCTGTGGATAGTGATGCCGGGCTCGTAGGTTGTGGATGGCGATTCTGGGCCGAGTTGAAAGACCTGAGGCGATCTGCGGCGCTCGGCCGTCACGGGTGTTGCGACTCGTCCCAACTGAGCTTCGGTCAGGCCGGCTGCAGGGCGGCGTGCTCGGCGGCCTCCTGTCGGATGGCCTTGAACAGCATCACCGAATTTACGCTCCAGAAAGCAAAGAACGTCAGGATGGTCAGCCACCAGCCGAGGAGGCCGTCCCAGGCGAAGACGCCGTCCTTGAAGAAGGTGCACAGGGCGCCGGGCAGCAGCAGCAGGGCGAACCAGCCGTTCGCGTAGCCGAGCCAGCGGGGGAACACCTTCTCGTCGGGGGCGCCGAGGATCGCGATCGCGATGGCGCTCATCTGCACCACCGGCAGCGAGAGCGCCAGGATGAAGAAGAACCAGCCGACGTCGGAGAGCAGCAGGACCAGGTCGGGGTCGCGGTCGGGGCGGTAGGCGGCGGCGGACCAGAGCATGCAGGGGATGACGATGATGATCGCCACCATGGCGCCGGCCAGCATCTGGGTCCGGGCCATCACGGCCGGGCGGCCCTCCATACGTGCGAGCTGGTGGGCGAAGACCGAGACCCACGGCACCAACAGCGCGCCGCCGAGCATCGTCAGCACGATGCCGGTGCGCAGCAGCTGGGTGTTGTCGCGGTAGAAGTCCGCGACCTCCTGTGCGTTGTCGCTCGGCGGGGTCGGGGGGATGTAGCCGGCGAACAGGCCGAAGCCCACGCCCAGCATCACCATGAACAACGGCACGCTCCAGGCGCAGATCAGCTGGTTCCGAATGTTCATTCCCGGCCTCGGATCGATGTCGGCGAGTGGCTCTCTTGTAATATTGCGACTCTGCGTCGCAGAATATGGGCCAGATCCGCCGACGTAAAGATCGAACGGAGCTGGAGCCGCATGACCAGGGACGCGCTGAGCCTGTACCACACGGAATCCGCGAAGGGTCAGTACTGGAGTACGGCCAACGTCGGTGAGGCGATGCCCGGTGTGGTCACGCCGTTCGGCTGGTCGGTCTGGGGTCCCGCGATCGACGTCGGGATGAAGGACGCCTTCCGTCGCACCGGCGCACTCGAGGCGGACCGGGTGGTCTTCACCGGCGAGGCGGACTCCAGCGCGGTGACGGTGTTCCACGGCCGTGGCGCGCTCAGCGTCAGCTTCCTGTGCGAGATGGGTGACCGGCTGCCGGGCACGAGCAGCGACGCCATCGCCAAGCAGTTGCTCGGCGAGGTGCCACCCGGGATCCAGATTCCGCACACGCGCAAGCGGATTCCCGCGGTGGCGGTGATGATGCCCAAGGCCTTCGCCGGCATCCGCAAGGAAGCGCTGCGCGACACCGCGCACACCCAGGCGTGGTGGCAGGAGCACATCCGCGCCATGGACTCCCGCGACATGGAGGCCACCAAGCGGGCTCTCGACGACGCGCGCAAGAAGCAGATCGAGATGACGATGGTCCAGGCCCGCGCCGTCTTCGTCGGCGTGCAGTCCGTCTACGACCAGCTGCTCGCACTGATCGCGAAGTCGGGAATCACCGACGAGCAGGCGAATGCGCTCATGGCCGGTCAGGGTTCGCACGCCGAGACCGAGATCATCGCGGACCTCTGGGACCTCGGCCGGGACAAGATGACGCTGGAGTCGTTCCTGGACAAGCACGGCTACCACGGCCTCGGCGAAGGGCAGCTGATCGCCAAGATGTGGCGCGAGGACCCGGAGCCGGTCCTACGGCTGGCCAAGCTGTACTCCGCGCGCCCGGACAGCGAGCACCCGCACCTGATGGCGGAGAAGCGCACCCGCGAGCGGGAGGCGGCCGAGAAGGCCCTGCTGGCCAAGCTGCCTGCCTGGAAGCGGCCCGTGGCCAAGCAGATCCTGAAGCTCGCCGTCGCGCGAATTCCGCTGCGCGGCGTGGCCAAGGAGGCGCTGATCCGGTGCCTGGACGTCTGCCGGGCCGCGGCCCGCCGGATGGGCACGCTGCTCCGCGAGCAGGGCGTGATCAATGAGGTCGACGACGTCTTCTACTTCACCGCCGACGAGCTGATCGCGGGCCTGCCGGCGAATGCCAAGGAGCTCGCGGCCGAGCGCAAGGCGATCCGCGAGGACCTGCTGCGCACCGATCTCCCGCGGTCGTGGGACGGAACGCCCGAGCGGGTGCCGATCAGCGAGCGGCCGGCCGACGACGCGCCGGCCGTCGAGGCGCCGACCGGCGTCGCGGTGACCGGCATCGGGGCCAGCGGCGGCGTGGTCGAAGGAACGGCGCGGGTGGTCTTCGATCCGACCGAGGTCGACGTCGAGCCCGGCGACATCATCGTCGCCCCGACGACGGACCCGAGCTGGGCCGCCGTGCTGTTCCTGGCCGAGGCGCTGGTCGTCGACATCGGCGGGCCGCTCAGCCATGCCGCCGTGGTCGCCCGCGAGTGCGGCATACCGTGCGTGATCGGCACCGACAACGGAACAGCTGTTCTCCGCAGCGGCGACACGATCCGCGTCGACGGCAACAAGGGCACCGTCGAGATCCTGAGTCGCACTCAAGCATCGGTTTGATAACGGCGCGGCGTTCCGTGAGCGGATCTGACGCACCGTCAGCATTGACCGTTTGTCGGGCCCTTGACCTCCGCGACAAGCCAAACTTATATTGAGACTGTTAGGCCGAATATTCGCGGAGGCTCGCCTCAGAAGGTGTTGCGCAAGCACTTCAACGTTCAGCCGGGGCCCGGAGCCCGCGCTGGACAACGCGTGACGCCTGACTCCGCGCCACTCGCCGGTGGGTCGACCGTCGGTGAGCTCCCCTCGGGCCGCAGGCCCCCCGTTCGAGGACAGGCTCCTAGATGTCAACGACGACGCGATCGAGGCGGCTGCTGAACACAGCCGCTGCGACCTTCACCGCGCTGGCGCTGGTCGCCGGCTGCGGTGGTAGTGATGTCACGGAGGCCGGCACGGGTGCGGACAGTGCCGTGACCGACACCGACACCGGCACGACCGACACCGGCACCGGCACCGACACCGGGACGGGCGCAGTGCCTGGGACCGACACCGGAACCGGCGCGGTGCCTGGCGCCGGCACCGGGACCGGCGCGGTTCCTGGGACTGGAACCGGCACCGGCACCGGCACCGGCACGGGGACCGGAACCGGCACGGGGACCGGCACGGGGACCGGCACGGGGACCGGCACCAAGCCCGGCAAGGGCGGCGGGACCGGTTCGTCGACCGCCACGTCGGCGGTCGAGGCCATGGTCACCAACAGCGCGATCTTCGGCGGGAAGACGGCCTGCAAGCCGGCGACGCTCTCCGAGATCCCGATCGGCAACGTCAGCACCCTGTCCGGCGTGCTCGGCGAGCTGTTCGCGCCGGTGACTCCCGCGCTGAACACCTTCGTCGCATCGCAGAACGCGTGCGGCGGCCTCAACGGGCACAAGATCAAGTTCTACCAAGCCGACGACCAGGGCGACCCGACGACGGCGGCCTCCAAGGCGGCCGAGCTGATCACGCAGAAGAAGGTGCTGGCCTTCGTCGGCAACATCCAGGTGCTCACGATCGACGGCGCCGCAGCGGTGTACAAGAAGTACAACATCCCGGTCATCGGCAACGACATCTCGCAGAACACCTGGTGGACGACCCCGATCTTCTTCCCGCAGGGCTCGAACCACCTCTCGATCAGCTACGGCTACCTCTACGGCCTGACGAAGTACCACAACGTCAAGGACGTCGGGAACATCTGGTGCATCGAGGTGCCGCGCAACTGTGAACAGATCAACCGGGCCATGATCGAGATGGCTCCGCAGTTGGGTGCCAACTTCAAGAAGCAGATCCAGGTTTCCATCACCGCCCCGTCCTACGTCCAGCAATGTCTGGAGTTCAAGAACGCCGGCGTCACGGGTCTGGCCCTGAGTATCGACGCGGCCTCGATGGTCCGCCTCGCCCGCTCCTGCCAGCAGGTCGGATACACCCCGAAGACCGCGGCCTATCCGCTCGCGGTCGGCAACGAGAAGCAGTTCCAGGGTGGCAACAACAAGTGGTTGGCCGGCTCGTTCGTGCCGATGAACGTCTTCCCGTGGATGGGTAACACCACCCCGGCGGAGAAGTACTGGCAGGCCTCGGTCAAGAAGTACAACCCGGGCTTCACCTCCGGTGGTGCGGCCAGCCTCGGTTGGGCCGCGGGTGCGCTGCTGGTGGCGGCGGCCTCGGAACTGTCGGCGACGAACCCGACCACGCAGCAGTTCTTCGACGTCCTCTGGAAGTTCCAGGGCCAGAAGTTCACCGAGCTCGGTGGGCTCAGTGGTCCGAAGTGGTTCGCCAAGGACAAGTACCCCCGCGTCCCGTACTGCATCTTCTCCGCGGCTGCGAACGCGAACAACGACGGCTGGACGGACGTGGTGTCCAAGCCGGTCTGCACCGACATCATCGCGCCGAGTGATGCGATGAACCAGAAGGACAAGACCGCCTGAGTTGCCCCTGATCCGCCGATGCCCCAGGCCGATCGGCCTGGGGCGTTTGCGTTAAGGATTGCTGCGGATGTAGCGATCCTCGATGTCCTCGGACCATACGGTCTCGTCCTCGCCGGTGGTGCTCGCCTCCACAGTGTCATCGGTGACGGGGTCCGAGACGCAGACGGTGACGCCGGTGTCGAAGTCCGCGCACACCGAGGAGCCGAGCTCCTGGGCGCTCCCCGTGGAGGTCTGCCCCGCGCGGCCGAGGACCAGGGAATCGCCGCAGCGCCGCAGCACCGTGCCTTCGGCGGTCCGCAGAGCCCAGGCCGCGGTGCCGGACGTACAGCGGGCGAAGGCCGGGGTCGCGGCAGCCGTGGGCGTGCCCGTACGCGGCTTGCACGGCTCCTTGCCGTCGACGATCAGGGACCACGTCTGCGGCCCGACCTGACCGTCGTTCGCGGTAATGCAGGGGTAGGCCTTCGTCTTGGCGATGACGGCAGCAGCGGTGTCGGCGTCGAAGAATCCGTCGGCAGTGAGGTCGAGCGCCTGCTGCAGTCGTTTCACGTCCTCCCGGCACTCCAGCGCCATCGCGCGCTTGAGGTAGGGACGCCGGGCCGACCCGGCCGGAGGACCGTCGTCGGGCAGGCACTTCGCGGACGCCGCCGCCGACGCGGCGGCCGCCGGGGTGGGCGTGGCGATCGCGTCGGGTTCGTCGTCGTTGCACGCTCCGAGCAGGAGGCAACCGAACAGGCCGACCACGCCGAGCGATCGCCTCGTCACAAGCGGCATCCTCCCCGGTGCGTGCGCCGGCGGCAACGCGCCGGGTCGGAGCGCCCGACGGTCACTTCGTGCCGGCGGCCTCGATCTGCGGCGGCCGGATCACGCGCGCGGCGGGCAGCAGCGCGATCGCCTCCAGTTCGCGGACGATCGTGGCGGGGGTGACCGGCAGGGGGCGGGCGAACACCGCCAGCAGCTCGTCGACCGACCGGCCCAACGTGAACCTGGCGGCTGCGCGGGCCCGCTCTGTGTGGGTCGGTACCCCCAGCGCGATGGCCCGACGCAGGCCCTGGGCGAGCGCTTCCGCGTTGTCCGGCGCCACCAGGGTGATCGCGCCGCAATCGGTCTCGGGAAGGCCGCCGTCGTCGGAGGCCACCACCCGGCAGCCGGCGTGCTGCGCCTCGATGGACACGATCCCGAAGGTCTCGTGCCAGTACTGGCTGTTGGACGGCATCACCACGACGTCGTGCTCGGCCATCAGGGCGGCCATCGCCGCCGGGCTCTTCCGTGCGGGCACAAGCCGAATCCCGGGGTGGGCCTGCAGCAGCCCGCTGATGAGGTGCCCCTGCGGCTTGTCGTCCCCGGCCGTGGTCACCGTGAAGGAGAGTTCGGCGTCGGGGGCGATCAGGTCGCTGTGCAGCATCGCCAGCAGCGTGTAGATGCCCTTCTCCGGGGTCAGCCGACCGGCATACAGCACCCGGGTCGCACCGGGGGTGCCGGCGGCGCGGACCTGTTCGCCGAAGCAGGATTCGGCGAACGGGTAGACCACCTGGATCGTCGCCACGTCGACGTCGAGGAAGTCGGCCCAGAGTCCGGCGCCGAACTGGCTGGTGGCAATCAGGGCGCGGTCCTGAGTCTGCGCCACCACCCGCCCGTGGTCACGGTCCCGCAGCGGCGGCGGGATGTGCAGGAACTGATACGCGGTCCGGTCCAGTTGGACGGCCGGGAAGTCGGTGACGAACACGACGGTGCCTTCGAGCGCGGCAACCTCGCCCACGTTCGCCAGCGCGAAGAACGGGACGCCGACGAACTCGTCACGGCCGTCGGCGGTGCCGAGCCCGATGGTGACTACCTGCGCCGCCACGCCGCGCCGATTCAGCTCGCGGACGTGGCCGATCGTGTAGTTCTCGGAGCCGCCGGTGCCCGCAGGCAGTGGGAGGCCAGGTTCCCAGATGAAGGAAATCATCGGAAAAGATCAGTGCGCGAGGTCATCTCGCCACCCGCCCCCGCTAGCTGCTGGGGCGGGAACCTTGTCCTCGCGATGTCCAGGCGAAGAGCGGTCCTGCGGCTGCAGTCGTGCTGCGAGTTTACCCCGGGATCCGACGCGCCCCCCGCTACCGCTTGCAGGCCCAGACTTCCCACGGGGCCAGTTGGGCGGACATCCGGTCATGTTCCGGATAGTTCCCCAGCAGGATCCGTCCGGATGCCAGGTCGAACTCGTCGAGTGAAACGGCGGCGTTGGACAGGTTCGCGTAGACCTCGAGGCACTGCTCGCCGAGGCGTCGGCGAAAGGCGTACACGGTCTCGGGCACCGCGGCGATCAACTCGAAGTCGCCGCTGGTGACGACGGGCTCGGTGTGCCGCAACGCGATCAGACGCCGGTAGTAGTGGTAGATCGAGCCGGGGTCGGCGCGCTGGGTCGCGGCGTTGAGCCATTCGTGATTGGGGTGCACAGGGATCCAGGGTGTGACGGTGCTGAAACCGGCACCCGGCTCGGCGGTCCACTGCATCGGGGTCCGCGCGTTGTCGCGGCTCTTCTGCCGCACGGTGGCCAGCACGGCCGAGGCATCGAGACCGAACTCGGTCGTCGCGTTCGCGTAGTAGTTCAGGGACTCGATGTCCCGGAAGTCGTCGATGCTGTCGAAGGGCACGTTGGTCATGCCCAGTTCCTCGCCCTGGTAGACGTAAGGCGTGCCGCGATGCAGGTGCAGCACGGTGGCCAGGGCGGTGGCGGACTCGTACCAGAAGGCTGTGTCGTTGCCGAAGCGCGACACCATCCGCGGCTGATCGTGGTTGCTGAGGTACAGGCTGTTCCAGCCGTCCTCGGCGAGCTCCACCTGCCACTTGGCCAGGGTGTCGCGCAGGTCCCGAACGGTGACCGTTCGCGGGGACCACTTGTCCCCGTCCTGGTCGAGGGAGACGTGCTCGAACTGGAAGACCATGTTGAGCTGACCACGCTCGCGATCGGTGAACTCCCGCGCCTGTTCCGGGGTCACCCCGGGCATCTCACCCACCGTCAGATAACTGCCGGCGCGCGAATCGAACACTTGGCGCTTCATCTCGGCCAGGTAGGCGTGGATCTGTGGTCCGTAGGAGAAGTGCGGCATTCCGTCGCCGTAGCCGGTGCGGGTGAGGGGGCCGTCGGGCAGCGCAGGGTCCTTGGAGATGAAGTTGATGACGTCCATCCGGAAGCCGTCGATGCCGCGGTCGAGCCACCACCCCATCATCGCGAAGACGGCCTCGCGGACCTCGTCGTTGTCCCAGTTCAGGTCGGGCTGGCTGACGGCGAACAGGTGCAGGTAGTACTGGCCGCGTTCCGGTTCCCAGGCCCAGGCCGGCCCGGAGAAGGCGGACCCCCAGTTGTTGGGTTCGGAGCCCGGCTCACCGGGGACGGTTCCGGGCCGGGCGTCGCGCCAGAAGTACCAGTCCGCCTTGGGGTTGTCCTTGCCGCGGCGCGACTCGGTGAACCAGGCATGCTCACTCGAGGTGTGGTTGACGACGAGGTCCATGATCAGTTTCATCCCGCGCCGATGGACCGCGAGGACGAGCGCGTCGAGATCGGCCAGCGTGCCGAACATCGGGTCGACATCCTGATAGTCGCTGATGTCGTAGCCGTTGTCGTCCTGTGGGGAGCGGTAGATCGGCGACAACCAGATGACGTCGACGCCGAGACCGGCGATGTGGTCCAGGTGGGCGAGGACGCCGGGCAGGTCCCCGATCCCGTCGCCGTCGGAGTCCGCGAAGCTGCGGGGGTAGATCTGGTAGACGACCGCCGACTTCCACCAGGCCTCATCGGTGCCGGCGTTCGGCCGGGCGTGCTCCGTCGCGTCGGTCGTGACCGTCACCCCGCTCCGTCCGGCCCGGATTCACGGGCGGTGGCGCCGGACCAAGGAAGATCGATGGGCGATTGCCCGAACCGTATCCCTGTTGCTCCCGATTGACTGCCAGCTCCGGCAGAGTCAGCTGCCCGTCCGAATGCCTGGAGTGCGTCCGCACGGGTGAGCCGTCAGCAGCGCGGAGGCCACAACGCGACCATGGAGGCAGCATTCGCGATCTGGGTCTGCCGCTCGGATAGGTGACAGCTGATCTGTGGTGCCGGGAGGTGCCGCTGCGCCGGCCATTCACCGATTCAGTTTCCGCGTTTTGGGCGTTTCCGCGTTTGCCACGCGGGGAAGCGCCGAGCGAGAGGGTTCGGTGCCCGTGACAGCGCTGGATGGCTCGACTCGTGTTCGGTTGTCCCGGTCCCGGGTGACCAAGGTGAGATCCCTAGGATCCGGGAGGCCGACGGCAGTGAGCACCGAACTTGCCACGCGTGGCAGCGACTTCGCCCCGCTCCTGTCCACGATGCGCGAGTCCGGGTTGCTGCGGCCGCGGCGGGTCCGCTACGCGGTGATGATCGGCACGGACCTCATCGTGCTGGCACTCATCTGGATCGGGGTGTACGCGCTCGGCCGCAGCTGGTGGGCGCTGTTCCTGGCGGTGCCGGCCGCGGTGTTTACCACCCGGGTGATGTTCATCGGGCACGACGCGGGCCACCGCCAGGTGGCGCGCACCGCGAGGGTCAACCGCCTCATTGCCTTGGTGGTCGGCGACCTGATCACCGGTGTCGGCTCGCGCTGGTGGGTCGATAAGCACAACCGGCACCACGCCAACCCCAACGTTGTCGGCCGCGACCCCGACGTCGACCCCGGGGCTCTGGTCTGGACCTCCGAGCAGGTTGCGGATCGGCGCACCCGGTTCAGTCTCTGGGCCAGCCGCCACCAGGCCCGCTTGTTCTTCCCGCTCTTGCTCGCCGAGGCGCTGAATCTGACAGTGACGAGCTTCCTCGCCGCGCGGCGCGGCCGCGACCGGCTGCTGCTCTGCCTGCACATCGCGGTGTATTTCGGTGGCCTGGCACTGATGCTGGGCCCCGGTCGGGCCGCGGTCTTCGTGCTGATCCATCAGGGTCTGCTCGGGCTGCATCTGGGGTGCTCGTTCGCCCCGAACCACAAGGGCATGCCGATGTCTGACCCGGAGACCCGCCAGGACGACTTCCTGCGAAAGCAGGTTCTCACCAGCCGTAACGTCACCGGCGGCCGGGCCACCGACTGGCTCCTGGGCGGGCTCAATTACCAGATCGAGCACCACCTGTTCCCGAGCATGCCACGGCCCAATCTCCGCCATGCCCAGAGCCTGGTCCGGGCCCATTGCGCTGCGCTGGGGGTCTCCTACGCTGAAGCGCCCTTCCGCACCTCGATGGCGCAGGCGCTGCGTCACCTGGACACCGTCGATGACATCGCCGTCGCTCGTGGGTCCGGCGACCTCTCCGCCAACCGTCCGAGGTGACTACGTGTCAGAGACGCGACTACCACTGGTCGGGCGCTGAACCCATCTGGGCTGCCTGCTGCGGTTCGTTGCCCGCGGCCGAGCACGGGCAAGACGACCCGGTCGCGGTGATCGGAGAATCTGAACGGTCAGCGCGGCGACAGGTCCTGCGGTCCTGCGATAGCCGTGGCCGCCGCCGGCGACGATGTCACGGGAACAGAGTCACGGCGACACCGTGAGGAAATGTGTGCCGGGTGCCGACGCGGACGGGGGCCTGCCATCGCGGTGCCGGACCAGCTCCCGGCGAATGGTGCGCAGTAGCAGCGCGCACCATGACCCGTCGGACGGATCGAAGCGAGAAGAGGTTCGCCAGGTGTGCACGTACACCGCTTCCGTCACGGCCGCGGAGTCCTCGACCCGGCCACCGAGCGCCGCCTGCACGAGCTCGAAGACTGACGGGGCGGTCTCGTCGTAGAACTCACCGAAGGCTTCGACATCACCACGCCCGGCGGCGACCAACAGGCCATCGGCCCGGGACGTTGCCGCGGTACCCACACACCGCGCGTTGCGCCGCCACGGTCGCCGATGATGGGCCCGATCACGTGCCACGGATGCCATCGCAGGGTTGCCCGTCTCGTCGATCCTCGCCGCCAAAGCGATACCCCCGAGTCCGGGGCGCAACGCGATCCCGAGCGCGGACCGCGCTCTCGCCGGTGCCCTTCCCATGGGCGGGGCCGCCAAACGCGCCGCTGGCCCCACGACCGGGCCGTGATCCCGCCTCAATTTGTGGTCCGCCGCGCCAATCCAACCGGGGGCCGTGTCCGAATTGAGCGAGATTGCCCGGGAACTGTGCGGGTACTTCGAGCACGCCGGACCGAGACCCCGTCCGGACGTTCGACACCGGGCCATCGAGGTGGCCCGCGAGCGAGCGTGCCACGCGCGGATGGCGTCCCGCTCCCCTGAGCGCGGCCGCGATGGCGGTGTGCGTCGGTCTGACGGACACCGCATGGAGAACGAGAAGGGGATCACAGATGAATTCGCAACCACCGAGCCGGCGCCGCCGGCTTCGAACGGCCGGGGCCCTGGGCCTCACGGGCGTCCTGGCCGTGTCCGGGCTGACCCTCCTGGGCGGACAGCCCGGAACGGCGTCCAGCCACCGGGAGGCTCCGCTGATCTCGAACGACCCGCAGGCGGACAACACCGACACCTACGCATTCGTCAGCCCAGACAAGACGAACTCGGTCACCCTGCTGGCCAACTGGATTCCGTTCCAGGACCCCAACGGCGGGCCGAACTTCTACCCGTTCGCCGAGGACGCGCGGTACAACATCAAGGTCGACAACTCCGGCGACGGAGTGGCGGACATCACCTACCAGTGGACGTTCCGCAACATCGACAAGCGCGGGAACACGACCTTCCTGTACAACAACGGCCCAGTCGGTTCGCTGGGGGACAAGAACCTGCTGTTCAAGCAGAAGTACACCCTGACCAAGATCACCGCGTCGGGTTCAAAGGTGCTGGTCAACAACGGCACCGCGGCGCCGTCGTTCACCGGCAAGGCCAGCATGCCGAACTACAACAAGCTGCGCGCCCAGGCCACCCGCAAGTTCGACAAGGGCACCGAAGGTGGGAAGACCTACGCCGGCGGCGCGGACGACTCCTTCGCCCTGGACCTGCGGCTGTTCGACCTGCTCTACGGGACCACCCTGAAGGAGACCGGCCAGGACTCGCTCAAGGGTTACAACGTCAACACCCTGGCGATTCAGGTGCCGAAGCGGCAGCTCGCCCTCAAGGGCGATTCCAAGCGCAACCCGGTGATCGGGGTCTGGTCCACCACGGACCGTAAGACGGCCTCGGTCACCACCAACTCGGTGGTCCCGTCGGGCAGCTCGGGCGATTCGGACTCCGAGGAGTCCTGCAACGTCGCGATCGGTCCGCTGTGCCCGCTGGGCTCGACGTCGAAGTCGGTCGCCGGCACCGGCGCGCAGAGCGCCACCGAGTCCGGCTGGACCCAGGTCTCGCGCCTGGGTAACCCGCTGGTCAACGAGGTCGTCACGGCTGCGGGGATGAAGGACCAGTTCAACCGCACCGACCCGTCGCAGGACCAGAACTGGCCCGCGCTGGTCGAGCGGGTCACCAGCCCCGAGGTGCCCAAGCTGATTCAGTCCATCTATGGCCTGAAGGCACCGAAGGGTCCGCGCAACGACCTGGTGCAGATCTTCCTGACCGGGATCGCCAAGGGCAACGGCCCGATCAATGCTGACCTGAACGCGCACACGCTCAACAAGGACGCGAGCAACATCGCGCCCGCCGAGATGCTTCGGCTGAACATGAAGGTGCCGGTCACCTGGAACCCGAACCGTCTCGGCGTCCTCGCCGGTGACCTGCAGGGCTTCCCGAACGGCCGTCGTCTCACCGACGACGTCCTGGACATCGCACTGCAGGCCCTGGAGGGCGCGGCCAAGTCGGGCAAGCTCGTCAAGGCGCTCGCGGCCGGTGACGGCGTGAACTCCAACAGCAGAAGCTACACCCGGCACTTCCCGTACATCGCGGCGCCGAACGAGAACGCCGTCAACCAGTAAGTCAACCAGTAAGGCGACCCGGTGCCGGTGCCCCCACGGGGGGCGCCGGCGCCGGACCCCCTCCGAGGTCACTACTGGTTGGAACCCCATGAACTCCTCCGCAGCACCCACCCGCCGGCACGGCCGTCGGATCGCCGTGGTCGGGATGGCCGCCGCCGCGCTCTTCGTCGGTGGCGCCCTCGGCGTCGGCCTGATCGGTGATTCGGCGGACTCCGGTCCGGATCGCGCGGCCTCCGCGGCACCCGGGCGCTCCGCCCTGGCGGTGCAGTCGGTCGTTGCCGGCGCCGGGCTGGGCGCCGAGATCGCCCGCCTGCAGGCCCGCCTCGCTGACGAACCCGCGGACGCCGCCGGCTGGGCCACCCTGGGCGGCGCCTACGTGCAGCAGGCCCGGATCACCGTCGACCCCGCGTACTACCCCAAGGCCGAGGGCGCCCTGAAGCGCTCGCTGGAGTTGAACGCCCGGGACAACCTGGCCGCCTTCCTCGGGATGGGCGCGCTCGCCAATGCCCGCCACGACTTCGCCGGTGCCGTCGTCTGGGCCAAGCGCGCGCAGGCCGTGAGCAGCTACAACCCGGACGCGTACGCCGTCCTCGCCGACGCCTACACCCAGCTCGGCAAGCCGGCGCAGGCCACCGCCGCCGTGCAGCGGATGCTGGACCTCTCCCCGGCCCTGCCGGCGCTGACCCGCGGTTCTTACGACCTGGAGCAGCGCGGCGACCTCGCGGGCGCGCGCGCGCTGCTCAACAGCGCACTGAAGAACTCCTACGTGGCGGCGGACATCGGCTTCTGCCGCTACTACCTGGGCGAACTGGCCCTCAACTCCGGTGATCTGGCGGAGGCCGCGCGGCAGTACGAGCGTGGCCTGGACGCGGACCCGCAGAGTGCCACGTTGCGCCACGGCACGGCCAAGGTCGCCGCCCTGCGCGGGGACACCGCCACCGCGATCGGCACCTACGCGGATCTGGTGGGGCGGGTGCCCAACCCGCAGTACCTCGTCGAGTACGGCGAGCTGCTCACCAAACTCGGCCGCACCGCCGAGGCAGCGGAGCAGTTCGCGCTGATCGAGACCGTTCACATGCTGTTCACCGCCAACGGCGGCCAGGACGAACTCTCCCTCGCGGAGTATGAGGCCGACCACGGCTCCGCGACCCTGGCTGTGCGCTACGCGAAGGCCGAGTGGTCCCGCCGAGAGAGCCCGGTCGTCGCCGACGCGCTGGCCTGGGCGTTGCACCGCGCGGGCAAGGATGCCGAGGCCCTGCGCTACGCCGACGCCGCCCTGGCCCACGGCTGGCGCAACGCACTGTTCTTCCACCACCGGGCCGAGATCCACCGCGCGCTGGGTGACGCGGCGTCAGCCAAGGCCGACGCGGCGAGAGTCCGCGAGTACAACCCGCGCTTCGACGCCGAGCTGCCCTCGTTCGGGCGGGCCACGTGAGCGCCCGGTTGCGCCGGTTGGCGCTGCTGGTCCTGGCCGCGATCCTCGGCTCGTTCGCGCTCGGCGCCACCGCCGCGCAGGCACACCCGCTGAACAACTTCTCCATCAACCAGTACCACGGCCTGGAGCTGACTCCGACGCAGGTCCTGGACCACGCGGTGATCGACACCGCCGAGATCCCGACGCTGCAGCAGAAGGGAAAGGTCGACGCCGACGGCGACGGCACGGCCTCCGCGGCCGAGTTCGCCGCCTACGCCGCGCGCGAGTGCACCGAGCTGAGCCAGGCCGTGCGCGGAGACGTCGACGGCAGCGCGTTGCGCTGGCAGGTGCTGGGCAGCTCGATGGCCTACCTGCCGGGCGAGAAGGGCCTGTCCGTGACCCGGGTCGAGTGCGAGCTCGGCGCCCCGGCCCAGTTGGACCGCCGGGCCGAGGTCGGCTTCGCCAGCGACTACTCCACGAACCACATCGGGTGGCGGGAGATCACCGCCACCGGCCGCGGCGTACGAATGATCGCCGCGTCGGTCGCCGAACTGTCCGTCAGCGACGCCTTGCGCGCCTACCCGAACGATTTGCTCGCCTCCCCGCTGGACCAGCGCGAAGCGACCCTGTCGACCACGCCCGGCACCGGCACCTCGCCGGGCCTGACGCCCCAGATCGACGGGGCCGGCCCGATCACCAAGGCCCTGGCCCCGTTGAACCGGGCCTTCGACGGTCTGCTCGCCCGAGACCTGACCGTCGGGGTCGGTCTCGCGGCGCTCGCCCTGTCCATGCTGCTCGGCGCCTCCCACGCAGCAATGCCCGGGCACGGCAAGACCGTGATGGCGGCCTATCTGGTGGGCCGCCACGGCGGGATCAAGGACGCCCTGGTCGTGGGTGCCACCGTGACCGCGACGCACACCGGCGGCGTGCTGGCGATGGGGATGCTGCTCTCGGCGACCGCCGCGATCAGCGGAGATGGCCTGCTGGCCTGGCTCGGCATCATCAGCGGGGCCCTGATCGCCGGCATCGGCGTCATGCTGTTGCGCTCGTCGTGGCGGGAACGCCGGAACCCCGGCTCGGGCGGCGGCCACGGGCACGGCCACGGGCACGGCCACGGGCACGGGCACGGGCACGGGCACGGGCACTCACACACCCCCGCACCGGCCCTGGTGCTGGCCGGGACCCACGAGACGGTGGCGCGACCCGCGCCGGACAAACTGGACCGCGGGCACGGACACGGACACAGCCACGAGGACGGTCACGAGGACAGCCACGAGCACGCCGAGAGCGAGGTTCATGAGCACCCGCACGAGCACGCGGTAGCCACGGCACCCGCGCCGCGCTTCACCCGCCGCGGCCTGATCGGCCTCGGAGTGGCCGGTGGCCTGGTCCCCAGTCCTTCGGCCCTGGTGGTGCTCCTCGGCGCGATCGCGCTGGGCCACACCTGGTTCGGTGTCGCGTTGGTGCTCGGCTACGGCATCGGGATGGCCGGTGCGCTGATGGTCGCCGGCCTGCTCCTCGTGCGCCTGCGTGACCGGGTCGGCGAACTCCTCGACGGACGCCGCTCCACCGCGCTGGCCCGGGTGTCGGCCGCGATGCCGCTGGTCACCGCGTGCCTCGTCGTCGCCGTCGGTATCGGCCTGGTCCTGAACGAACTTCCTCGCGTCTTATGAAAGGTGCAGTGTGATGAACAACCACCGGCGCGCCGCCGCAACGCTGATGGTCCTGGCCGCCCTCCCCCTGGCCGGCTGCGGCTCGGGCGGGTCGGACGACGGGCAGTTCGCCACCGGCACCGGACAGTACCCCTTGTCGTGCCTGGAGCACCAGCCGGACGAACCTGGCCGCGATTACACCGCAGGCGACAGCGGCAACACGAACGCGATCTTCACCATGCTGAAGTACTACACCTCGAACAAGTCCGTCACGACCTTCTGCGACGGCAAGCAGCCCAGCGGCACCGATCGGACGTGGGCCCAGTTGTACGTGGACCTGGGCGCGGACCCGGCCAACGTCGCGCACCTGATGCCTACTCAGTAGGAGCGACAGCGCGTCGAGCCCGCGTCGGCTTTCGGCTTCGTCGGTCACGTTTCGGGTACGGCTGGCTCGATGAAGTTTCAGGAACTCAGGGCCGGGCTAGTAGAGATCACAGGGCGACGCGCTGCGGGCGTGTTGGCCTTTTCAATGTCTGCGGGAGTCGCGACGATTCGCGTCTCGGGCCGCAGCCGCCCACGGCAAGGAGAGCATATGGACAAGCTAGATGTCGGTGAATTCAGGCTGTTGATGGAAGAATCCCAGGACCTCCAGGTCGACGCCATGCGGAGCATGAAGCAGCCGTTGGACGCGATCGTGGATCTGGGCAAGGAACGTCGCGCGAAGCGGGCTCACGCCCGGCTCCGCCGGGTGGAGGTGGACCACGGCCGGCGCCGCCTGTTGGCCGGGATCGGCGCGGCCGGCGCCCTCGGTGTGACCGGTGCGTGGGCGTTGCCGATGAGTAGCGCGGCCGCTGCGGAGGACGCCGACATCATGGCGCTGCAGACGGCGGTGTCGATTGAGAAGCTCGCGATATTCACCTACAAGACCGCGCTCACCTTGCCCTACCTGCAGACCGACAAGGTCGCGATCAAGACGGTGGCGGCGTTCGCGAAGATGACGATGGCTCAGCACACCGAGCACGCGGCGGCGTTCAACGCCCGGGCCAAGGAGCTCGGCGGGGCGGAGCAGACCGCGACCAGCCCGAAGTACACCCCGATCGTGCAGGAGATGCTTCCCGCCCTGAAGAAGGGCGGGCCGCTGGATGTGATCGCGCTGGCGATCACCCTGGAGGACGTCGCGACCTCCACCTATGTGCAGAACATCCAGGACGTCGGGGACCCCCAGGTGCGCTTGCTGTTCGGCACCGTCGTCGGGGTCGAGTCCCAGCACCTGGCGATTCTCTACGCGGTGCAGGCCCTGCTCAAGGGTGACGCCCCCGAGCTGGTGACCCTCAAGGCCACCGGGGACGCGGTCAACGCGGCCAAGCTCCCGGCCGCGGCCGGGTCCGTGGGAATCCCGGAGACCTTCAAGAAGACCGACTTGGCCAGCCCGCCGGAAGAAGGAGCAGTCAAATGAGCCCGGACACCAGCGGGGAGATGCAGATCAGTGAGGCCCAGCTGCGGGCCATGACCGCGGACATGGTCGAGATGCACCACGCGACCTTCCCCCGCATGTACGCCGCGTTGACCGATGTCGGAGCCTCCCTGCGCCGTCAGCTGCGCCCGCGCCGGGTTCCCAACCTGGGTGCGGCTGACCCGGCCCGTCGCCGGCTGCTCTTCACCGGTAGTGGCTTGGTGGCCGGCTCGCTGCTGCTGGCCGCCTGCGGGGACGACGACGAGGCCAGCCAGCCGGCGGCCACCCCGGGCGGCACCGGCACCGGGCAAACGCCCGCGGCGAGCGAGATGTCGGACGCGGACGCCTCCATGCTGAAACTGAATGCCAGCCTGGAGAATCTCGCCGTGTTCGCCTACGGCGCCGCGCTCGAGGCGGCGCCGAAGGGCCAGTTCGGCAAGACCTTCCCGGACGCGGTGGCCGAGTTCGCCAAACACGCCATGGAGCAGCACGCTGATCACGCCACGGCGTTCAACGCTGCTTTGACCGGGGCCGGCCAGCAGGCTTACACCGATCCGGACCCGGCGCTGGCTGACACCGTGAAGTCGATGTTCGCCAAGCTCGATTCGGTCACCGGGCTGGCCACGCTGGCCCTGACCCTGGAGAACACTGCGGGCGCGACCTACGTCAAGCAGATGGGTGAGCTGGCCAGCCCGGAAGCGCTCTCCGCGGTGGCCACGATCGCTCCGGTCGAGCGCCAGCACGCCGCGATCCTGACCTACGTGCTCGGGGACTATCCGATCCCGGACACGTTCGTGAAGTTCGGGGAGACCAAGACCTCCCTCGGTGCGCGACCCAGCAGTGACATCGCCTGATCCTCACCTGATGCGCAGGGTCAGGGTCGGCCGCAGCGCGGCTCTGGCCCTGCCCGTCGTCCTCGTCGCCGGCACCGCAACCTGCGGCGGGGGCGACGACCGGTATTCCCTGGGTTAGCCCGGCGGGGCGTCTGCGAGGTGGCCGCCGCCCGCGCAGGCCCGCCCTCGCGCCACACCTGTCGGCTGGTTGGCCTGACCCAACGATCCTGGGCCGAGCCGATCGGCGTCTACTATCACGGAAGCGGCAGCCCCTGACACCCGGCTCCAGCGTGCGTCCAGCGCAGCATTCGTAGCGTGGAAGGTCGGTGTCGCGTCAGATGGGCGGACCCAACCTCGGCGCGATCCCTCTGTGCGACAGCCAGAACGCCGCCGACGCCGAGCAGACCCGCTCCGACGCGGACCAGACGGCATCGGATGCGGATCAAGGCGCGGCGGATACGGACCAGCATGCGTCCGATCGCGACGGTGACGCCGCCGCCGGGGATCAGGAAGCGGCCGACCGGGACCACGCCGCCGCCGGTTCGGACCCGGCCGGCGAACGGGACTACGTGGTCTCGCGCGCGCAGCGCGCGGAGGACTCGGCGATGCGAGTCGCGAGCACCGCGACCCGCCAGCAATCCGCGGGCGCCCGGCACCACGACGCCTCCGCCCGGGATGAAACTGCCCGCCAGCGCGACCTGGAGGCGGCCGCGCAGGACCGCGCCACGGACGCTGGCGATCGCGCCGCCGAACTCCACGAATCCTCCCTGGGCGTGCAGCGCTGGGGCGGTACGCCACCTGCGCACCTGCCGGCGGCCAGGGAGTCCGCAGC
>NZ_JACDFE010000223.1 GCF_013815995.1 Sporichthya sp.
GCGCGCGGGTGGCCTCTGCAGCCCCGCGTGCCGCTTCGAGCTCCACGCCCCGTTCCGCCACCGTCCGGACCGCGATGTCCACGGCCGCGATGGCGGTCTCGGTCAGGTCGCCGGCCCAGATCGCGTCGGGCAGCGCGGTGGGCGGCTCGACGTCAGCGATCTGCGCGATCAGCTCCACGCGGCGCGTGATCGCCTCGCGCTGGGACTCGACGGCCTGGCCGGTGGTGCGGCGTCGCTCGGCGAGCCACTGCTCGACGTCGCGGAACCGGTCGGTCCCGAACAGGCGCTCCAGCAGGACGACCCGCTCGTCGGAGGGGGCGCGCAGGAAGCGGGCGAACTCCCCCTGCGGCAGCAGGATCACCTGGAAGAACTGGTCGGCGGTCATGCCGAGGCGGTCGTTGATCTCCTGGTCGGCCTCGCCGACCCGGGTGGAGACCGCGTCCCACCCGGTGGCCCCCTTCCCGGTGTCACAGCGCTCCTCCAGCAGCACCTTGGCCGGCTCGGTGGTGGTGCCCTCACCGCGCACCTTCGGCCGGGTCTGTTCCGGGGTGCGGGTGATGCGCAGCCGCCGGTCACCGATCGTGACCTCCAGGCGGACCGAGGTTCGTTCGCTGGCACCGGCGTGGTCCGAGCGCAGCCGCTTGACCACGCCCCGGTCGCCGGGCACCCGGCCGTAGAGGGCGAAGCCGAGCGCGTCGAGCAGCGTCGACTTGCCCGCGCCGGTCTCGCCGTGGAGCAGGAACAACCCGCCCTGCGACAGGTCGTCGAAGTCGACGTTGACCGTTCCGGCGAAGGCGCCGAACGCCGTGACCTCCAGCGAGTGCGGCCTCACGCCACACCCTCCAGGGCGGCGAACAGGGTGCCGGGCTTGGCGAACGGGTCGGCGTCCTCGGCGATGCGGACGGCCTCGAAGGCCTGCTCCAGCAGCGCGGCCTCGGCAGGCTCGGCGGCGCTGCCGCGGACGTGGGCGACGAAGTCGGCGGCGACGTCGAGATCGGAGCGTCCGCGCACCCGCTCGGCGTAGCCGCGGTCGTCGCTCACCCCGCCGATCGGCTCCCAGATGAGGGTCAGCACGTGGGGGAAGCGACCGCGCAGGCGGTCCATCGCGGCCGCCGGACGCACCGGGTCGATGAGGGTGGCCGAGACGTAGTCGACGGTCTGCGCCTCCAGTGCCGGGTCGGCCAGCAACACCTCGAGCGTGCCCTTGATCGAGCTCAGCTTCCGGGCGCTCGGCGCGGGCACGAACTCGACGCGGGCGAGCCCGTCGGCGTCCAGCTCGACGAGCCAGGAGCCCTTGGTGTGGCCGGCCTCGGAGAAGGAGTAGGCCAGCGGGGAGCCGCTGTAGCGCAACCGGTCCGAGAGCGTCTGCGGGCCGTGCAGGTGCCCGAGGGCGACGTAGTCGACGCCGTCGAACAGCGACCCGGGGACCGCGTTGATCCCGCCGACGGTGATGTCCCGCTCGGACTCGCAGGGCGCGCCGCCGGTGACCCAGCCGTGCGCCATCGCCACCGAACGGCCGCCGCGCGCCCTCAGGTCGGCCCGCACCGCCCCCATCGCCCGGCCGAGCACGTGGGCGTGCCCGCGGGTGGGGGCCTCGTCGTCGCAGGAATGCCCGGAGTCGGGCAGGTCGTCCGCGCCGACCGCGGCCGGCTCCAGGTAGGGGACTGCGTACACGGCGACCGGGCCGTGCCGGTCCGCCAGCAGCACCGGCGTCCCGACGTCGCCGACCCGGGTCCGCAGGTGCACCCCGGCCGCGTCGACCAGGCGGTCGTGCACGCCCAGGCGCTTGGCGGAGTCATGGTTGCCACTGGTGACGATGACCCGGGCGCCGGCCTCGCGCAGGCGGAACAAGGCGTCGTTGAGCAGGTCGACCGCCTCCACCGGGGGCAGTGCGCGGTCGTAGACGTCGCCCGCGACCAGCACCGCGTCGATCCGCTCGGCCCGCACCGTCTCGACCAGATGATCGAGGAACGCTCCCTGCGCCGGCGCCAGGTCGGCGCGGTGCAGGGACCGGCCGAGGTGCCAGTCCGAGGTGTGCAGCAGTCGCATGTCTTGACGTTAGGACCGAGGTCCGACAGTTCCCTGCCGACGCGCTCGGGTCCGCGCGTCCATGACCTCAGGGATGCGCGGAACCGGGCGACACGCCGGGTAATCGCGCGCATTCATGCCGCTGCGGTCATGGATGCGCGAAACCGAGGGGGCAGCACCCTTCGTAGGGCGCGCGTTGCCTCCGACCCGGCACTCGAGGACGATCGGGCTTCCCCGGAGGAAATGGCGTGGTGAGCGTGAAGCGGATCGGCATCCTTCTCTGTGTCGCTGGTGTTGCGGCCAGTGGCCTGGTCGGCACGGACGGGGCCCGTGCTGACAGCGGCACCACCTGCACCGTGGAAAACCCGGTGAACCTTGCGCCTGGGCTGTCCCTGCAGGGGTCCACCGGCACGTTCGACAACGAGAACCGGGGCACCGTGAGCTGCGACGGTCCCGTGGACGGTGTCGAAGCCACCGGCCCGGGCACCTTCCTCGACAAGGGCATCTACGGGACCCAGGATCCGGACGACTGCATCAACGGCGGCGAGGGGCAGGGCTCGTACACGATGGTCCTGCCGACGGCCAACGGCAAGAAGACCGTCGTCCTGCCGTTCACGCTCACGTTCGGCGCACCGTCGACGAACGGCGGGCTGGTCGGGGTCCACACCCGCGGCGATGGCTTCGTCGGTGAATTCGGCGCAGTGCCGACCGCCGGTGACTGCGTGAGCGCGCCGGTCACCACGGTGCTGGTCAACGGCCAGATCGTCTTCAGCTAGGCCTCGGAACCTGACGCATGCTCAACCTCCCCGTCGAACTGTTCAACTACGCGACCGGGGCGGCCGAGATCTGCCGGCTGGTCAAGCGGCCTGAGCGCCTGCTGCGGTCCGCGCGGGGACGGGTGCGACGATAGGGCTCATGTCGGTCGCACCCGTCGAGGTTGAGCAGCCGGAGACGGAGGACCTGCGAAGGACCGACGTCCCGTGGGTGACGATCGTCTGGAACGACCCGATCAACCTGATGTCGTACGTCACCTACGTCTTCCAGACCTACTTCGGCTACAGCAAGAAGAAGGCCACCAAGCTCATGATGGACGTCCACAAGGAGGGCCGGGCGGTGGTCTCCGCCGGGAGCCGCGAGGAGATGGAGCGCGACGTCGGAGCCATGCACGGGTTCGGGCTGTGGGCCACCCTGCAGAAGGACAACGGCTCGGGACCCGGATGATCGACGCGTGAGCCTGGAGATCAAGCGCGAGCGCCACGGGTTCGTCACCGTCGCGCTGGACGAGCACGAGGTGATGGTCGTCCGGAGCGCCTGCGAGCAGTTGGGCGAGCTGTTCGAGTCGCGGGAGTCCGCGGACATCGTCGGCGGGGTCGCGCCCGTCGAGGTGATCCCGGGCGTGCTGGACCCGTTCTCCGACTCGGGGCCCAAGATCCGCCCGGAGGACCCGGCACTGGCCCGGCTGCTGCCCGACGCCTACCCCGACGACGCCGACGCGACCGGGGAGTTCCGCCGCTACAGCGAGGCCGACGTGCTGGCCTTCAAGCGCGGCAACCTGCAGACCATGCTGGGTACGCTCGGCGACGGGGCCGAGCCGATCCGGTTGGACCAGGCCCAGGTGCAGAGCTGGATGTACGCGATCAACGACCTGCGCCTGACCATCGGCACCCGACTGGACCTGGAGGAGGGCTACGGCGAACTGATGGCCGCGCTGCCCCCGGAGGACCCCCGGCTGCCGCTGTTCTACCTCTACGAGTGGCTCTCCGCACTGCAGGACGGCCTGGTCCGCGTCGCCAAGTAGGCCGCCCCAGTAATCTGACCCCCGTGCTGACCATCGATGCGGCGACCCGTGAGGCGATCATCGCCCACGCCCGGGCCGACCACCCGGACGAGGCCTGCGGCGTGGTCGCGGGCCCGGTCGGCTCCGACCAGCCGCTGCGGCTAATCCCGATGGCCAATGCGGCCCGGTCCACCACGTTCTACGAGTTCGACTCGATGGACCTGCTCAAGCTCTACCGCGAGATGGACGACCGCGACGAGGTGCCGGTGATCGTCTACCACTCGCACACCGCCACCGAGGCCTACCCGTCCCGCACCGACGTCAGTTACGCCTCGGAGCCGGACGCGCACTACGTGCTGGTCTCGACCCGGGAGCCCGACGAGGTCGAGTTCCGATCCTTCCGCATCGTGGAGGGCGAGGTGACCGAGGAGCCCGTGACCGTCGTCACCAGCTACGACTGAATCAACCCCCCGGGCCCGCCTGCCGGAATGACACATGCTCGCGCACCGTTGGCGCGGGCAGAGAACCCACGAACTCAAGGAGCACATCCCGATGGCAGTCGAGGTCCGGATCCCGACGATCCTGCGTCAGTACACCGACGGTGAGAAGGCCGTGAACGGCGAGGGCAAGACCCTCGACGAGCTGTTCGACGACCTCGAGTCGCGCCACGCCGGGCTGCGCGCCCGTCTGGTGGACGAGAACGGCCTGCGCCGGTTCGTGAACGTCTACCTCAACGACGAGGACGTGCGCTTCCTCGGCGGACTGACCACCGAGCTCAAGGACGGCGACAGCGTGACGGTGCTCCCGGCCGTCGCCGGCGGCTGACCTTCCCGACCGCCCCGACGCCCTGAGGAACGCATCGTCCCGTGCGCTTCGACTCACTTCTCGACTCCGTCGGCAGGACCCCGTTGGTGGGCCTGCCGCGGCTGTCGCCGTCCTCGGACGTACGGCTGTGGGCCAAGCTCGAGGACCACAACCCGACCGGGTCCATCAAGGACCGGGCCGCGCTGCGGATGATCCTCGAGGGCGAGAAGGACGGCCGACTCAAGCCGGGTTGCACGATCCTGGAGCCGACCTCGGGGAACACCGGCATCTCGCTGGCGATGGCCGCGAAGCTGCGTGGCTACCGCATGGTCTGCGTCATGCCGGAGAACACCTCCGAGGAGCGCCGCCAGATCCTCGGCATGTGGGGCGCGGAGATCGTGTCCTCGCCGGCCGCGGGTGGATCGAACGAGGCCGTGCGGGTGGCGAAGCGACTGGCGCAGGAGCACCCGGACTGGGTGATGCTCTATCAGTACGGCAACCCGGCGAACCCGCAGGCGCACTACGAGGGCACCGGCCCGGAGCTCCTCGAGGACCTGCCCGAGATCACGCACTTCGTCGCCGGCCTCGGCACCACCGGCACCCTGATGGGTGTCGGCCGCTTCTTCCGCGACCACAAGCCCGAGGTGCGGATCGTCGCCGCCGAGCCGCGCTACGGCGAACTGGTCTACGGACTGCGGAACATGGACGAGGGTTTCGTGCCCGAGCTTTACGACCCGTCACTCATCGACGCGCGGTTCTCGGTCGGCCCGCGCGACGCGCTCCGGAGGACCCGTCAGTTGATCGAGGAGGAAGGGATTTTCGCCGGGATCTCGACCGGCGCGATCCTGCATGCGGCGCTGGCCCAGGCGGCCAAGTCGGTGGCCGCCGGGGAGCGGGCCGACATCGCCTTCGTGGTGTGCGACGGCGGGTGGAAGTACCTGTCGACGGGGGCTTACACCGGCACCATCGCCGAGGCCGAGGAGAGGCTCGAAGGCCAGCTCTGGGCCTGATCCGCTGCGCCGGCGGGCGCCTCGCGGCGTTGTCGTCGTCGCGGGTACAAGAGCGGTACCCGCTTCCTCCTCCGCCTTGCGATGCATCCCGCCGGATCACCGCGGATCTCGCCAAATCGCTAACTCCTGCTAGCACCCAGGCAGCACCGACACACCGGCTGACCTGCGGAATGTGACCAAGGCGACCGTTGGTTTCCCGGCTGTTTCCACACTGTCTCCCGTACCGTTTTCGAGTATGTCTGCTGCGGGCATCGGCATCTTTGACAGCGGGGTCGGAGGCCTCACTGTGGCCCGCGCTGTTCTCGACCAGCTGCCGGCCGAGCCGATCATTTACGTGGGTGACACGGCTCACGCGCCCTACGGACCGCGGCCGATCGCGCAGGTGCGCCAGCTGGCGCTGGATGTGATGGACCATCTCGTCGACGAGGGAGTGAAGCTGCTCGTGATCGCTTGCAACACCGCCTCCGCCGCGGTGCTGCGCGATGCGCGCGAGCGCTACGAGGTCCCGGTCGTCGAGGTCATCAGCCCCGCCGTGCGTCGCGCCATGCAGGCCACCCGCAACGGCAAGGTCGGCGTGATCTGCACGCAGGCCACCAAGACGTCCAAGGCCTACCCGGACGCCTTTGCGGCGGCGCCGCACGTCGAGCTCTTCGTCGAGGCCTGCCCGCGTTTCGTCGAGTTCGCCGAACGGGGCCGTACCTCGGGCCCCGAGGTGCTGGAGCTCGCGGCCCAGTACCTCGCCCCGCTGCAGGCAGCCGGCGTCGACACGGTCGTGCTCGGCTGCACCCACTATCCGCTGCTGACCGGGGCCATCGCCCACGTCCTCGGCGATGAGGTGACCCTCGTCTCCAGCGCGGAAGAGACTGCGAAAGACGTCTATCGGGTACTTGTCGACTCAGGGCTGACCCGGTCCGCAGAACTCCCGCCCCCCACGCACCGGTTCCTCGCCACCGGGGACCGCCAGCCGTTCGCGGCGGTGGGCCGTCGTTTCCTCGGGCCCGACATCGGTGTGGTCGAAGCCTTGGGCCAGGTAGGCGTGATGGGAGCGATTGCGTGAAGCTCACGGTCGTCGGTTGTTCGGGATCCTTCCCCGGGCCTTCGTCGCCGGCCTCCTGCTATCTGCTCGAGGCCGACGGCTACAAAGTGTTGCTGGACATGGGTTCCGGTGCGCTCGGAGCACTGCAGCGCTACACCGACGTCTACGACATCGACGCCGTCGTGCTCTCGCACCTGCACGCCGACCACTGCATGGACCTGTGCGGTTACTACGTCGCCCGCAAGTACCGGCCCGAGGGCCCCGCGCCGAAGATCCCGGTCTACGGCCCGGCCGACTCCGCCGGCCGGATGGCCCGCGCCTACGACCTGCCGATGGAACCCGGGATGAACGAGGAGTTCGCGTTCACCGAGTACCCGTCAGGTGCCTTCGAGCTCGGCCCGCTGCGGATCACCACCGACCTGCTGGTGCACCCGATCGACTCGTTCGGCATGCGGATCGAGCACGGCGGCAAGACGCTGACCTACTCCGGCGACACCGGCGCGTGTGACGGCCTGGTGCGCCTGGCCAAGGATTCGGACCTGTTCCTGTGCGAGGCCTCGTTCCACGACGGCCGCGACGACGCCCCCACGATTCACCTCAACGGCCGCGAGGCCGCCGAGCACGCGGCGCGGGCGGGCACGCAGAAGCTGGTGCTCACCCACATCCCGCCGTGGAACGACATGGACCGCACGTTGTCCGAGGCGGCCTGCTTCGACGGCCCCACCGAGCTGGCCCGCCCCGGAGCCGTTTACACCCTCTAGTGGTCTGTCTGTGAATTAGTGCGGTATAGTGGACCATGCCGATCAAGACAGCACCGGCGTTGCCGGTCACTAGTGAGCAGCGCGCGGAGCTGACCCGGATGGCGCGGTCCTCGACGTTGCCCCACCGTGCGGTGGTCCAGGCCCGGGGTCTTCTGTTGGCCGCGGACGGGGTGGCCAATCAGGAGATCGC
>NZ_JACDFE010000026.1 GCF_013815995.1 Sporichthya sp.
ACCGCGAGCAGCCACGAGGCGCGCAGCGATGGGGTGGCGGCGAGCAGCCGGGCAGTGTCGGATCCGACGCCGATCCGGCGCAGCGCCCGCTCCACCGGGCCGGGCCGCGGTGCGTCGACCCGCTCGGCCACCACGTCCCAGATCGCCTCGACCCGGACCCGATCGACCAGCGGAACCAGCAGCCCCCGGCAGTCGGCGCAAGCCGTGAGATGCGCCTCCGCGGAAGCGGCGAACGGCTGCCCGGCCGTACCGTCCGCATAGCGCCGCGCGGACTCGTCGTCCAGATGCCAGCCGGTCATGACAGCTCCTCCCTCAACTGGGCGCGCGCCCGCATCATCCGGGTCTTGACCGTGCCGGCGGGGATCCCGAGCAGGCGGCCGGCCTCCCGGGTGGTGAGCCCGTCGAGGATCGTGGCCTGCACGACCGCGCGGAGCTCCGGTGAGAGCTGTCGCAGGGCGGCACCCAGGTCGCCGTACTGCACACCGAGCAGGACGAGCTCCTCCGCGGATGGCTCGGCGGCCGACGGTTCGAGCCACGGCAGGGTGTCGCGTGGCCGGCTGCGCCGCCGGTCGATCAGGCGTCGGATGCCGATGCCCCAGATCCACGCCGCCACCTCGCCGCGACCGGCCCACCGGTCGGCGCCCCGCCAGACGGCCACGAA
Organism: Sporichthya sp.; assembly: GCF_013815995.1. Taxonomy (GTDB): domain Bacteria; phylum Actinomycetota; class Actinomycetes; order Sporichthyales; family Sporichthyaceae; genus Sporichthya. Next base: position 662 of record NZ_JACDFE010000026.1, read on the forward strand.
GGTGTCCTGGACGACCTCGTCGACCAGGCCGGAGTCGGCGCAGCGGCGGGAGAGCCGCACGACCAGCCACGCCACGTGCCGGGCGTAGAGGTCGTCGAAGGCACGCCGGTCACCGTCAGCGATCGCGGCCACCAGGGCGGCGTCGCTGAGCTGGTCCTCGGATGCGTTCACGGAGCACCTGGCCACGGGGAACTACTCACCGGACACACTGTTGTCCCTTCCGGGCCGCCGTTGGCGACTCGAGCCCGCTTGCCTATCTCCTTGTCGAGTTCCGGTGCCCGAGCGGTTCACGGTCGCATGCGGTTCGCGGGTCGTGGCGAACAGCCGCCGCCTGATCCGGAAGACTGTTCGCCCTGAACTCGCACTACGTCCTCACGCTCGGTTGCCCCGACCGCACCGGCATTGTCGCCCGGATCGCCTCGTTTGTGTCCGACGTAGGCGGCTGGATCACGGAGGGGTCTGCGGGCCCGAGGTACTGGACTCCGTCGAGGCCTACATCCACTTCCTGGTCGAGGTCGCCGGTCGCGGTCTGGCCGCCGGGCTGACTCCGCTCCACCGGCATCGTCGTCACACCCGAGGTGGTCGACGCACTGGGTGCCGGGAAGCGCCCGCCGCTCGGGTCACCCTCAAGGGTTACGGCTACCACTCGACGATCGCCTCGATGGGCGGGCAGTTCCTGGTCGGCGTCGCCGCCGAGCATCGGGCCGCCGCCGGGGTCGCCGCGGGCGAGGTCCTGGAGGTGGACCTGGAACTGGACAACGCCCCGCGCGAGGTCGAGGAGGCCTGGGCTGCGGCCACCCGCGAGCGTCGGATCGCCAAGGCCGTCGAGGGCTGCGCGCGCAAAGACTCCTTGACAACCCTCTATGGGTCAGGTCTATGAATGCGGGAGGTGGCTATTACCATCACCCAACTCTCCGCATTCCTCGCCGTCGTGCGCGGCGGTTCGGTGACGGCTGCGGCGGAGGAGTTGGTCGTCACCCAGCCGTCGGTCTCGGCGGCGATCTCGGCGCTCAATCGTGAGCTCGGCTGCACCCTGTTCGAACGCGTCGGCCGCGGTGTACGGCTGACCGCCGCCGGCGAAGCCTTCGTGCCTTACGCCGCGGACGTGGTGGGCCTGCTTGATCAGGGTCGTCAACGTGCACGCGAGGCCGCCAGAGTCTGCCGGCAGAGGCTGCGGATCGCGGCGGTCACCACGGCTGCTGAGTCCTTCGTCCCGCCGCTGCTGCGTGCGTTCGTCGAGCGCCATCCGGACATCGAGGTCACGCTTGACGTCGGGAATCAGTCCGAAGTGCTCAGCCGAATCCTCGGGCATTCCTCGGACATGGGATTCGCCGGCCGATCGCCGGCGGATGACCGGCTGGTGGCTGAACCGCTGAGCGAGAACGAGATCGTCTGCATCACCGCGCCCGACGATGTCCGGCTGGCCGACCCCGCCGTGATGAGCAGAGACCTCGTCGACCGAGCCTGGTTGTTGCGCGAGCCCGGCTCCGGCACGCGGGCGCTCAATGAGAAGTTCCTCGCCGATCGCCGGCTCACGCCCACCACCTTGACGCTCGGCTCGAACGGCGCGATCAAGAAGGCGGTGCGGGCGGGTCTGGGCGTGTCGCTGGTGTCTCGCGTCGCCGCCGCGGACGAGCTCGCGGCCGGGCTGCTCGGTGAGCTGCGACTGATCGACGGGCCCGCCACCTGGCCGTGGTTCATGCTGCGCTCAGCGGTCGGTGAGGAACGCGCCTCGGTAGCCCTCTTCGCCGACTTCGTTCGCGCGCCCGTGCTTCCCCTCTGAGGTCGGCGCCGGCTGCTCTCCCACCTCGAATCCGGCAATCCCGGATTCGGGCATGTTGGTTCTGTCTAATCCGGCGCCCGGATCCTTTTCTTGTTCCAAGTGACCCTGCATCACTAGCGTCGCCGCGGGCCTACGATAAGAGGCGCCGCGAAGGCGCCCGTCGGCGGCTGATCGCTTGCCGGGAGGTCCCGCGGTGCAACACAAGGGGCAAGGAAATCGCAACGCGGTTCTGCAGTGGACCGTCGTCCTCGTGGTGGGCGTCATCGTCGTCGGGGTGGTCCTCGGGCTGAAGCTGATCCCGAGGCTCAACGCGGGGCAGGACGTGCTCGACGGCGCGCGGCCGGCCTTCACCGCCGAACGCGTGGCCGCGGATCGCGCGGGCATCAACATCACGTCGCAGGTCGTCGACATGGCTGACCCGATCGTCAACGAGCAGGGCGGCGCGGCCGGCGAGGTGCCGAAGGTCGTGGCCTACGTCGCCAAGGCCCGCAACGTGACGGACGCCCAGGCGCTCGCCGCCTTGGACAAGGAGTTCCCGCGTACGACGGCGCTGCTCAAGTCACTGCCGCTGTCGGAGGTGAGCGCCGAGATCCCCAAGCTCGTCGCCTTCCTGTCGACGTCGCTGAAGCTCCCCGCGGACCAGGTGAGTGCTGCGCTGGCGACGAACTTCCCGGCGATCAACGCGGCGGTCACCAATCTTCCGACCGTCACCAACGGCTGGGAGCAGATCGCGGACATCGACGGCTTGACCCGCTTCGACGGGACGCCGGTCACGACCGTGCCCGAGCTGCGTGACTACTTCAGCCAGGACGTGATCCCCGCCGTCGAGACGCAGCAGGGGAACTTCCGCAGCCTCGACGGGACGTCCAAGGTCAACTGGATCTCACCGTTGCTGCTGGTCGTCGGACTGGTCGTCATCGCCCTCGCGGCCGTGATGATTCTGCGGAACCGCCGTGGCGGCGTCGGGGGCTTCGAGGCGCTGGGCACCGCGGTGATCGTCCCCGTCGTCGGGGTCGTCGTCGTCGCGCTCGTGCTCGGGCTCAAGCTGATCCCGCGCACCACCGACGGCCAGGACCTGCTCGACGGCCTGGAGCCGGCGATGACCGCGGAGCGCGTGGCCGGCGACCGCGCCGGCATCACGATGGTCGAGGCGATCGTCAACACCGCCGATCCGATCATGACCAACGAGGGCGGCGCCGCCGCCGAGGTCCCGAAGCTGGTGGCGTTCGTCGCCGAGGGGACCGGACTCTCGCCGGACGAGGTGCTGGCCGCTCTCACCAAGAACTTCCCGCGCACCACGGCGTTGCTGCGCCCTCCCGTTGTCCGAGGTTGCGAAGGAGCTGCCGGCGGCCATCAAGGCCATCCAGCCCGCGCTGGGCGACGTGCCGCACATCGCGCAGGCAGTCACGGCCCTGCAGCAGGTGGCCGCGGGTTGGCTCGCGGTACCGGGGGCCGACGGGACGACCCGTTTCGACGGGAGCCCGATCGTGACCGTCCCGAACGTGCGCGACTACTTCAGCGCGGACGTGATCCCGGTTCTGGAGAGCCAGCGGGCGAACTTCGACGAGCTGAACGGGACCTCCAAGATCGACTTCATCGGTCTGCTGGTGCTGCTGGTCGGGCTGATCGTGATCGCGTTCGGGCTGTTCATGGTCTACGCCGCGCGCCGGGTCCCGCTGGAAACTGCAGCCCCGGCGGAGTTGGCGGACATCAGCACCTGAGGCGGGTCGTCGCCGCCCGTCGGGGTTGATCCGCAAGACTGCACGTCATGAACTCGCACTACGTCCTCACCCTCGGTTGCCCCGACCGCACCGGGATTGTGGCCCGGATCGCCGCGTTCCTGTCCGACGCAGGCGGCTGGATCACCGAGGCCGCTTACCACGCCGACCCGGACACGAACTGGTTCTTCACCCGCCAGGTGGTGCGCTCGGAGTCGCTCCCGTTCAGTCTGGAGGAGCTGCGCGACCGCTTCGCCACCCTGGCCGCCGAGCTCGGCGCCGACACCGACTGGCGGGTCACCGATACTGCCCAGCGCGGCCGGGTCGTCGTGCTGGTGTCGAAGGAGGGGCACTGCCTCTACGACCTGCTCGGCCGCTTCGCCGGCGACGAGCTGGGCATGGAGATCCGGGCCGTGATCGGGAACCACAAGGACCTCGAGGCGATCACGGTCGCGCACGGCATCCCGTTCCACTACGTCCCGTTTCCGGGCGCCGGTGGGGACAAGACCGAGGCGTTCGAGCAGGTGCGCAAGATCGCCGACGCCGAGGACCCGGACGCGATCGTGCTCGCCAAGTTCATGCAGATCGTCCCGGAATGGTTGTGCGAGAAATGGGCCGGCCGGGCGCTGAACATCCACCACAGCTTCCTACCGTCCTTCATTGGCGGCCGGCCCTACCACCAGGCTTTCGTGCGCGGGGTGAAGCTGGTCGGCGCCACCTGCCACTACGTGACCGCGGAGCTCGACGCCGGCCCGATCATCGAGCAGGACGTGATCCGGGTCGACCACTCCGACGCGGTCGCCGAGATGGTGCTCAAGGGCCGCGATATCGAGAAGGTCGTCCTCGCCCGCGGCCTGCGCTGGCACCTCGAGGGCCGGGTTCTGGTCCACGGCAACCGGACCGTCGTCTTCCACTGAGCCGGACTGAGCGCCACTCCTTCACGGCGTGAGCCAAAATTTCATGTTCTGCCGGCTCCCCCCGTGGTAGTCCGTAGGGATGGCGACCACTACGCACCGCGAGATCGAGCGCAAGTACGAGGCGACGCCCACGACTGAGCTGCCCAGCTGGTCTTCGGTGTTCGACGCTGAGCCCGTAGTGCATGAGCAGCAGCTGCTGGCCACCTATCTGGATACCGCCGACCTGCGGCTGGCGGGCGCACGGATCACGCTTCGCTATCGCACCGGGGACGACGCGACCGGCTGGCACCTCAAGCTGCCGGCGGGCAAGGACACCCGCGACGAGATCCAGGTGCGCGCCGAGGCCCGGGACGAGCCCGGCCCGCCGCCCGGTGAGCTCGCGGAGCTCCTGCGCACCATCACCCGGGACGCGCCCCTGCAACCGATCGCCGAGCTGCGCACTGCGCGCCGCGTGCTGCGCTGGACCGACCCGGCTGGCCGCGACCTTCTCGACGTCACGGACGACCACGTCACCGCCCGGGTGCTGCCCGACGGACCGGAGCACTCCTGGCGCGAGATCGAGGTCGAACTCGGAGCAGAGGGAGACCTACGCCTGCTGAAGAAGGCCGACGCCGTGCTGCGCAGGTCCGGCGTCCAGCGCTCGTCGTCGGCGTCCAAGCTCGCCCGCGCGCTCGGCGACCGGGCGCCGGAGCAGCCGAAGCCGGTACGGGCCGAGGCGACCGCCGGGGAGGTGGTCGTTGCCTACCTGCGCGACCAGGCTGCCGCGATCCGGCGCTACGACGTCGAGGTGCGCCGGGACAGCGAGGACGCGGTACACCAGCTCCGGGTGGCGACCCGCCGGGCCCGCAGCGCGCTGCAGGCCTACGGCAAGCTGATCGACCGCGAGCAGACCCGCCAGCTCACCGACGAGTTGAAGTGGCTGGCCGGCGTCGCGGGGCCGGCGCGTGACCTGGAGGTGCTGCGCGCGCGCTTCGGGGTTGCGGTGCAGAAGCAGCCGGTCGAGAACGTCCTCGGACCGGTGCAGCCGCGGTTGGCCGCCTGGTTCGCGCCCCGGCAGGCCGAGGCGCGCACGTCGCTGCTCCGGACGCTGGACTCGGCCCGGTACCACGCACTCCTGGACGCTCTCGATGCCGTGGTGGCCGACCCACCCTTGACCGCGCGTGCGGGCAGGCCCGCCGCGAAGGAATTACCCCGGCAGCTGGCCCGCAGCTTCAGCCGGATGCAGACCCACATGGACGTCGCGGATCAACACCGTGGCGTGGAGCGGGACGTCGAACTGCACGAGGGCCGCAAGGCAGCCAAACGGCTGCGCTACGCAACCGAGGGCGCGGAGCCAGTGCTCGGCCGCGATGCCAGGAAGTTGATCTCGCACACCAAGAAGGTCCAGGAAGTGCTCGGCGAACATCAGGATGCCGTCGTCGCCGCTCCGGTGCTGCGCGAGCTCGCGATCGCGGCCGCCGGCGGCGGGGAGAGCTCCTTCACCTGGGGCCTGCTGTACGGGCTGGAGATCTGCACCGGCGTCGACGAGGCTGCGCTGGACCCAGCGTGGGCGGGCCTGCGCAAGGCCGCGAACAAGGTCTGCGGCTAGGCCGCGGGTTGTCCAGAGGCCCTGGGCGGGCGTGGACCTGCACTCGCCCGCGTCCGGAACTGATCGGGACGTCGCGGCGATCATGGCCAAGCTCAACGCCCACGAGCGATCGCTCCAGGCCCTCCACCTGGACCTGAGGGACCTGGGGCACAAAGCAGAGGCGGGCTTCGCCGAGGTGCGGGGCGAGATGGCGACCGGCTGCGCGGGAGTGCGGCGCGAGCTGCGGGGCGAGATGGCTGAGGGCTTCGCCGAGATGCGCACGGGCTTCGCGATCACGGCGGCCGGGTTCGCCGCCCTGAACGAGCGCTTTGACCGCCTCGACCGGACGAGCTAGATCCGGCGCCCGCGCAAGCAGGGGCAGAGCGTGGAAGGGTCCGCGCCAGGCACTATGAAGTCCTGCTGCCGAGGCGACGTTGCGCTCTGGGAGTCTGACGTCCAGGGCGAGGCAAGCCCTCGGGAGGGCATGTGTCCAGATTTCTCCCGCTCTGTCAGGGGTAGCCGCACGATGAAGCGGGTGTCGCCCGGCACGGACTGCACGCTCAGATCCCCGCCGGTCGAGAGCCCCACAGCGGTGGCGAGTTCGGCGGTGGACGGTGCGACCAGAACGTCGCCGGCCGGGGTCATGACGACCGGCAACCGCTTGGCGTCCAGCTGGGCCGCATGCAGTAACCGCTCGCCCTCGGGGGAGTCGGAGGTGACCCAGCTGTACGGCACGGCGTTGCGGGCCAGGAACTCGCGGGCGGCCGACGACGGGGCCGCCTTGGAGGGCCGCGAGCACGGACACGGCCCGGCGGTCGAGGCGGGGGCCGCGGGCGAGTATTACGGCACGTACCGGGCGGCACCCTTGTCGGCCGACAGGGCCATCGAGGCGTAGGCCCGAAGGGCCGCGGAAACCGGGCGCTCGCGCTTGAGTGGGACCCAGCCGAGCTCCTCACGCTCCGCCCGCCGGGCCGCGAGGGTGGCGTCGTCGACCAGCAGCTCGATCCGCCGGGTGGCGATGTCGATCTCGATCAGGTCGCCGTCCTCCACCAGCCCGATGGTCCCGCCCTGGGCGGCCTCCGGGGAGACGTGCCCGATCGAGAGGCCCGAGGTGCCGCCGGAGAACCGGCCGTCGGTGATCAGCGCGCACTTCGCGCCCAGGCCGCGGCCCTTGAGGAAGCTGGTCGGGTAGAGCATCTCCTGCATGCCCGGTCCGCCCTTGGGGCCCTCGTAGCGCACGACGACCACGTCGCCGGCCACGATCGAGCCGGCCAGGATCGCGGTGACGGCGTCGTCCTGGCTCTCGCTCACCTTCGCCGGGCCCTTGAAGTAGAGCTGCTCCAGCACGACGCCGGCCGTCTTGACCACGCAGCCGTCGGGCGCGAGGTTGCCATAGAGCACGGCCAGTCCGCCGTCCTGGCTGTAGGCATGCTCGATGTCCCGGACGCAGCCCATCTCCTTGTCCGTGTCCAGCGTCGCCCAGGTGACGGTGGAGCTGAACGCCTCGACGGTGCGCACGCCGCCGGGGGCAGCGGAGAACAACTCGGTGGCCGCGGCGGGGACGTCGGGGCGGCCGATGTCCCACTTGGCCAGCCAGGAATCCATGTCCGGGGAGTGCACCGTGTGCACGTTGCGCTCGAGCAGCCCGCCGCGGTCCAGCTCGGAGAGGATGCGCGGAATTCCGCCCGCCCGATGCACGTCCTCCATGTGGTAGAGCGGAGTGGACGGCGCGACCTTGCAGATGCACGGGGTGTGCCGGGAGAGTTCGTCGATGTCGGCCATCGCGAAGTCGACGCCGCCCTCGATCGCCGCCGCGAGCAGGTGCAGGATCGTGTTGGTCGAACCGCCCATCGCGATGTCCATGCGCATGGCGTTGGAGAACGCCTCGCGGGTCGCGATGTTGCGCGGCAGCACCGACTCGTCGTCCCCGCCGTAGTAGCGGTTGGCCAGGTCGACGACCACGCGGCCGGCCTCCTGGAACAGACCCTTGCGGGCAAAGGAGGTCGCCAGTGTCGAGCCGTTCCCAGGCAGTGAGAGCCCGAGGGCCTCGGTCAGGCAGTTCATCGAGTTCGCGGTGAACATGCCCGAGCAGGAACCGCAGGTCGGGCAGGCCGAGCGCTCGATGTCGTCCAGGTCCTCGTCGGAGACCGACTCGTCCGCCGACGCCGTCATCGCCGAGATCAGGTCCAGCTTCGGGCGGGCGACGCCGCCGCGGATGACGGCCTTGCCGGCCTCCATCGCCCCGCCGGAAACGAACACGGTCGGGATGTTCAGCCGCATCGCGGCGATCAGCATGCCGGGGGTGATCTTGTCGCAGTTGGAGATGCAGACCAGGGCGTCGGCCACGTGGGCCTGCACCATGTACTCGACCGAGTCCGCGATCAGCTCGCGGCTGGGCAGGCTGTAGAGCATGCCGCCGTGGCCCATCGCGATGCCGTCGTCGACCGCGATCGTGTTGAACTCCCGACCCACGCCACCGGCCTCGGCGACCGCCTCCGCGACCAGCGCGCCCATGTTCCGCAGGTGCACGTGACCCGGCACGAACTGCGTGAAGCTGTTCGCAATCGCGACGATCGGCTTGTCGAAGTCGTCGTCGGTCATGCCCGTGGCGCGCCACAGGGCACGCGCTCCGGCCATGTTCCGGCCGTGCGTGGTGGTGCGGGAGCGCAGCTCGGGCATGGTCGTTCCTTACTCTCGTGGGCATCTCCATCGTACGAGCGTTCAGGAAGACCCGATGAATTCGCCCGATCCGTACCGCACGCCCGAGCGCACGGCGCTGCGCCAGGTGGTGCGCCAGTTCGTCGAGAAGGACGTGCTCCCGCACCTCGACGGCTGGGAACGAGCGTGCCCCGTGAGCTGCACGTTACCGCCGGGAAGGTGGGGCTCCTGGGCTTGCACTTCCCGGAGATCGGCGGCGGGGCGGGGGCGACGCCGTCGACCTGGTGACCCTCATGGAGGAGGCCTGCTACGCGGGGGCCGCCGGAGGCGTGATCGCCGGTCTGTTCACCACCGGGATCTCGGTGCCGCACATCATCGCAGCCGGGGACACCGAGCAGATCGAGCGCTGGGTCCGGCCCACCCTCGCCGGTGAGATGATCGGGGCGTTGGCGATCACCGAGCCCGATGGCGGCTCGGACGTCGGCGGGCTCCGCACCACGGCGGTCCGCGACGGCGACCACTACGTGGTCAACGGGTCCAAGACCTACATCACCTCCGGCTGCCGGGCCGAGTTCGTCGTCACGGCCGTGCGCACCGGCGGGCCCGGCGCTCGCGGGGTCTCCCTGCTCGTGATCGAGCGCGGGACGCCCGGCTTCACCGTCTCCCGGAAGCTGGAGAAGATGGGCTGGCTCTGTTCGGACACCGCCGAGCTGTCCTACGCCGACTGCCGCGTGCCGGTGGCCAACCTGGTCGGAGCCGAGAACACCGGCTTCGCGCAGATCGCCCAGCACTTCGTCACCGAGCGGCTGATGATCGCGGCCCAGGCCTACGCCTGCGCGCAGCGCGCCCTGGACCTGACCGTGGACTGGTGCCGGCTGCGGACCACCTTCGGTCAGCCCCTGATCTCCCGTCAGCTGGTCCAGCACCAGCTGGTCGAGATGGCCCGGCAGATCGAGGTGGCCCGGGTCTACACCCGCGAGGTCGCAGTCCGGTACGCCGCCGGCGGGGACTGCGTCACCGAGGTCTGCTTCGCCAAGAACACCGCGGTCGCGGCCGGGGAATGGGTCGTCAACGAGGCCCTCCAGCTCCACGGCGGTCTGGGCTACATGCGCGAGGCCGAGGTCGAGCGCCAATACCGGGACATGCGCATCCTCGGCATCGGCGGGGGTACGTCAGAGATCCTCGCCCGAGCTCGCCGCCCGCCGGTTGGGCTACACGTCCTGACCATGCCCGAGGTCCCTGAACTGAAGCCAAAGGTGTGGCGGATGAGTCTCCCCACCCTCGTCGCTTCGCTGGCCGTTCTCGCGATTGCGATCGCGATTATGGTGAGCTCGTGGAGAGATCGCGATTCTCGCGGCGGAGTCGTCGAGGGTCGGTCGTGGCCTTCGCCCTAGTTGACATCGCCTACACATTGATTCTCCGGCCGCGGATCACGGCCGACCTCGCGTCGGGGATTGTTGTGCCAACCCGGCGATGACTTGGACGATCCCCTGGGGTGCAGTCTCGGGCCTCGCTGTCGATTCCCGGGTGGTCATCCAGACGACCAAAGGCTCGGTGACGGCCTGGGCGGTGCAAGCCGCCGCCACTGCCTTACCGAACCGTGAGCAGCGTCCGAGCCGCGTGCGAGCGCAACTGGAAGAGCTCCGCGCGCAGGCCGTACCCGATTCCGCGCCGGTCACCACTGGCTTCGCGTGGCAACACCACGTCGTCATCGCCTTGATGTCGTTGGTGCCGGCCGTCGTCCACGCGCTGGCTTGACCCGGCCCGCGGCCCGACGGCTCGGGTACACGTCGTAGATGCGCCGTAGGCCCACGATCAACGTTGTGACGTCTGAGGCGACTTCCGGCTGCCGCGGTACCTCGTGAGCCCCAACCTTGATCACCAGCCGTCGGCTCCGACGTAGGGTTCCGATGTGACTGCACTCGAATTCGCCGTGTTCACCGAACCGCAGCAGGGCGCGAGCTACGAGGACCTCCTCGCCTCCGCCCGCATGACCGAGGACGCCGGGTTCGACGCGTTCTTCCGGTCCGACCACTTCCTGGCGATGGGGGACCGGGACGGGCTACCCGGCCCGACCGACGCCTGGATCACCCTCGCCGGCCTGGCCCGTGAGACCACCCGTGTGCGGCTGGGGACGCTGGTCACCGCGGCCACCTTCCGCGAGCCGGGACCACTGGCCATCGCCGTCGCGCAGGTCGACGCGATGTCCGGTGGCCGGGTCGAGTTCGGTCTCGGCGCCGGCTGGTACGACCGCGAGCATGAGGCCTACGGCCTGCGCTTCCCGGACGTCGGGGAGCGGTTCGACCGGTTCGCCGAGCAGCTCGAAGTCATCACCGGTCTCTGGGCGACGGAGGGCGGGTTCAGCTTCCACGGCAAGCACTACGAAATCCTGGAATCGCCGGGCCTGCCCAAGCCCGCCCAGCGTCCGGGTCCGCCGGTGATCATCGGCGGCGTCGGCGCCAAGCGCACCCCCGAGCTGGCTGCCCGCTTCGCCGCCGAGTTCAACGTGGCTTTTCAACCGCTGGACACCGCCAAGATCCAGTTCGCTCGCGTCGACGAGGCGTGCCGCGGGGTGGACCGCGACCCGTCCACGATGCGTCGCTCGATCGCGCAGGTGGTGTGCGTCGGTCGCGACGACGCCGAGGTCGCGCGTCGCGCCGCCGCCATCGGCCGCGACGTCGAGGAGCTGAAGGCGAACGGCCTGGCCGGCACCCCCGCCGAGGTCGTCGACAAGCTCGGCCGGATCCGCGGCGCCACCGGCATGGTCCGGGTCTACCTGCAGGTGCTCGACCTGGCGGACCTGGCCCACGTGGAGCTCCTCGGGGCTGAGGTCCTCCCGGCGTTCGGGTAGGCCCAGGATCAACGTTGTGACGGGTTGGGCGGCGCCTGCCGTTTCGGCACCTCACCCGTCTCAACCTTGATCTCCAGCCTTCGGTCCCCGCTTGAGGGCCAGCCGCACCTGATCCAGCACCCACCGCGGCCGCCCCTTGATGTCCTCATACGTGAACCGCAGCAGCGTGTAGCCGAGGACGGCGAGTTGGTTTCCGCGCTCGCGGTCCCTTCGATAGTCCGCCCGATTCGAATGGTGCTCGAAGCCGTCGGCCTCGATCACCAGCCAGCCGTCGAGCACGAAATCGACGAGGCCGACGCGCGGGATCTTGACCTGGCTCTGCAGGTTCGCGTCGATCAGCACGAGCAGCAGCCGTAGCGAGGATTCCAGCGGAGAGTCGGCGAGCGCGTCGACCTGCGCGACCGCCCGCCGCAGGGCAACCGCGCCGTGACCGCGCGCGGACTCCGCCGCCTTCCGCAGGGTTGTCAGCTTCACGCGACCGCCGTGCACCGCGCTGTCGAGGATGACGACCGCATCGGCCATCGGAAGTGACCGGCCGCAGTCCAGCACCGTGCGCAGGAGGCCGGTCATGGGCAGCTGGACGTCGATCTCGTCGGCGGCCACGTGCGCCCGATGCACGCGGACGCCGGCCTCAGTGGGACGGCTTCCCGGCGGGACCGTGACGTCGATGCCGTCGATCGGCCGCCACAGGGCCAGGCCGTGGAGCCGCGCGGCGTCGGCATGAGACGCGACGCCATTCACTCGGAGGGCGGCGACCAGGGCCGGGTCGGTCCCGGGCAGCGCGTAGCCGCCGCGCCCGACGGGCTCGACGATCCCTGCCGCCAGGGCGGCTCGCAAGGCACGCTCGGACACGCCGAGTCTGCGCAGCCGCGTCCAGCGGGCGGCGCCTCCGCAGACCGAGAGGCCGAGAACCACATCCACGCGCCGGATCGTGGCGGGAAATCCGCAGGGCCGGAGCGGATTGAGTCCGGGCTGTGGACGGCGCTGGCTCGAGCGTTGGCCTGTGGACAACGTGGCGTCGGCCACAGATCAACGTTGTGACGCGTGAGGCATCGTCAGGCCAGACCGCACCCCATCCGTCACAACCTCGATCTGTGGCCTTCGGGTCAGGCGTCCGCGAGGCCGAGATCCTTGGCCATCGCCTCGCGCAGCAGGTTCTTCTGCACCTTGCCGGTGACGGTCATCGGGTATTCGCCGACGATCACCACGTAGCGCGGGATCTTGTGGTGGGAGATCTTGCCGGCGCAGAACTCCTTGACCGCGGCGGCGTCGAGGGTCTTGCCCTCGGCCACCTTCACGCAGGCGCACAGTTCCTCGCCGAACTTCTGGTCCGGGACACCGACGACCTGAACGTCGACGATGTCCGGGTGGGTGTAGAGGAACTCCTCCACCTCGCGGGGGGCGATGTTCTCCCCGCCGCGGATCACGGTGTCCTTGATCCGGCCGACGATCTTCACGTAGCCGTCGGCGTCCATCTCGGCGAGGTCGCCGGTGCGCATCCAGCCGGCCTCGTCGATCGCCTCGGCGGTCTTCTGCGGGTCGTTCCAGTACCCCCGCATCACCGAGTAGCCACGAGTGCGGAACTCGCCGCGCTGCCCACGCGGAACGATCTGGTTCGTCTCGGGGTCGACGACCGCGATCTCCAGGTGCGGGTGCACCCGCCCGATCGTGGAGACCCGCCGCTCGACGTCGTCGTCGGTGCGGGTGTGGCAGGACACCGGCGAGGTCTCGGTCATGCCGTAGGCGATGGTCACCTCGGTCATGCCCATCTCGGCGATGACCCGCTTCATCACCTCGACCGGGCAGGGGGAGCCGGCCATGATCCCGGTCCGCAGCGAGCTCAGGTCCAGCTCGGCCATGGACGGGTCGGCGAGCATCGCGATGAACATGGTCGGCACGCCGTAGAGCGACGTGGCCCGCTCGGCGGCGCAGGCGGCCAGCGTTGCGGCCGGGTCGAACGCGGGCGCCGGGATGATCACCGTGGCCTGGTGCGCGAGCGCCGCGAGGTTGCACATCACCATGCCGAAGCAGTGGTAGAAGGGCACCGGCACGCAGATCCGGTCCTCGGCGGTGTAGCGGCACATCGCGCCGACGAAGTAGCCGTTGTTCAGGATGTTGTGATGGGTGAGGGTGGCGCCCTTGGGGAAGCCGGTGGTGCCCGAGGTGTACTGGATGTTGATCGGGTCGTCGAACGAGAGCGAGTTCTGACGCTCCATCACCTCAGGTCCGACCGTCGTGCCGGTCGAGAGCTCGGTCCAGGACTTGTCGCCGATGAAGACGATGTCGGTGAGGTCGGGGCACTCCGGGGCGACCTCCGCGACCATGCCCCGGTAGTCGCTGGTCTTGAACGCCGGGACGGTGACCAGCGTCCGCGCACCGGACTGGTTGAGCACGTACTTCAGTTCATGGGTGCGGTAGGCCGGGTTGACGTTGACCAGGATCGCGCCGACCCGCGCGGTCGCGTGCTGCACCAGGATCCACTCGGCCTGGTTCGGGGCCCACAGGGCGACCCGGTCACCGACCTCAATCCCGCGGGCCAGCAGGCCGGCGGCGAGGGTGTCGACGGCCGCGTCCAGCTCGGCGTAGGTCCAGCGGCGTCCGGTGGGCACGTCCACCAGGGCCTCGCCCTGCGGGTGCTCCTGGGCGACGCGGGTGAGCACCGCGCCGATCGTCTCGCCGATGAGCGGGATCTCGGAGGTGCCGGAGGCGTAGGAAGGGGCAGCAGCGGACATCGGGCCAGGTTCCTTTCGGGACGGAGCCTTTCCGGGCGGTGCACAGGCCCTCCGAGCATCCCCCGAGCGCGCCGCGGATGCCAGAGCGGCCGCCGGACGCACCACCGGTCGATGGGGCGCCGCCTACGATCGGCGCCGTGGCGGACGCAGTGAGCGCAGGGGTGGTGAGGGGCGTGGACGCAGCGGCGGTGGCGGCCGCGGCGGCGTTGCTCGCCCCGGTCGTGCGGCACACCGCGCTGGAGCGCAGCGAGCGGCTCAGCGCCGAACTCGGCCGCGAGGTGCTGCTCAAGCGCGAGGACCTGCAGCTCTGCCGGTCCTACAAGGTCCGCGGCGCCTACCACCTCCTCGCCTCCCTGGGGCCGGACGAACTCACCCGCGGGGTGGTGTGCGCCAGCGCCGGCAACCACGGGCAGGGCATGGCCCACGCCTGCCAGGCCCTGCAGGTGCCGGGCCGGGTGTACCTGCCGACGAACACCCCTCGGCAGAAGCGGAACCGGATCGCGGCCATCGGCGGGGAGTGGATCACTCCCGTCATCGCCGGGCACTCCTACGACGAGGCGGCCGCGGCCGCCCAGGCCGACGTCGCGCAGACGGGCGCCGCTTACGCCCACCCGTTCGACGACCCGCGAACGATCGCCGGGCAGGGCACCGTGGCCGTCGAGCTCACCGCGGACGGGGCGTTGCCGCCAGGCTCGACCCTGGTTGTGCCGGTCGGCGGCGGCGGGCTGATCTCCGGCATGGCGCTGTGGGTGCGCGCCCATGCGCCCGGCGTGCGGATCGTCGGTGCCGAGCCGGCCGGCGCCGCGAGCATGGGCGCCGCGCTCGCTGTCGGAGCGCCGGTGACTCTCGAAGGCTTCGACACCTTCGTGGACGGCGCCTCGGTGGGCCGGGTCGGGTCGCTGACCTTCCCGCTCGTGCGCGACCTGGTTGACGAGGTGGTGTCGGTCGACGAGGGCGCGGTCTGCACCGAGATGGTCGAGCTCTACCAGACCGAGGGTGTCATCGCCGAGCCCGCCGGGGCGCTGGCGAGTGCCGCCGCGCGCGCTCTGTCCAGTGGCACCGGGCCGGTGGTCTGCGTGGTCTCCGGCGGCAACAACGACGTCAGCCGCTACGGCGAGGTCGTCGAGCGGTCGCTGGTGCACGAGGGCCTGCGGCACTACTTCCTGGTGACGTTCCCTCAGGAACCCGGCGCCCTGCGACACTTCCTCGACGAGGTGCTCAGCGCCAACGAGGACATCGTGGTGTTCGAGTACGTGAAGAAGAACAACCGGGAGACCGGCCCGGCCCTGGTCGGCATCGAGCTCGAGGCCGCCGACGACCTGGTCGGCCTGCTCGAGCGGATGGCGGTCTCGCCGCTGTCGATCGAGCAGGTGCCGCCGGGCTCCCCGCTGTTCTCGTTCCTGATGTAGCCGGCGCGGGAAGTCGCACAGAGAACCCACAAGTTCGGCACAGAGCTGCGACAGCCCGGTGCCGGACAGTAGTTGTCATGACCACGCTGATCCCTAACCCGTCCAACCCCGTCGAGCCCGCGGAGCGCCGCGGGCTGCGGCACCCCGACGGGACGCCTGTGCGCGTGCTGGTGGTGGACGACGAGCCGAGCCTGTCCGAGCTGCTCCAGATGGCGCTGCGCTACGAGGGCTGGGAGATCAGGACCGCCGCCAACGGCACCGACGCGCTGCGCATCGCCCGGGACTTCCGTCCGGACGCCGTCGTGCTCGACATCATGCTGCCGGACATGGATGGTCTGGCCGTCATGCACAAGATGCGCGCGGAGGCCGACACCCCGGTGCTGTTCCTCACCGCCAAGGACGCGGTGGCCGACCGGGTCGCGGGCCTGACCGCCGGCGGCGACGACTACGTCACCAAGCCGTTCAGCCTTGAGGAGGTCGTGGCCCGGCTGCGCAGCCTGGTCCGCCGTGCCCTGGCGGCCGGCAACGCCAGCGCCAATCGCCTCGTGGTCGGTGACCTGGTGATGGACGAGGACAGCCACGAGGTGCGCCGCGCCGGGGTCGAGATCAACCTGACGGCCACGGAGTTCGAGCTGCTGCGTTACCTGATGCGCAACCCCAAGCGGGTGCTGTCCAAGACCCAGATCCTCGACCGGGTCTGGAAGTACGACTTCGGTGGCCAGGCCAACGTCGTCGAGATCTACATCTGCTACCTGCGCAAGAAGATCGACGCCGGCCGCACGCCGATGATCCACACCCTGCGCGGCGCGGGATACGTGCTCAAGCCCGCCGCCGCCTGACCTGTCCGCCTTCTTCGGGTCAGACGGCGCGAAGGCTGGAGATCAAGGTTGAACATCATTGTGACTGTTGAGGTGCCTCACGTGTCCCATGGTTCTCAACGTTGATCCCTGGCCAACGCAGTCAGTCGGCGGCGACCACGCGCATGACCTCGGCGAGGGTGGTGACGTCCTCGGCGACGAGGCGCACGGCCTCGGTGGTCAACGTCTGCATGCCCTCGGCGACGGCCTCGAAACGGACCACGTCGGCATTGGCGTTGTCCGCGACCAGGGCGCGGATCGACGGCGTCATCCGCAACATCTCGTAGACCCCGACGCGGTCGTGGAAGCCGGTGCCGCCGCAGGCATTGCAGCCGGCGCCGGCCAGGAACTCCGACTTCGGTATCCCGCCGTGACGCAGGTAGAGCGCGCGTTGTTCCGGGGTCGGCTCGACCGCGCGCAGGCAGCGCGGGCAGTTGCGGCGCAACAGGCGCTGGGCCATCACGACCAGCACCGAGGACGTCACCAGGTAGGGTTCGACGCCCATCTCCAGGAACCGGTACAGCGCCGAGACCGAGTCGCGGGCGTGCACGGTGGAGAGCACCAGGTGCCCGGTCAATGCGGACTGCACGGCGATCTTGGCGGTCTCCGGGTCGCGGATCTCCCCGACCAGGATCACGTCCGGGTCCTGGCGCAGCAGCGAACGCAGCCCGCTGGCGAAGGTGGTGCCGATCGCGGGGTTGATCTGGATCTGCGTGACGGTGTCGACGACGTACTCGACCGGGTCCTCGATCGAACACAGGTTGGACCCGACGTCGTCGAGTTCGCCCAGGGTCGCGTAGAGCGTGGTGGTCTTGCCGCTGCCGGTCGGGCCCGCGCACAGCAGCATCCCGGAGGTGTTGCCGGCGGCCACCGCCCAGGCCCGAGCGGTCTCCGGATGCATGCCGAGGTCGGAGTAGCGGACCCGGCGACGGTCGGACTCCAGCAGTCGCAGCACGACCTTCTCCCCGTTGACGCCGAGGGTCACCGAGACCCGCACGTCGACGGTGCGCTCGCCGCGGGAGTCGGTGGTGCGGAAGACGAACTGCCCGTCCTGCGGGCGGCGCTTCTCGACGATGTCCATTCCGCCGAGCACCTTGATCCGGCTGACCACGCCGAAGGACAGGTCCAGCGGCATCTGCAGGACCTCGTGCAGCACGCCGTCGACCCGGTAGCGGACCCGGACCCGGTGCTCCTGCGGCTCGATGTGGATGTCCGAGGCGCGGTCAGCCAGCGCGTGCTCGACCAACCCCTCGACGATCTCGACGGGGGAGATATCGGAGCCGATCGTCACCAGACCGGCGGCGCGGCCGAGGACGCCGATCACCTCGGCCGGGCCGCCGTCCGTTCCCGCGCTCGACCCGGGCCACCAGCGCGTACGCAAAATGTCCCGTCCTCCGGTCGCAAGCAGCGGTGACCTGTTTGTCGGTTACCGCGCCGCCGGACTTGACGTTGATCTGGATCATCAGGTCTTTCGTCCCGCCGGGGGCGAAGTGTGGCTACCCGCGGACTGCGCCCTGAGCCCCCTCGTAGAGGCGGGTCGCCCACTCGACCGCCTTTTTGGCGTCAGCCGGACTGACCGAGGTGTCCTGGTACTGGGCGCGGGTCTTGAGGCGAAGCAGCCGGCCAAGGACTGGCTCCAGGGTCCGGCCCGCCGGCCCTGCTGCCTTCAACTCCGAACGAGCGGCCTCGTGGTTGTCGTTCTTGTTCGACCTGCCCACGAGCGCGAGGCAGATGGCGTCCTTGGAGTTGATGCCGGAGACCACTGCGCTGGCAGTGGCTTCGTTGTAGAGCTCCAATTCCTGGCTGGCCTCCGCCGCATCGAGGAACTCGCGGGCCTTGGCGAGATGGAGCCGGGCGCTGGCGAGCGCCGTCACGAAGCGGCCACCGGACGTGGGCGGCGAAGGAGCGAGCGGGGTGTCGCGCCGGCGATCCCGACCGCGTCTGCCCGCAGCTCTTCCGTCAGGCGGTCTCCGCGCGCCAGGGCCTTCTCCAGTTCGGCTCGCGAGAGCTCCAGAACCTCGCAGTGATTCCCGCACCAGCGGCTCACCTGATCGGCGATCTGGTCCAGCTGCGCCAGCCAGTGCTGGTCGTCCGCGCCCACTGAAGACGCGCGGATGACAAGCAGGTCGACGTCACTGCCCGGTCCACCGTCGCCGCGCGCTGCCGACCCGAAGAGCCAGAGCGCGTCGGCAGGAACCGCCCATTCCCCCGCCGCGAATCGCATCCGCTCGATGAGCAGGTCCCGCTGTGCGGCCAGCGCCTCGATTCCCGGTGCGGCCACGTGATCGCGGTTGAGCCGGTACAGCTTGGCCGGCGGTCGGTGCTCGCGCAGCACGATGCCCGAGTCGGCCAGCTCGCCGAGCACCTCGTTGATCCGCCACTGCCCGAAGCGGCCGTTGGTGAGCGCCGCGATCTGACGGCCACTCAGAGGCTGATCTGCCCGGGCCAGGACGAACAGCGCAGCCCCGTGGGCAGTCGGCACCACGGAGCTGATCGGGCTCGCAAGATCCACGTGGAGCCACCTCCGGATGAGCAGTTTACCACTCAAATAAGCGGGCAACCACTCATTACGCGTTGGTGATAGGTGAGGATGCCCGGGGCACCGACAGCTTCGGTCGAGCGAGGCGCCGCGTCCCGGTGGGTGGCAGCGAGCCGGGTCGGGCCCGTCAGGCCTGCGCGTTGCGCACGATGGTGGCGGCGACGTCCCGGGCGATCCGGAACACCTCATCGGCCTCCATCGGCAGGCCCTCGGCGGCGATCGCCGCGGTGTGCAGCGCGATCAGCGCCATCCGGACCTGCATCCGCAGCTCCGGTGCGGCGTCGGGGGCCACGACGGTGTCGGCGACGCGGTCGATGCCGCGGCGCGGGCCGTCGCCGGCGGTGAGGCCGAGTTCGCGGATCAGCCGCTGATTGGCATTGATGAACTTGCCGATCTGGAGACCCTGGGCGCGGACCAGTTCGACCCATCGGGCCAGGAGTTCTTCCAGCTCAGGATGGGTGGCGTCCGCCCAGGTGACGATGCCCTCGATCGCAGCCAGGTAGCTGCCGACCAGCTCCCGCGCGACCTCTTCCTTGCTGGTGAAGTGGTGGTAGAGCGCGGCCTTGGTGACGCCGAGTTCTTCGGCGATCGCCCGCATCGACACCGCGTCATAACCGTCCCGGCTGAACAGCTCCAGGGCGGTTTCCAGGGCCCGGAAGCGGGTGCCCGACGGCGCTGCCGCCGGCAGCGATTCCGCGCTCATCGGGCCTCCTGGTCTCGGGTAGTGAGCAACCTATGGGGTGAGCCTTTCGGCTGGTTCTGCCGCATCACGGAATCAACAAAAGCGAGACCGCGTTGCGGACTTACCGACCGGTCAGTTAGCGTAGATGATCGGAGGGGAACGCACAAACGAACGGCAGGAGTTCCGCATGACCACTCCGGCACCGGAGGCGGCGACCCCGCCCGCGCCGGCACCTCGCAAGGTGGACGAGCTCGGATTCGAGGAGCGTTCGCACCGCGAGATTCTGATCGTGATGTCCGGCCTGATGGTCGCGATGACGCTGGCGATGCTCGACAACATGATCATCGCGCCGGCCCTGCCGACGATCGTCGGCGAGCTCGGGGGGCTCGAGCACCTGGCGTGGGTGAACACCGCCTACATCCTCGGCACCGCCGTCTCGACCCCGCTGTGGGGCAAGTTCGGCGACATGTTCTCGCGCAAGTGCGTGTTCATGATCGCGATCGCGATCTTCGTCGCCGGTTCGGCGATCTCGGGCGCGGCGCAGAACATGGATCAGCTGATTCTCTTCCGCCTGATCCAGGGCCTCGGCGCCGGGGGCCTGTTGGTCGGCGTCATGTCCGTGCTCGCCGTGCTGATCCCGCCGCGCGATCGCGGCCGCTACATCGGCTACTTCATGGCGATCATGCCGGTCTCGATGATCGCCGGTCCGCTCGCCGGTGGCGCGATCACCGACCACGCCTCCTGGCGCTGGACCTTCTACATCAACGTCCCGCTGGGGATCATCGCGCTGTTCGTGGTCTGGGTGACCATGCACCTGCCGGCGCAGCCCAAGAAGCTGGTCAAGATCGACTGGCCCGGCGCCGGGCTGATGATCGTCTGGATCACCGGGCTGGTCCTGATCACCACCTGGGGCGGCACCGACTACTCGTGGGGCTCACCCACCATCGTGGGCCTGGCTGTCTTGACCGTCGTCACCTTCGCGGGCTTCATCGCCGTGCAGCTGAAGGTGCGCGAGCCGATCATGCCGCTCAGCCCGTTCCGCAACCTCAACTTCAGCCTGGTCGCGGGCGTCAGCCTGGTCCTCGGCTTCGTGATGTTCGGCAGCATGACCTTCCTGCCGCAGTTCCAGCAGTACGTCCAGGGCGCCTCGGCGACCAACTCCGGGCTGCTGTTGCTCCCGATGATGGTCGGCACCACCTTCACCAGCATCACCGTCGGCCGCTTCGTCAGCCGGACCGGGCACTACAAGACCTTCCCGATCCTGGGGACGGCGTTCGCGGTGGTCGGGCTGTTCCTGCTCGCGACCATGGACGAGGGGACCAGCCGGGCCGAGACCGGCTTCTCCATGTTCGTGCTCGGCTTCGGCATGGGCATGCTGTTCCAGACCACGCAGCTGATCGCCCAGAACAGCGTGGAGCTCAAGGACATCGGGTCGGCGACCGCCGCGATCATGTTCGTCCGCAGCATGGGCGGCTCGATCGGCATCAGCATGCTGGGCGCGCTGTACGCCAACAAGCTCACCAACTCGATGGAGAGCCGACTCGGCGCGGACAACCCGCTGGGGGACGCCGGGGCCCAGCTCAGCCCCGAGATGGTCAAGGGCCTGCCGACCGAGGTGAGCGGCGCGCTGCAGCACGGCATCGTGGACGGCATTGCCGGCGTGATGCTCGTGTCGGCGCTGATCGCGATCGTCGGGGTCGCGTGCGCGACCTTCATCAAGCAGGTGCCGCTGCGCGGCATCAGTCCGGCGGCCAAGCCGGCCGATCCGGCGCCCGCAGCTCCGCCGCTGATCCCGGCGACGACCCTGGTCCCGGTTCCCATCGCCGCCGTCACCGCCGCGCTCACTGTGCAGAACGACGGCCCTGGCCTGCTGGTCTGCGCGATCAATGGTGTCCCGGTCCCGGGGGCGGCGGTCACGCTGCTCGCCCGCAACGGCCGCCAGATCGAGGTCGGCCAGGCCGACGACACCGGGGCCTACCTGCCCTCCTCGGACGGTTCGGAGTCCTACGCGGTCATCGCCTCGGCGCCGGGGTACGCCCCGCACGCCGGGCTGGTCGTCCCGCCGAACGGCGTCGCCCAGAAGGTCGTGCTGACCCCGCTGTCCGCGGCTGCCCTCCCGGCACCGACCAACGGTGCCGCGCAGTCCCTGACCGCTGCGCCCTGAGCTCAGGCCGGGCCGCAGGTCCGAGACGCTGATGCCCTGTCAGATCCGCTGGCGGGGCGTCGGCGCGTCCAGCGCCGCGACTCTGGTGGCCTGGACGGGGTATCCGAGGCGCCCGATAGCCCGACCGGGCGACCGGAGTGGGAAGGTGGGTGGGTGATCGAGAGCGCGGAGGAGTTCATCAGGCTCCGTGCGAGCCAGGATCCGCGCGACTACGCGCGCGCCGCCCAGGAGCCGGCCACCCACGAGGTGTGGCTGGCGGTGATCCGCGACCACCCTGACCTTCGCCGCTGGGTGGCCCACAACAAGACGCTCTCGTCGGAGCTGCTGCGGATCCTTGCGGCGGACGTCGATCCCGCCGTCCGGTGGGTGGTGGCGATGCGGCGGGCGGCGCCGCCTGAGGTTCTCCGAGCTCTTGCCGCGGACCCGGACGTCAGCGTTCGGGGACGCGTAGCGACCAACGCCAAGACGCCCGAGGTGGTGCTGCGGCAGATGACGCAGGACCCGGACGAGACGGTCCGCGCGGCGGCTCAGGGGCGCGTCCAGCGGTTTCGCTGAGCGCTACCCGCGACTCAGATCAGGTCTTCCTTCGGCGGCCCGGGCAGCGTCTGCCGCTGCTCCAGCCAGCAATTGCCGAGCCGGTGGTAGCCGCGGGCCTCCCAGAACCCCAGGGTGTCCGGGGTGATGTAGTCCCACCCGCGGAACCATTTCGGGCCCTTCCAGCAGTACAGGTGCGGCAGCACCAGGCGGACCGGGGCACCGTGCTCGGCGGTCAGCGGTACGCCGTTCAGGGCGGTCGCGATCATCGCCTGCGGCGAGCGCAGGTCCTCCAGCGTGACGTTCGCCGAGTAGCCGTACTCCCCGTAAACCAGGACGTCGGTGACGCCGGCCGGCGGGGGCGCGAGCTCGAGCAACGTCGACGCCGGCACGCCTTCCCAGCCCAGGTCCAGGCAGCTCCAGCCGCTGGCGCAGTGCAGGTCCGCGGTCAGGCCGGTCTTGGTGATGTCCGTCAGCTCGGCGACCGAGGTGGTGACGGTGCGGTCGGCGAGCTTGCCGCCGACCGCGATCGGCCACGGGTCCGGCTTGCGCCGCGGCACCGGGCCGTAGTGGCGCACGGGCATGTCGGCGCGCGCTGTTTGTCCCGGCGGGAGCGGGCGGTCGTTGTCGGACGACGGGTCTGGCAGGGCCACAGGATCAGCTAAGCATCCGTTCCTGCGGTGGCCGACACCGGCTCGGTACGGGCGAGTGCCGGGACAGTCGACGTGCGATGCCGCATTCTGAACCCTCCGCCGCGAGAGCTGCAGGAAGGGAACGACCGTGGCCCTACATGGTGGCGTTGAACCCGTCGCCACGATCGGCGGGATCGCCGTACCCGCGAGTAGGGCGCGCGCGTACTCTCCAGGGACGCCCGGCGACGGCGTCACCACGGCAAACCACGGCGATGAGGTGGAGGGCGGGTGCACGGAGAGCTGCCGACCTGGGCGATCTACGTCTCCATGCCCCTGATCGCCGCCGTCATCGGCTACGTCACCAAGCTCGTCGCGGTCGAGATGATGATGCGGCCGTTGGAGTTCCGCGGCATCAAGCCGTTCCTCGGCTGGCAGGGCGTGATCCCGCGCTTCGCGCCGCGCATGGCCAACATCGCCACCGACCTCATGCTCTCGCGGTTGCTGACGACCCGTGAGTTGTTCGACCGCATCGACGGCCGCGAGATGGCCCTGCGCCTGCAGGTGCCGATGAAGGCCACGATCGATGAGATGACGCGCGAGATCATGTCGCGCCATCAGCCGCTGGTCTGGGAGGCGATGCCCGAGGTCGGCCGCCGGGCCGTCGTGTGGGCGGTGCAGCGGCAGGCGCCGAAGATGGTCGAGCGCCTGGTCGACGATCTCAAGCGCGACCCCGAGTCGGTCATCGACCTGCGCGCGGTCGCGGTCGACGCGCTCACCCGGGACAAGGCGCTGCTGGTCTCGCTGATCCGCCGGATCGGCAAGAACGAGTTCAACTTCATCATCCGGGTCGGCGCCCCGTTCGGCTTCGCCCTCGGGCTCCTCCAGGCCGGCGTCTGGGCCGCCACCCACAACACGTGGATCGTGCCGATCTTCGGTGGGCTGATCGGCTTCTTCTCCGACTGGGCCGCGCTGCAGCTGATCTTCCGGCCGGTCAAGCCGAAGCGGTTCGGCCGGCTCTTCTCCTGGCAGGGCGTCTTCCACCGCCGCCGGGTCCAGGTGATCGAGGACTACGCCACCGTGCTCGGCGGCGAGATCCTCACCCCGGCCAACCTGATCGACGCGATGCTCACCGGCCCGCAGGCCGACCGACTCTTCGCCCTGGTGGCGAAGGAGGTCGACATGGCCGTCAACGCCCAGGTCGGTCCGGCCAAGCCGCTGGTCGTGCTCGCGGTCGGCGGCCGCCGCTACCAGGCCTTGCGCCAGGAGATCGTCGCCTCCGCGGTCACCCGGATGCGCGGCAGCATCGACGATGTCGGCGCCTACGCGATGGAAGCCCTCGACGTGCAGGGCGTGATCATCACCAAGATGACCGCGATGACCGACGAGGAGTACGAGAACCTGCTCCGGCCCGCGTTCAAGCAGGACGAGTGGAAGCTGATCGCCGTCGGCGGCGTCCTCGGCTTCCTCATCGGCGAGCTCCAGGTCCACCTGCTCCTGACGTGACCTCAGCGCCCGCAGAGGCTGGCCTTAGCGGCCGCCGGCTTGGCCGATGCCGTTCACCTTGACGGTGTACGGCGCCTCGACGGTGGCCTTCTCCTCCGGGTCGTCCCAGCCGATCACCGCTACCAGCAGCGGGAAGCTGCGCAGCGCTGCGATCTGAGCCTTCGTCAGGGTGACGGCGTACTTGCCGGAGAAGCGGAACACCTTGACCCGGCGGGTGACCTCGTCGATCCCGACCAGCTGCAGGGACCAGTCCTTGACCGGCAGTGGCGAGATCTGGGTCATGGTGCGGAACGGGTCGATGCTGGTGCCGTTGCTGATCACCTTGCCGCCGACGGCGATGTCGTCCACGGCCCAGCCGCCGTTGTTGATCAGCGGGTCCGAAACGTAGCGGAAGCCGATCAGCACCTTCTGGCCGGCGTACTCGGACAGGTCGAACACCTGCGGCGTGGGCACCGGAGAGGCGCCGGTCAGGCCATAGCCGATCGAGGTCTCCTTGGTGAGGGAGTTGCGCAGCGACTTGTAGGTCTTGCCGCCGTCGGCGGAGATCAGCGTGTAGCCGAAGTCGAAGTCCTGCTCGAGGTTGTAGACGGTGTTGTACGTGAGCAGAGGGTTGGACTCCGGGACGTCGGCTTCGAAGACGATGCTGGCGTCGGCGTCCGGCTCGTTGCCGGAGAAGAGCACCGGGTTGTCCAGCGGCGAGGGCGGGATGGCCGGCAGGTCGATCGGCGCGGGCGGCGGCAGGTTGGGCAGGACGGGCAACGCCACCGTCGGCAGCGGGTACTGGTTCGCCACCGTCCACTGCACCGGCAGCGGCGGGAGGCCGCGGTCGCCGGTGAAGGTCAGGTTGCGCAGCTCGGCACCGTCCAGCGGGCCGACGCCGAGTCCACGCAGCGTCAGATAGTCCGCGCCGTTGGCCACCGCGCCGACCGCACTCAGCGCCGCCGGGTTGAGCAGGTTCACCGCGGCCCGCAGACTCTTGGACGTGACCAGCTTGCGCTGCACGCCGGAGACCGTGGAGCCCTTCTGCTCAAGCAAGCGGTCCAGCAGGTTCATCAGTTGAAAGTCCTGCAGCACCTTGGTGACCTTGGGTTTGCTTTTGATGCCGTCCAAGATATTGCGCAACGAGGAAAGCCCAACCCGTGCGCCGTCGCGGTGCATGGCGTGCAGCACCTGCTCGCCGAACCGGTCGTGCAGGTAGAGCATGAAGGACTCGGCGTTGCCGTAGTCGGCGAGTAGTTCCTTCCCGGTGCCCTGGTCACCCCAGCGGGTCAGGGAGTTCGCCGGGCCACCGCAGGGCACGGGCGCCGGGTTGTACGCGGTGACCATCGTGCGGAAGCCCTGGAAGCAGGCGACGTAGGCGTTGTAGCCGAACTGGTTCACGCTGAGACGGGAGTCGATGTAGTCGGTGACGTGCTCGGCGTACATCGAGAGGCCCTCGTTGACCCAGGTGACCTCGTTGGCGTCGATGTAGTACATGAGCAGGTGCTGGTACTCGTGGGCGAACACCGCTTCGTAGAAGTGCGGGGTCCCGTCCATGTTCTTGCACGGGTCCTGGTTGGGCTCGTGCGGCGGGTTCTTGCCCGTGCTGTGGGTCCAGTCCTCCGCGTCGATGGTCATGATGTTGCGGTCGGTCAACTCGTTGAAGGCCGGCGAGAAGAATCCGGCGACCCCGGAGCGGTCCTTCGGGAACTTGTAGAAGGCCGCGTCGCGAATGTTGTCGACCAGCGTGACGACCTTGTTGCCATCGCCGCCGAAGGTCAAGCCCGAGGTCTTGAGGTCCTGCGGTGCGTCGGAGCCGTCGCGGTCGGGCGCGACGCTGAAGGCCTCGGACTCCTTGGGCAGGATGTTCGAGTCGTACTCGTGAATCAGGGACTGGACCTGCTCGTCGCTGATCGTCGTGTAGTTCGGGAGGGAGGCGCGACAGTCGCCCGCGCGCGTCTCGATGCCCTTCGACGTCGCGTCGGCCCCGGACGCCACCCACACCTCGATGGACTTGCCGACCCCGCGGAGCGTGTACTCCTTCATGTAGTCGATGCCCTGCTCGAAGTCGACCGCGGGCCACATCCGCTTGGTCCCGGCTGCCGGGGTGGCGCCGGCTGTCGCGGTGCGCCGCTGGGCCTGCCCGTCCCGGGTCGCCAGCCACGAAGCGACGGTGTCCGCGGTGTCCGCGGCCAGGTTCAGCTTCTTGTGGACCGGCTCGTAGGACTGGACCGAGCGTCCGAAGGAGGCCTCCGGCGCCGCCGGCGCGTCCGCCTTGGCGTTGTGCACCCCGGTCAGCGTGCTCAGCACAAGCCCGGAGACTGCCAGTCCGGCGACGAGGTGACGCTTCATGCAGGGCGTTCCTTCCAAGCGGGCGGGGCCGTACTGGTGTTCAACGAGCGACCTGGCCGGGTGTCACGAGGCGTGCGGGGTCAACCTAGGCAGGTTTATCCGGATTCGTCACCGTCGGTGCGCTGTATTGGCGGAACACCGGGACCGCCAGCGCCAGCAGCACGACGGCGGCACACAGCAACCCGCCGCCCACCCACGAGGCCTGGACGCCGACCGCGGCCGCCGTCCCGCCGGCCCGGACGTCACCGAGCCGGGGCCCCCCGGCCACCACGACGATGAAGACGCCCTGCATCCGCCCGCGCATCTCGTCCGGGGCGTAGGTCTGCAGCATGGTCTGCCGGTAGACCGCCGAGACGAGGTCGGCGGCGCCGCCGATCGCCAGCAGGAACACCGCCAGCCACAACTGGTCCGCGAGTCCGGCGCCGGCGACGGCCAGCCCCCAGATCACGATGGCGATCACCAGCGCGACTCCTTGCCGGCGAACCCGCCCGACCCAGCCGGAGGTGGCGCCGGCGACCACGGCGCCGATCGCGAGCGCGGCGAACAGCCAGCCGACCGCGGCGGCGCCGCCGAGCTCCTCCGCCCGCGCGGGGA
>NZ_JACDFE010000224.1 GCF_013815995.1 Sporichthya sp.
GCGAGCGTCGCGACCCTCACCGCGGCCGAGGAGATCTCCGCCTGGTCCGGTCCCGGTTCGGGCCCGCGGCCGGTGCGGACCCGGCTCGGCGCGGGGCCGGTCGCGCCGCTGAAGCTGGCCTCCGGTTGCGACCGCCGCTGCACGTTCTGCGCGATCCCGTCGTTCCGCGGTGCCTTCGTCTCCCGGCGTCCCGTCGACCTGCTCGCCGAGGCCGCGTGGCTGGCCGAGTCCGGGGTGCGCGAGCTGGTCCTGGTCTCGGAGAACTCGACCTCCTACGGCAAGGACCTCGGCGAACTGCGGCTGCTGGAGATGCTGCTGCCGCGCTTCACCGAGGTGCCCGGCATCGAGCGGGTGCGGGTGAACTACCTGCAGCCGGCCGAGATGCGCCCGTCGCTGATCGACGCGCTCACCGGGACCCCCGGGGTGGTGCCGTACTTCGACCTGTCCTTCCAGCACTCCAGCGCCGACGTGTTGCGCCGGATGAAGCGCTTCGGGGACACCGACCGGTTCCTCGGCCTGGTCTCACAGATCCGTGAGCGCGCGCCGGAGGCCGGCATCCGCACCAACCTCATCGTCGGCTTCCCCGGCGAGACCGACGCCGACCTGGCCGAGCTGGAGCGGTTCCTGATCGGGGCGCGGCTGGACACCGTCGGGGTGTTCGGCTACTCCGACGAGGACGGCACCGAGGCCGCGACCTTCGAGGGCAAGATCGACCCGGACGAGGTCCGCGAGCGCGTCGAGCACATCACCCGCCTGCTCGAGGAGCTGACCAACGCCCGCGCCGAGGATCGAATCGGGGAGACGGTCAGCGTCCTGGTCGAGGAGAACGACCCGTTCCGCTACCCGGGCGCCGACGCGCACGGCGAGGCCACCGGGGAGGGCCGGGCCGCGCACCAGGCCCCCGAAGTGGACGGCAGCACGATCCTGCTCGGCGGGTCACCAGAGGTAGGGTCGTTCGTCACCGCGACCGTGGTGGGCGCCGACGGGGTGGACCTGATCGCCGTCGTGAGCGGCGCGAACTGAGATGTTCGAGCCCACGCCTCCGGTGGAGAGCGAACCCGGCGCGGTCGATCACCTGGCCGATCCGATCGCCCAGGCCGGGACGTGGAACATCGCCAATGGGCTCACCCTCCTGCGGCTGTTCCTGGTGCCGGTGTTCCTGGTCGTGCTGATGCACTCCGGCGGCGACTCGGACGGCTGGCGCTGGGCGGCCTGGGGCATCTTCGCCGTCGCGTCGTTCACCGACTCGCTCGACGGGCGGCTGGCCCGCCGCCACGGGCTCGTCACCGACTTCGGCAAGATCGCCGACCCGATCGCTGACAAGGCGCTGACCGGCTCCGCGCTGATCGTCCTGTCCTCGATGGACGAGCTGCCGTGGCTGGTGACGATCGTGATCCTGGTCCGCGAGATCGGCGTGACCCTGCTGCGGTTCTGGGTGATCCGGCACGGCGTGATCCCGGCCAGTCGCGGCGGCAAGCTGAAGTCGCTCGTGCTGGGCGTCGCGATCGGGCTCTACGTGCTGCCGTTCACCGGGTTCCTGCAGGACATCGCGACCGTGCTGATGGCGGCGGCGGTCGTGATCGCCCTGGCGACCGGCGGGGACTACGTGCTGCGGGCGCTGAAGCTACGACGAGAGGCGGCGCTTCGATGACGCGCGTGGAGCTGATCACCGTTGGGGACGAGTTGCTGTCCGGGCTGGTGCTCAACTCCAACGTCGGGCGGGTGGCCGATGCACTGGCCTCCGTCGGGCTCGGACTCTCGATCGTCTGCGACGTGTCCGATGATCTGGACGAGATCGTCGCGGCGGCGCTCGCCGCCGCCGAACGCGCGGACGTCGTGCTGTTCAGCGGCGGGCTCGGGCCGACCTCGGACGATCTGACCCGCGACGCGCTCGCCGCCGCCGCCGGCGTCGAACTGGACTTCGACCCGGTCGTCGCCGAGAACCTCAAGGCCCGGTACGCCGAGTGGGGCATCCCGATGCCCGAGCAGGTGCTGCGTCAGGCCGAGGTGCCGCGCGGCGCGGAGCTGTTGCCGAACCCGCGTGGCAGCGCCCCCGGACTGTCGATGCAGCTGCGGGGCGCACGGGTGCTCGCGTTGCCCGGCGTGCCCGGCGAGCTGCAGGCGATGCTCGCCGGTTCGGTGGTGCCGATGCTCGCCGAGCTGGCACCCGGCCCCGCGCTCGTGACGACCATGCTGCGCTCCGCGCTGGTGGGGGAGTCCGCGGTCGCCGAGTCGGTCGCGGAGATTCAGGCCCGGGCCGAGAAGGACGGGGTCAGGTTCGCCTTCCTGCCTAACCTCGGCGACGTCCGGATCCGGTTGACCGGTCCGCCCGAGGCGGTGGCTGCCACCGAGGCGGAGGTGGCCGACAAGCTCGGAGCGCAGATCTATTCCCGCGATGGCCGCACGATGGACGAGGTCGTGCACGGGCTGCTGCGCGAGCGCGCCGCGACCGTTGCGGTGGCCGAGTCGCTCACGGGGGGGATGGTCGGCTCGGCCCTGACCGACATGGCCGGCTCGTCGGCGACCTTCCTGGGCGGGGTCATCGTCTACGCCACCGGGGCCAAGGCAGAACTCGGCGTGGACGCTGCGCTGCTCGCCGAGCGGGGGCCGGTGGACGCAGAGATCGCCGGCCAGCTGGCCGAGCGGGTCCGGGAGCGGTTCGGTGCGAGCTACGGTCTGGCCTGCACCGGGGTCGCGGGCCCGGAACCGGTGGGGGATTACCCGCCGGGAACGGTGTTCCTCGGCCTGGCAGGGCCGGACGGGGTACGCACGCTGCGCCGGGATCTGCCGCCGCGCCGGGACTTCGTCCGGGCACTGGCCGTGTTGGCCGCCTTGGATCTGCTGCGGCGTGAGCTGCTCGGCCTTCCTGTGGATTCGTGAAGAACTCACGCTGAGTGACCACCGGTCGCACGGAAATTCGGCCCAGGGAGGAACACGGGCCAGACACGTCGCCGCAAACGGCCTGTCCCGGGTACCGTGAACGCGTGATCCTCCTTCGTCGCCTGCTCGGGGACGTTCTGCGCCAGCGCCGGCAGAACCAGGGCCGGACCCTGCGCGAGGTCTCGGCTCAGGCCCGGGTCTCCCTCGGTTACCTCTCCGAGGTCGAGCGCGGGCAGAAGGAAGCGTCCTCCGAGCTGCTGGCCTCGATCTGCGAGGCGCTCGGCGTGCGGATGTCGGATCTGATGCGCGAGGTCAGCGATTCCCTCGCTTCGGCTGAGCTGGCCACCAACGTCCGCTCGCTCGAATCGGTGTCCGCGCCGGTCGCCAGCGAGCGTCCCGAGGTCGTCGCGGCTGCGTGAGGCAGCCCACGCCTCCGCTACACCTGCAGATGCATTAGTCGGATTCAGTGCCCTCCGGCGACGCCGCCGAGAGCGGTCTCCGCGGTGTCGGCCAGGTGCTCGTCGACGTAGCGCTCGGGGTCCTGGCCGGAGGTGTCGAGGTCGGCGGCCGTGTGCGCGGCCTTGAACTCCGTGAACTTCCGGCCGAGTTCGGCTCGCTGGGCGCGGGTGGTGTTGCGGCGGAAGTCCGCCAGCGCCTCGTCCTCTTCTTCGCCCATGTGCTCGGTGTTTTCGGTGCGGGCCTGGTTGACGGCCTCCCACCAGGCGTCGCTGCCGGGGCGGTGCCGGGCGGCGGCGCGGGTGGCATCCCGAATGTCGTTGTGGTCGCCGATGGCGTCGAGGGTCTCGTCGACGGCATCGCCCTCGTCGCTCTTGTCGGAGTCGCCCTTACGCAGGAGCACGGGGTAGAAGATGCGCTCCTCGGCGACGGCGTGCACGTCGAGCAGGTCGGCCAGCGGGCCCCACACCGCGCACAGCCGGGCCTCCGGCTCCTCGGGGTCGGTGTCGGGGGACTGCAGCTCGTCCAGGGCGGCGAAGCCGCGCCGGAACGTGTCGTGGTCGTCGAGGATCAGGGCCGTGATGTCGTCGTTCGTCTCCGCAGTGTTGGTCACTGTCCGGTGCTACCCGACCGGACGGGGTGAAATCGTGAGCTGACCCTCACTCAGACTGCTGCACGCGCTCGGCATCGCTGCGTTCGACGCAGAACTCGTTGCCCTCCGGATCGGCCAGCACGGCCCAGCCGGTGCCGTCGGGCTTGCGGTGGTCATCGACCAGTCGGGCGCCCAGGACCATGAGGCGCTCGACCTCCTCGTCACGGGTGCGGTCCTGCGGCGTGACATCGAGATGGAGGCGATTCTTCACCGTTTTGCCTTCAGGGACCGGGATGAACAGCAGTCCCGGCCCCCCGGCCGGCGGCGGGAGGTACCACTCCGGATCCCCGGGCTCGTTGGGGTTCTCGGGGTCGTCCGGCCACCCGAGCACCCCGGCCCAGAAGGCGCCGAGGGCCTCGTGGTCGTGGCAGTCGACCGTGATGTTGTGCAGGCGGCTGACCACCTCAGTCCTTGGGGGCGAAGACGCAGAACTCGTTGCCGTCCGGGTCGGCCAGGACGTCCCAGCCCCGCCCGTCGGCCTTGGGCAGCACCAGCGTCGCACCGGCGGCGATCAATGCATCCCTGTCGCCGGTAACGTCCCAGTGCACGCGGTTCTTGGTCGTCTTGGGCTCGGGGACGTCGACGAAGGAGAACCCGTCGAACGGAACGCCCGCCAGCTTCGCGATCCACCACCAGTTCTTGCCGTCCTCGGTCTCGGCCTCGACGCCGAAGACCTTGGCCCACCAGGTGGTGATGGCCTCGGCGGGCGGACCTTCCGCGCAGTCCACACAGATCTCGTAGAGCTTGTAGTCCGGTGGGGTCTCGCGGACGAAGGCGCAGAACTCTTGGCCCTCGGGGTCGGTCATCACGATCCATCTGAAGTCGGTGTCGTTCACGATCGTGGCGCCGGCCGCGACCAGTTCGGCGACGTCGCCGGTGTGCACGTCGATGTGCACCCGGTTCTTCACCGACTTGCCCTCGGGGACCTGGTTGATCCAGACCGTGTGGGCCGGGGTGGGGCCGCGCAGCAGGGCGTCCTGGCCGTCCTTCTCCCACTCCAGGCCGAGGGCGGTGGCGTAGAAGGCGCCGAGGCGGTGCGCGTCGACCGCGTCGATGCAGAGGTCCTTGTAGGTCGCGTGAGCCATGCTTTGGACGCTACCCCGCGGCTCCGACAGTGACGCCTGCCCGGATCCGGGGGAAGATGGGGCGGACCCGAGGAGGCTTCCCGTGACCATCACCCCAGCGGTGCCGGTCGTCGCGAACGCGGCGAGCACCGATGCGATGGGCCGCCCGTTGGACGTCGCCCGTCCTCCCGTCTTCGCCACCGTCGCCGAAGAGCGTGCGCACCGTAAGGCGAAGCTGGCGGGGGCGTTCCGGATGTTCAGCAAGGCCGGTCTGGACGAGGGTGTGGCCGGGCACATCACCGTTCGCGACCCGGAGGAACCGGACACCTTCTGGGTGAACCCGTTCGGGATGCACTTCTCGATGATCCGCAGTAGTGACCTGGTGCGGGTGAACGAGGAAGGCCGGGTGGTCGAGGGCGGGCGGATGGTGAACGGCGCCGCGGTCGCGATCCACTGTGCGGTGCACGCCGCGCGCCCCGACGTGCTCGCGGCCGCGCACGCGCACGGCCCGGCCGGCAAGACCCTGTCCTCGCTGGAGATGAGCGTCGAGATGCTCACTCAGGACGCATGCGCGTTCTACAACGACCTCGGCGTGTACGACGACTTCACCGGGGTCGTGCTCGACGCCGAGGAGGGCCGCCGGATCGCGGGCGCGCTGGGCACTCGCAAGGCCGTGATGCTGCGCAACCACGGCATGCTCACCGTCGGTACCTCGGTGGACAGCGCGGCCTGGTGGTTCCTCACCCTGGAGCGCACGGCGCAATGCCAACTCGATGCCTACGCCGCTGCCGCCGGGCTGGGCAAGCCGCCCCGACAGGTCTCACCGGACGCGGCCGAGCAGACCTACGGTGTCGTCGGGTACGAGTTCGTCGGCTGGTTCCAGTTCCAGCCGATCTGGGAGCGGATCTCGCGGGATCAGCCGGACATCTTCGACTGACCCGTCTTCTGCAGCGTTGCGCGCCTATCGCGGGGCTGCGACAGGCGCACCGCGCAACAGGAACGTGGGTCACGCCGGCTGGCAGGACGGGCACCAGTAGCTCTTGCGCTCCTGGCCGAGCGGGCCGAAAGACTCCTCGCGGATGCGGGTGCCGCAGCGACGGCAGGACTCCCGGGCCCGTTCGAAGACCCAGTGCTGGCGGCCGCGGCGCAGATCACCGGTCGTGGTCTGCTCGGGGCGGTCCTTGTTGGCGCTGAGCAGCCGTCGGGCCCGGTCGACGACCTTGGCCAGGTCGGGGATCTCGCCGACCGGCCGACGGGGGTGGATCCCCGACAGGAACAGGGTTTCCGCCCGGTACACCGTGCCGATGCCGGCCAGGTTGCGTTGGTCGAGCAGTGCCTCGCCGATGGTGCGCGCCGGGTCCTTGGCGATCCGGCGCAGCGCTTCGTCGGCGTCGAAGGCGCGGTCGAGGAGGTCCGGGCCGATATGGCCGACGACCTCACCCTCGCGAGCGGTGGGGACGATCTCTACGACCGGCAGCCGGTAGCCGACGGCCTCCCAGTCAGCGGTGGTCAGGATCGCGCGGATCTGGTGATCCGGGCCGCCCTTGCGCTGCGCGCCGGGGCGGTAGAGGTGCCAGCTGCCCTCCATCTTGAAGTGGGTGTGCAGCGTGCTGCCGTCATCGAAGCGGAACAGCTGGTGCTTGCCGAGGGACACGACCTCGAGGACGCTCACGCCGGTCAAGTCGGCGGCCGCAAACTGCGGGACCCGGAAGTCGGCGCCGGCGAGCTTCTGCCCGGCGAGCGCCTGGTGGAGTCGCTTGCAGGCCAGGTAGACGGTGTCGCCTTCGGGCATTCCCGCCTCCTACCCCGTTGCGTCCGAAGGTGCGAGCGTTATAGCTCACGCTGCTTCGGACGTTAGCGAGAATCAGCCGCGTAGGCGCAGGCCTCGGGGGGTGGCGTGGAAGCCGGCGGCCTCCAGGGCGTGGCCGAGTGGAGAGTCAAGCACGGAGGTGCCGTCGGCGCGTTCGACGGTGAGCTTGCCGAGGGCGCCTTCGCGGACGGCGAGGGCGAGGGCGTCGACGGCGGGCTGCAGGACGTCGTCGCCGGAGGGCCAGGTGAGCAGGGACTTGCCACCGCGTTCGACGTAGAGCACCAGCGCGCCGTCGACCAACACCACGAGGGCGCCGGCCTTGCGGCCGGGCTTGTGCCCGGAGGTGACCTCTTCCGGGCGGTCCGGCCAGGACAGCGCGGCGCCGTAGGGGTTGGCCGGGTCGGTGGCGGCGAGCACGAGGGCCTGCCCACGCCGGCGGCTCTCGTCGGGCGCGGACGCACGGAGCCGGTCGACCGCGCCGGGGATCGCGAACTGCGCGGCCCCGAGGCCTTCGACGAAGTATCCGCGCCGACAGCGGCCGGCTTCCTCGAACGCGGACAGGACCCGGTAGGTGGCAGCGAAGCCGCCGGGGGTTCGCTCGGCCACCACAGCGCCGCGGGTGAGGACGCCGTGCCGGTCCAGCAGAGCATCCGCGGCGGCCTGGGC
>NZ_JACDFE010000225.1 GCF_013815995.1 Sporichthya sp.
TGTTCCGGACCCGCACTTCGTGCGGTCCGACCGTGCCCATGTTCCGGACCCGCACTTCGTGCGGTCCGACCGTGCCCATGTTCCGGACCCGCACTTCGTGCGGTCCGGAAACCGGCGAAGATCTGCCGGCGGGTCGGGTAGTCCCAGTTGCGGAACGTGCCTCGGCAGGCGACGTTGTCGACCGCCCAGGAGCCGCCGCGCAGCACCTTGTATTCACCCTGTTGTCCTGGCGCTGCGAAGAAGACCTCGGAGTACTCGCGGTACGGGAACGCCCGGAAGCCCGGGTAGGGCGTGAAATCCGATGCGGTCCACTCCCAGACGTCGCCGATCAGTTGGTGCACGCCCAGCGGTGAGGCACCGGCCGGGTACGCGCCGACCGAGGCCGGGCCGAGGTGCCGGCCGCCCAGGTTGGCCAGCGCAGCGGTGGGCTCGTCGTCGCCCCACGGAAAGCGCCGGGACCGGCCGGTCGCCGGGTCGTGCCGGGCGGCCTTCTCCCACTCCGTCTCGGTGGGCAGCCGCCGACCGGCCCAACGGGCGTAGGCCTCCGCCTCGTACCAGCACACGTGCTGCACCGGCTGGTCCGGCGCGAGCTCGACGTCGACACCGAACCGGTGCACCACCCAGCCGGCCCCCTCGCGGCGCCAGAACTGCGGGGCGTCCCACTCGGCGCTGCGGATGTGCGCCCAGCCGTTTGGATGCCAGAACCGCTGGTCGGCATAGCCGCCCGCGGCGACGAACTCGGCGTAGGCCGCGTTGGTCACCGGGGTGGTGTCGAGGAAGAACGCCGGCACAGCCGCCCGGTGGGCGGGGCGCTCGTTGTCCAGCGCCCAGGCCTCCAGGTCGGTGCCCATATCGAAATCGCCACCGGGGATCAGCACCTCGGCAGGGAGCGCCGGCCCGGTCGCCGCCGGTGGCGGGGGTGCGTCGAGCGCGGGCGCGCCGACCCGCAGTTGGTGCGTGGCGTACATGGTCTCGACGTGCTGCTGCTCGTGCTGGGCGACCATGCCGAACACGAACCCGCCGCGGGTCAGGGGATTCCGGCCCTCCAGCGGAGCCCGCTCCAGCAGGTCGGTGACCCGGCCGCGGACCTCACGGACGTACCGGCGGGACTCGCCGGGATCGAGCAGCGGAAGCGTGGGCCGGTCCCGGCGCGGGTGCCGGAACGCGTCGTAGAGCTCGTCGATGGTCGCGGGCAGGATCGCCTCGCGGTCGGCGAGCTCGCGCAGCAGCCAGAGCTCCTCCTGGTTGCCGATGTGGGCGAGGTCCCAGACCAGCGGGGACATCAGCTCCGAGTGCTGACGGGTGAGCTCGACGTCGTCGATCGCTCCGGTCAGCGCGAGGGTCCGGTTGCGGGCGCGGTCCAGTTCGACCGCGATCCGGTCCCGCAACGCCTCGGTCGATCCTTCGATCAACGAATCGGTCAGCTCGCTCTCGAGGCCGGGCACGGCTGCTCCCCTCCAGCGATCTCTGCTTCGAGGTCACGGCCGGCGGACCAGGCGTCGAGGGTGTCGTCGGCCGGGCACCGGCCCCGCTCGACGTAGCGCGCGACGAAGGACTCCAGCACCGGGCGCAGGCCGGGGGCCGCCAGCCGGTCGATGGCGCCGATGGCCGCGGCGAAGCAGCCCTCGGCCGCAGTGGCGAGCTCGGTGTCGGCCATGGCGGTCCGGCGCGCTCGCGCCAGCACGTGCGGATCGGCCGGTACCGGCTCGAGTGCTTCCCGGGCCGCGTCCGTCGCGGTCGGGTCGGTGCACAGCACCCAGGCCAGAGCCAGGGCAGCCGCGGCGTCGGCCTCGGTGCGCTGCGCGTCGACCACCCGCAGCTCCAGGTGACCCCGCGGGCGGACCGGCGGGAACAGCGTGGTCAGGTGATACTCCAGATCGGCCAGGGTGACCGGGCGAGGGCCGCGGCCCCGCAGCCACTCGCGGAAGGTCAGCCCGGGCGGAGCGCTCCAGTCCGGACCCTCCGTCCGGATGCACAGCACCGGGGCGGCGAGGGCGTACTCGGCCCAGGCGGCCCGGGGGTCGGCAGTTTCGAGCGCGCCATCGGTGCGGGCCGGGCGGGTGCGGGCCGGGTCGATGGCGGCCCACACCGCGGCCCGCCCGGAGCGGGTGCCGCGGCCGGGGCCGGTGGCCACCGGGGAGTTGGCGAAGGCGGCGATCAGCACGGGGACCAGCGCATGCAGCAGGTCCCAGCGGGTGGCGACGTCCTCGCCGACGTCGAGATTGATCTGGACGGCGGCGGTGGAACACATCATCGTGCGCCCGGCCGGGCCGCCGCGGTCGAAGTAGCGCTCCATCGCGGCGTAGCGGGGGAGATCCAGCAGCCGGTTGGGAGGCCGGTGCGGATCGAGACCGAGGCCGGCGAGTTCGAGGCCGGTGGGTTGGAGAGCGGCCCGGAAGGCCGAGACGTCGGCGTCGATGCGCCGCAGGCCCAGGGCGGGGTCCGAGAAGGGTTCGCTGGAGAGTTCCAGCTGGCCGCCCGGTTCGACAGTGAGGCGGCCGGTGGTGAGGACGTCGCCGGCGTGGCGGGCGAGGTCGAGATCGGCAGTACTGAGTGGGCGGGTCGGATCGGCGCGGTGGTACAGGAGCCATTCAAGTTCGAGGCCCACCAGCCGCGGTGGTCCGGTCTTGAAGCACGTACTGGCGACGAACGTCTCGGCAGCAACCTCCGAGAATCGTGCGTCGGAACATTGCCGACCCATCGTGGTGACCTCTCTCCCGCGCCTCTGCATGGTCGGCGACTGCCCGTCGCCGACCGTTTCGAACCCTAGGCATTCGTTCCGACATTCCCGGCGGATGGAATCTGACAATTTGCTGACGTACTATGTGTCTCGACGTCAAGATACTTCGGATCGAGACACAAGTAAGGGTTACCTCACAAACTCCCCGGCGCACGCCGGGCGGGAGGATTGGCGAGGGTTCAGGAAAGGAGACGGTCGTGAGTGCATCGGCAAGCGTGGACAGCTTCGGCAGCCGCGGAAACCTGCAGGTCGGCGAGAACAGTTACGAGATCTTCCGGCTGAGTGCGGTGGAGGGCTCCGCGAGCCTGCCGTTCAGCCTCAAGGTCCTGCTGGAGAACCTGCTGCGGACCGAGGACGGCGCCAACATCACGGCCGACCACATCCGGGCGCTCGGCGGCTGGGATCCCAGCGCGGAGCCGGACACCGAGATCCAGTTCACCCCGGCGCGGGTGATCATGCAGGACTTCACCGGCGTGCCCTGCATCGTCGACCTCGCCACCATGCGTGAGGCCGTCGCCGAACTCGGCGGCGACCCGGCCAAGATCAACCCGCTGGCCCCGGCCGAGCTGGTCATCGACCACTCCGTGATCGCGGACTTCTTCGGCACCGCAGACTCCTTCACCCGCAACGTCGAGCTGGAGTACGAGCGCAACTTCGAGCGCTACCAGTTCCTGCGTTGGGGCCAGACCGCCTTCGACGAGTTCAAGGTCGTCCCGCCCGGCACCGGCATCGTGCACCAGGTCAACATCGAGCACCTGGCCCGCACCGTCATGGTCCGGGGCGGTCAGGCTTACCCCGACACCTGCGTCGGTACCGACTCGCACACCACGATGGTCAACGGCCTCGGTGTGCTCGCCTGGGGCGTCGGCGGCATCGAGGCCGAGTCCGCGCTGCTCGGCCAGCCGGTCTCGATGCTCATTCCGCGGGTGGTCGGCTTCAAGCTCTCCGGCGAACTGCCCGACGGCGTCACCGCGACCGACCTGGTCCTGACGATCACCGAGATGCTGCGCATCCACAAGGTGGTCGGCAAGTTCGTCGAGTTCTACGGCCCCGGCGTCTCCGTGGTGCCACTGGCGAATCGGGCCACGATCGGCAACATGAGCCCGGAGTACGGCTCGACCGCAGCGATGTTCCCGATCGACGCCGAGACGCTGCGCTACCTGGAACTGACGGGGCGTCCGGCCGAGCAGCTCGCGCTCGTCGAGGCGTACTGCAAGGAGCAGGGCCTCTGGCACGACCCGGCCGCGGAGCCGCGCTTCTCCGAGCACCTCGAGCTCGACCTCTCGACGATCGTGCCCTCGATCGCCGGTCCGAAGCGCCCGCAGGACCGCGTCGCGCTCACCGACGCCAAGGCCGCGTTCCGGACCAGCCTGCGCGACTACGTGGACCACACCGGCTTCGAATCCAGTGACGTCGATGCCGCGTCCGCACAGTCGTTCCCGGCCAGCGACCCGGCGGCGTCAGCCCCCGGGGACGAGCACGTCGACGACACCAACGGCCACCCCCGGCAGCCCGTCGACGGCGGCTCGGGCCGGCCGCACACCCCGGTAGCGGTCACGCTTTCTGACGGTACGTCATTCGAGATCGACCACGGCATCGTCGCGATCGCCGCGATCACCTCGTGCACGAACACCTCGAACCCGTCGGTGATGATCGGCGCCGCTCTGGTGGCCAAGAAGGCCGTCGAGCGCGGCCTGACCCGCAAGCCCTGGGTCAAGACCACGCTGGCGCCGGGGTCGCAGGTCGTCTCCGACTACTACGACCGCGCCGGCCTCACGCCGTACCTGGACAAGATCGGATTCAACCTCGTCGGCTACGGCTGCACCACCTGCATCGGCAACTCAGGGCCGCTGCTGGAGGAGATCAGCAAGGCGATCAACGACAACGACCTGGCCGTTACCGCAGTGCTCTCCGGCAACCGCAACTTCGAGGGCCGGATCAGCCCCGACATCAAGATGAACTACCTGGCGTCGCCGCCGCTGGTGGTCGCCTACTCGATCGCCGGGACGATGGACATCGACATCCTGAACGACGCCATCGCGACCGACCCGGACGGCAACCCCGTCTACCTGCGCGACATCTGGCCCTCCACGGCCGAGGTCGAGGAGGTGCTGGCCGGTGCGGTCACCCAGGACATGTTCCTCAAGGACTACGCAGACGTCTTCGCCGGCGACCAGCGCTGGCAGGGCCTGCCGACTCCGACCGGCAACACCTTCGCGTGGGACCCGAAATCGACCTACGTGCGCAAGGCCCCCTACTTCGAGGGCATGAAGACCGAGCCCTCGCCGGTGCAGGACATCTACAACGCGCGCGTGCTGGCCAAGCTCGGCGACTCGGTCACGACCGACCACATCTCCCCGGCGGGCTCCATCAAGGCCGACTCGCCCGCGGGCAAGTACCTGGCCGAGCAGGGCGTCGCGAAGGCGGACTTCAATTCCCTCGGCTCACGCCGCGGCAACCACGAGGTGATGATCCGCGGCACCTTCGCCAACATCCGGCTGCGCAACCAGCTGGTGCCCGGTGTCGAGGGCGGCTTCACCCGCGACTTCAGCCCGTCCGGTGGCGGGACGGCCCCGCAGACGACGATCTACGAGGCGTCGGTGAACTACCAGAAGGCCGGAATCCCGCTGGTCATCCTGGCCGGCAAGGAGTACGGCTCGGGGTCCTCCCGGGACTGGGCCGCCAAGGGCACCGCGTTGCTCGGCGTCAAGGCTGTGGTCGCGGAGTCCTATGAACGCATCCACCGCTCCAACCTGATCGGCATGGGCGTGCTGCCGCTGCAGTACCCCGACGGCGTCACCGCGGACTCCCTCGGCCTGACCGGCGAGGAGCCGTTCGACATCTACGGCATCGAGGCGCTGAACGCGGGGGAGATCCCCTCCGGGGTGACGGTGCAGGCCGGCCACATCGAGTTCCAGGCCAAGGTCCGGATCGACACCCCGGGTGAGGCGGACTACTACCGCCACGGCGGGATCATGCAGTTTGTATTGCGCTCCCTCCTTCGTCGGTAGCGCGTCGCGCTGCGCGCGCTGGCGCTGCCGCACCGGTCGTTCGCTCCTCCGGTCGCTCGCGCGTGGCGTCGGGTCTGACGACCCGTCGCCACCGCTCGCTTCCTCCGTCGCGACCGACCTGCACGCAGACGCCTCGCGCGCTCCGCCTGGCGTCGATCGCCGTCCGCCGCCCTATGTCGGGGCGTTGACAGACGGCCGGACTCCGGGAACCTAGAATCGGGGTCCGGCCTACTGCCGGGGCGGGGCAGCGGCAGGAGGAATTCGGTGGGGTTGCTCGAGTCGATCTCCGGGCCGGCGGACGTCAAGCGTCTGCGGCCCGCCGAGCTCGAGGCGCTCGCGACCGAGATCCGGGAGTTCCTGGTCGACCGGGTCTCGCGCACCGGCGGCCACCTGGGGCCGAATCTTGGGATTGTGGAAATATCCATCGCGCTTCACCGCGTATTTGCTTCCCCACGGGACCGCCTCGTCTGGGACACCGGCCACCAGGCCTACGTGCACAAGATCCTCACCGGGCGCGCGGAGGACTTCACGACGCTGCGCCAGCGCGGCGGGATGTCCGGCTATCCCTGCCGGGCGGAGTCCCCGCACGACGTCATCGAGAATTCGCATGCCTCCACCGCGCTGTCCTACGCCGACGGGCTGGCCAAGGCCTACGCGCTGCAAGGGCAGTCCGACCGCGCGGTCGTCGCCGTGGTCGGCGACGGGGCGCTGACCGGCGGAATGGCCTGGGAGGCGCTGAACAACATCGCCGCCGCGCCGGACCGGCCGGTGATCATCGTTGTTAATGACAACGAGCGGTCCTACGCGCCCACCATCGGTGGCCTGGCCAACCACCTGTCCGCGCTGCGGATGAAGCCGAACTACGAACGCTTCCTGCGCTGGAGCGGTACCCGGGTGCAGCGCACCCCGGTGGTCGGCCGCACCGCCTTCCACGCGCTGCACGGCATGAAGAAGGGCCTGAAGGATTGGCTCGCCCCGCAGGGCATGTTCGAGGACCTCGGCCTGAAGTACGTCGGCCCGATCGACGGGCACGACATCGGTGCGCTGGAGGCGGCGCTGATGCGGGCCCGCCAGTTCGGTGGACCGGTGATCGTGCACGCGATCACCCGCAAGGGCGCCGGCTACGCGCACGCCGAGAACGACCTCGCCGACCACTTCCACGGCATCGGCGTCAACGACCCGCTCACCGGTCTACCGCTGGCCGCCAAGAGTGGGCAGTCCTGGACCTCGGTCTTCGCCGAGGAGATGGTGGCGGTCGGCGACGAGCGACCCGACGTGGTCGCGATCACCGCCGCGATGCTGATCCCGGTTGGCCTGCACCACTTCGCCGACAAGCACCCGGATCGCGTCTTCGACGTCGGCATCGCCGAGCAGCACGCGGTTACCTCCGCGGCCGGCCTGGCGATGGGCGGGCTGCACCCGGTGGTGGCGGTGTACGCCACCTTCCTCAACCGGGCCTTCGACCAGGTGCTGATGGATGTCGCGCTGCACCGCTGCGGGGTGACCTTCGTGCTCGACCGGGCCGGGGTGACCGGCGACGACGGCCCGAGCCACAACGGCGTGTGGGACCTGTCGCTGCTCAACATCGTCCCTGGCATGCGGGTGGCCGTTCCGCGCGACGGTGCGCGGTTGCGTGAGCTGTTGCGCGAGGCGCTCGCCGTGGGCGACGGACCGACCGCGCTGCGCTACCCGAAGGGTGCGCTGACCGTAGACATCCCGGCTGTCGAGCGGACCGGGACGACCGACGTGCTGGTCCGCTCCGGGG
>NZ_JACDFE010000370.1 GCF_013815995.1 Sporichthya sp.
CAGCTGGGCCGAGCGGGACCCGGCCGCGGCCGCCCGCCTGTCCGCGCTGCGGGCCGGGGTCGGTGCGGTCGCCGACGCGCACAAGCTGCCGACGGAGAACCTGCTCGCTCCGGACCACCTGCGCCGGATCGCCTGGACGCCACCTGACGAGGTATCAGTTCCGGTCATCGAGCAGATTCTGACCGACTTCGGCTCCCGCCCCTGGCAGATCGATCTCGCCGCCGAGGTGATCGTGGACGGCCTCGCCGCGGCCGCCGCCGCGATCGAAGCCAAGGCCGACCCCAAGGCCGATGTCGACGACCCCGAGGACACCGACACTGACACCTACACCGAAGAACCCGCCGCCGAGGAAACGTGAAACGCAACGGATGACATCCGCAGCAAACGCAACGGATGACATCCGTCGGCGGGGTCAGTCGAGTAGGGCTTCGACCCGTTCGCGGCCGCGCTCCCACGCCAGGTGATCGAAGGTGCCCTCCGGCCCGAGGGCGTTGCCCGCCTCCCGCGCCAGCAGCAGCGCGTGGTGGGTGTTGTCGTGGAAGAACAGGCCGAACCGCCCGAACGAGGTCACCGACGGAATCCCGCGCAACCACGAGTCCAGGCCCTTCAGGTCCCGGTCGTAGCCGAGGGTGTAGCTCGGGTAGTACATCGCGGAGCGATGCACCTGGACCTCGGCCACCTTGATGTCCGGCAGGTCGGTGCGGGCCGCCGCTTCCTCCACCAGTTCGGCGAGTTCGACGTCGTTGGCGGACCAGATCTCGTCCCCAACCGCGCACGGCATTTCCGCGCACAGCACGGTGTGCCCGGTCGGGTCGTCGGAGTTGTCGCGGTAGTTGGCCGGCTCGCTGAGCCGCAGCACCGGGGTGTCGTCGGCCGGGAAATGGTGGCAGTCGAACGGACTCCAGCGACCGCCCTCGTGGACCAGGAAAACCAGCACCATCGCGCGGAAGCGCAGTCGGGTCGCGGTCTCGATCGCACCCAACGGCGGGCCGGGCCGCGTGGACCGGGCCAGCCGCGGCAGCGGCAGCGTCGAGAAGGCGTGACGACCCGTCAGGGAGGCGCCGTCCAGGGTGCGGACGATGACCGACCCGAAGGCCGGTTCGATGGCGTCGATCTCGGTGCCGAGCCGGATCGTCGCGCCCGCCGCCACCGCGGTC
This sequence comes from Sporichthya sp., assembly GCF_013815995.1. Classification (GTDB taxonomy): domain Bacteria; phylum Actinomycetota; class Actinomycetes; order Sporichthyales; family Sporichthyaceae; genus Sporichthya. Next base: position 1,158 of record NZ_JACDFE010000370.1, read on the forward strand.
TCGGCCAGCACCGTGGGGATCTGCCCGAAGCCCTGGCGCGGGTAGCGGAACTCCGAGCCCGCCGCCCGGTAGCGCCGACCCGAGCGCCAGGTGATGTCGGCGCTGACGATCCGGCCGGCCGCGTCGGCGTCCAACCGGTTGCCGGGCTGGTCCCAGAGCTTCCGCGCGTAGGGCTCGTAGACCGCGTCGTAGATCCGCCGGCCGACCCGTGCCTTCATCGCGGCCGCGTAGTCCGCGCCGCCACGTCGGCGTAGCCCCGAGCGGCCGGTGTCCCAGGCCATCGCGGTCGCCATCGGGTGCGGCAGCAACCGGCGCAGGTCGGAGGTCGAGCGCTCCAGTGGTACCCAGCGGTCGGCCACGCGGACCCGGGCGGTCCGCCGCCGGGTCTGCAGGTCCCCGCCGAGCAGTTCCTCCAGGTCCGATTCGACGTCCGGGGCGAGGCGCTCGGGCAACCGATGGCTGCCGTAGTCGACCGACATCCCGGCCAGGTCGAAGCTGGCCGCCAGCCCGCCGACGTGCTCGGCGTGGTCGAGCACCAGCACACTGCGGCCACGGTGGGCGGCCCGGGCTGCGGCCGCCAGCCCGGCGGTGCCGGCGCCGAGCACCAGCAGGTCCACCGAGGTGCGCTCGGTGGAGGTGAGGGAGATCGTCTCGATGTCTGGTTGCCCCGGCGGCAGGTCGGCCGGCTCGGGCGTGCCGGCTGCGTCAGGCACGCGGCGCCGGGCGCTGCGCGCCGTCGAGAGTAGAGGTGCCCACCGGCAGACCCGCGACGATCTCCACGACCTGGCGCGAGATCTCCTGCGAGGTCAGACCGAGGTCGGTGAGCACCTCGGCGCGGGTGCCGTGGTGCAGGAACGCCGCCGGGATGCCGAAGTCGCGCAACGGGACGTGGACCCCGGAATCGCGCAGCACCTGCGCGATCGTCGAGCCGACGCCGCCGACCCGACCGGAGTCCTCGACGGTCACCACGACGCGGTGTCCGGCGGCCAGCGGCACCAGGGCGGGGTCGACCGGCTTGACCCAGCGTGGATCCACCACGGTCACGCCGACCCCATGATCGGCCAGGCGCTCGGCAATCTCCAGGCACATGGTGGCCATCGCGCCGACCGCGACCAGCAGAACGTCGGGCTCGCCGGCGCGGTGCAGGACATCGATCCCGCCGATCCGCTCGATGGCCGGGATGTCCTCGGGCGCGGCGCCCTTGGCGAACCGCACCACGGTCGGGGCGTCGTCGACAGCGAGGGCCTCGCGCAGCTGGGCGCGCAGTTGGACGGCGTCGCGCGGCGCGGCCAGGCGCAGGCCCGGGACCGGCTGCAGCATCGCCAGGTCCCACATGCCGTGGTGGCTCGCGC
>NZ_JACDFE010000226.1 GCF_013815995.1 Sporichthya sp.
GTCCATGACCACTCCGGGGCTTAGCAAGGTGGAAAGCATCCGCACCGGCAAGGGCTGATGCGGCGGGACTCCCCACGACGTACGTGGACAGGGGTTACCCACGCGGTGTTCAACGAGCGAACTGCGTCAACGTTTCACGAACAAATCGGAGGTGCCCCTCCGGGGCGCACCGACGACTTGCGGCCTTCTGGGGGCCGGCCCGGAGGCCGGCCCCCAGGGACCTGGTGCAACGTCGGTGGAGCTGTCCGATCTAACGCAGTCGACGTCGTCGTCGAATCACGCAGGTGTTATTTCAGCCTTGGTTCTGTGGATCGCTTGGTGCGGTGATATCCGTGCAGGTCGGCTTGGAGATGACCGTCTTCCAGCCCGTGTTGGCGTCGTTCGACACCGCCGCGAACAGGCAATACGGGATCTTCGGGATGCCGCCCTTGTTGAAGGTCAGCGGCCCGGTCAGACCACCGAGCGTCGTGAACTTCTGCCCCTTGAAGGTGTAGAGCGTGTCCAGGAGCTGCTGCGTGGTCGGGTTCTGCGCCGATAGCCCGGAGGCGGCGGCGACGAGCAAGGCGCCCGAGCCCCACCCGAGAGATGCCGCGCCACCGGTGGCGAAGCCGGGGTTGTACTTCTTCACCGACTCTTGGTAGTACTTCGTCGCCGGCGTGCTGCCGTCCATCCACGGGAAGTGGTTCATCGGCACGTACGAGTCGCCGAGCCAGGCGTTGCCCAGGAACTGCTTCTCGTTGCCCACCGAGAGCGGGTAGGGCGTGATCTTCGGGAACCAGCCGACCTGGGTGCAGGACCGGGCCAGGCGGACCTGCGAGGCGGCGTCGATGGTCATCGCGAGCGACTCAACGCCCGCGTTCTTGAACTCCAGGCACTGCTGCACGTACGAAGGCGCGGTGAGCGAGACCTGGATCGACTTCTTCACCGTGGCGCCGAACTTCGGTGCCAGTTCGAGGTAGGCGCGGTTGATCTGCTCGCATGCGCGAGGCACCTCGATGCACCAGATGTTCCCGACGTTCTTCACCTTGTGGTACTGGGTCGCGCCGACCAGGTAGCCATAGGCGATCGACTGCGGGCCCGAACCCTGCGGGAACGCGATCGAGTTCGTGAACCAGGTGTTGTTGGTGTTGTCGGCGCCGATCACCGGGATGTTGAAGCGCTTGTAGATCGGCATCGCGGCGTCGACCGTCAGGACCTGAATGTTGCCGACGAAGGCCAGGACCTTGTTGCTCTGGATCATTTCCTGGGCCTTGGACGCCGCCGTTGCCGGGTCGCCCTGATCGTCGGCCTGGAAGAACTTGATCTTGTGGCCGTTGAGGCCGCCGCACGCGTTCTGCGAGGCGACGAAGGTCTCCAGGGCCGGGGTGAGCGGCGAGAACAGCTCACCCAGCACGCCCGAGAGGGTGCTGACGTTGCCGATGTTGACCTCGGAAAGCGTCGCCGGCTTGCAGGCCGCCTTGCCGCCGAAGATCGCCGAGTTGGCGACCATCTGCTCGATAGCGGTACCGCCGGTGGTGGTGGTCGTTCCGCCACCCTTGCCCTTGCTGCCGCCGGTGCCGCCGGTGCCGCCGGTGCCGCCGGTGCCGCCGGTGCCGGTGCCGGTGCCGGTGCCGGTGCCGGTCCCGGTGGTGCCGGTGCCGGCGCCGGTGGCCCCGGGAGCCGTGGTGTCGGTGGTACCCGTGCCGCTGTCGACGGCGCCGGGAACTGCCGCGGCGCCGGTGGTGTCGGTGGTACCGGTGTCAGTCGCGTCGGTGACGGCGGTGTCTGCGCCGGCACCGGCTTCCTGAACATCGCTGCCACCGCAACCGGCGACCAGCGCCATTGCGGTGAATGCGGCCGCGGCGGTTGTGAGCATCCGCCTCGACCTTCGGGTAGCTGCCATAGGTTCCTCTGCCCTCCAGCGGGGCCACGGTGGGCCCGTATCCAAACTTTCCTCACCAAGGTTTCGCGGGCACCGCCAGGGCGAACGCCCGTTCGGCGAGTCGGTGTGACGCTAGTTACGGATAACTGGACTGTCAACACAATGCGGGGCATGTCCATCGATTCGAGACCTACTCTATTTCCCGCTGGCACCCAACATCTCCGCAGGTGAGCGCCATAATTGACGGGATCCCACCTATCGCCTGGCAGGTTCCTCCACTTCTGGGCGCCGGGCGTGCTAATCTGTTAGTCACCAGTTACAACTGGCCTAGCGGGGTACCCAGCCCACATCCGGACGAGAGGAGTTCTTACCTTGTCCACCGGCACCGAGGGCTCGCGCACCCCTCGCCAGCGGGAGCTGATCACGATCGCGACCCGGCTGTTCGCGCGGAACGGGTACCACGCGGTAGGTATCAACGAGATCAGCGGCGAGCTGGGGCTGACCGGGCCGGCGTTCTACCGGCACTACCCCAGCAAGGAAGCCCTGCTGATCGCCTGCCTGGACGACGCGATCACGGCCCACTTGGAAGCTGTCGTCGACGTCGTGCGGTCGATCTCGGACCCGCTCGATGCGCTCCAAGCGATCATCGACAACCACGTCGACTTCGTCTTCGACCAGACCGAGAACATCCAGACCTGGCGGACCGAGTTCCGCAGCCTTCCCGAGGCCGACCGGCACCGCCTGCGGTACCTGCAGCGACTCTACACCGAGGAATGGGTCCGGATCGTCCGCCAGCTGCGCACGGACCTGGACATCGAGCAGGTCCGCACCATGTGCCAGGGCGCGATCGCGCTGATCCAGTCCGCGACCGAGTTCCAGAACCGCCTGCCGCGCGACGTCGTCGGCCCCACCCTGGGCCGGATGGCCCGGCACGCGCTGATGGGCACGCCCGTGGCGGCCCTGCCCGCGGCCCGGCAGGACTCGGCCCGCATGACGGGCTCGGGCTCCAGCGTGGGCGACGCCGCAGCGGGCTGACAGCCCTCCAGCCGTCCACGCCGCGCCGCCCTGGCCCGCCCCACCACGCGCGCTGCCCCGGCTGGGCTGTCCAGCCAGCGACAGGGTTGTGACATCTGAGGCATCCGGCTGCCCGCCGACCGCCTCTCCTTTTTCATCCCTGTCGCTCAGTGGCAACGGGCCGCGGAGGACCCGTCCGTAACACGCGTTCTATCTGCGCCAGCACATCCCATGGTTGGTTGCGCAGGTCCTCGTAGCTGAATCGCAGGAGCACGAGCCCGCGCTCCGCCGCGACGTTCCCCCGCCGCCGGTCCTCGCGATAGGCGCTGCGGTCGGAATGGAACTCGAAGCCGTCGGCCTCGATCGCCAGCCACCCGTCCAGCACGACGTCGACCTTGCCCAACCCACTTACCCGGACCTGAACTCCGACCGTGCACCCGAGCAGCGTGACCAGCATCCGGAGGACGGACTCCAAGGGCGAGTCCGCGAGCGCGGTTGCGAACCGCACCGCCTGCCGGAGAGCGGCAGCACCGTGGCCGCGAGCGGCCTCCGCTGCCGCCCGGAGGGCATCGGGGCGCACGGATCCGCGGTTCATCGCCGAGTCCAACACGACGACAGCCTCAAGAAGCCGCATCGTGCGGCCGCAGTCGATCGCGGTGCGCAGCGGCGAGGTGATGGGCCGGAAAGTGTCGAGGTCACTACGGAGCAGACGGGCCCGGTGGAGGACGACCCCCGGCTCGGGCGGTCGCCAGGACCCGACCGTGACGTGGCTTGCGGTCGCGGGCTGCCAGAGCGCGAACCCGTGGAACGCGGCTGCGCTGGCATGAGACACGACGCCGGCGAGCCGTACCGCCGCAGCCAGCGCGGGATCCGCGTCGGGCAGCGCGTACGTCCCGTGATCGGTCGCCAGCGAGGCTCGACGCGCTGCGCGCAGCGCGGAGTCCGGGACTCCCACCTCACGCAGTCGCTGCCACCGCGCGGCGCCGCCCAGCAGGCGCAGGGCACTCTCCAGATCCACCGGCACACCGTGGGCCCGCCGGCTCGGAAGGACGGCTGTGCCCGCCAAATCTGTGGACAGAGGAGCCCTACGCGCGACCTGTGGAAAAGCGTGACGTCCAGCCACCGACAGGGTTGATACGTCTGAGGCACTCGGCGGCCCGCCGAGTGCCTCTCCTTTCTCATCCCTGTCGCTCAGTGGTCTGCCCGGCGGTGCGGGTTAAAGGGGTCCGGGCGGGCCCTGCGGGAAGAGCAGCGGGTTGGAGAACCAGGTGCTGTTCGTGATATCCGACCCGATGATCGGGATACCGGACCGCTTGATGATCGGGAGCACGGCGTCGACCGTCAGGACCTGGATGTTGCCGACGAAGGCCAACACCTTCTTGGTCTGGATCATCTCCTGAACCTTCGTCGACGCCGTCGACGGGTCGCCCTGGTCGTCGGAGATCGAGAAGTTGATCTTGTGGCCGTTCAAGCCGCCGCACGCGTTCTGCGACGCAATGAACGTCTCCAGCGCCGGACGAACCGGCGAGAAGAGCTCGCCGAGCACGCCGGACAGCGTCCTGACGTTGCCGATGTTCACCGGGGACCCCGTGGCCGGCTTGCAGGCTGCCGTGCCGCCGAAGATCCCGGCGGTCGACACCATCTGCTCCACGGCGGTGCCGGTAGCGCCGCCGGTGGTGCCGCCGGTAGTGCCCTTGGTGCCCTTGCCGGTGCCCGCAGTGGTGCCGGTGCCCGCGGTGGTGTCCGTACCCGTGGTGGTGTCGGTGACGGCGCTGTCAGCGGTAGCTGCCTCCTGGACGGCGCTACCAACCGCGGCCGGCGACCAGCGCCACCGCAATGATCATGCCCGCGGCGGCTGTGAGCCCGCGCCGGGACCTTGAGTTAATTCCTATGAATCGACTTCCCTCCCCGGGCCCGAGGGGACCGGATCAGATTGCACGCGACCGAGCTGTCGAGTCCCGGCCGCGTCGCCTGACTGAGGGACGCTCAATGAGTTCCAATCAATGTGACGTTCTAGACCATAGGTACGACGTGCCAGTAATACAACGGGCCGTGTTATAGCGGAATAACATTGTTCTCCACGCCACACCACGTGGATGAACATCCGCGCTCCTCCTGCGTCAGGAGGGAAACCGGGCAGGCGTCCGTGACGCCGGACGAGTGTTAGGCGGCCGGGTCGGCCGGGTCGGCCAGACCCTGCATGACCATGTCGAGGACGGCCTCGAAGTTGCGGTCCGCGTCTTCCGGCAGCACCAGGCTGTGCAGCTCGAACGTGATCGCCCCGTGGGTAGCGCACCAGAAGCGGGCGCAGGACTCGCCGGGCTCGATCCGCCGGATCACCCCGTGGGCCATGGCGAACTCGTGCATCGAGTTGCCGACCTCGTAGACGGCGGCCAGGTGCTCGGCCACCTCGGGCGACGTGACGCCCTGCTGACTGAGGAAGATGGCCCGGTAGTGCCGAGGGTTGGCCAGCGCCCACTGGCGGTAGCGGCGGGCGGAGGAGCGCAGCCGATCCACGGGATCGGGCTCGCCCAGGCTGGCGCACGCGCGGCGCATGTCGTCGATCGCCTGAATCAGCAGGGCCTCGACGAGTCCCTCCTTGCTGCCGAACCGGCTGTACACGCCCATCGGAGCCACGCCGGCCTCGGTCGCCACCGAACGGACGGTCACCCCGTCGATGCCGTCGCGGCGCAGCACAGCGTCCGCCGCCTGGAGCAGAACGGCTTCCAGATCCCGGCTACGGGTGCGACTGACGACGCGGGCAACGACCACGTCGACATCTTGTCCTGCCGAACGCCTGTTGCCCAACCGTGAAAACGCCTTGCGACCTGCGGTTTTACCTTCTGTCGTACTTAGTACCGACCGTTGAGGGAGGCGGCCAGTACTAACCACAGCGCCGGATGCACAGGTCCGGCAGGCCTGCGCGACCGGGCGTGACCCACGGCATCGCACGCCCGGGTTGGCGGTCTGCGGAGTTAACCGTTATAAACATAACAACTCCCGCCCCTGCGCCCTGGAGGCTCGCGCGTGCCCACCCTGCGGTCGGAAGTCGACACCAACTCCGACGAGTACCTGAGCAACCTGGCTCACAACGCCGGCATGCTCAAGCTGCTCGAGGACCAACTCGAGGTCGCCCGTGCCGGCGGCGGCGCCAAGTACATGGCGCGGCACCGCGAACGCGGCCGCTTCACCTGCCGCGAGCGGATCGACCTGCTGGTCGACCCGGGCTCGGCCTTCCTCGAGCTCTCTCCGCTCGCGGCGTGGGGCACCGACTTCACCGTCGGGGCCAGCGTGGTGACCGGCATCGGGGTGATCCACGGCGTCGAGTGCGTGTTCATCGCCAACGACGGCACCGTCAAGGGCGGCACCTCCAACCCGTACACCTGGAAGAAGATGCTGCGCGCGCTGCACATCGCGCGGCTCAACCGGCTCCCCGTGATCAACCTGGTCGAGTCCGGCGGTGCGGACCTGCCCACCCAGGCCGACCTGTTCGTGCCGGCCGGTCAGCTCTTCCGCGACCTGACCCAGCTCTCCGCCCTCGGCATCCCGACCGTCGCGTTGGTGTTCGGCAACTCCACCGCCGGCGGCGCCTACGTGCCCGGCATGTGCGACTACAACGTCATGATCGACAAGCAGTCCAAGGTCTTCCTCGGTGGACCGCCGCTGGTCAAGATGGCCACCGGCGAGGTCTCCACGGACGAGGAGCTCGGCGGGGCCCGGATGCACTCGACGGTCTCGGGGCTCTCGGACTACCTGGCCAGCGACGAGCGCGACGCCATCCGCCTCGGCCGCCAGATCGTGACGAGCTGGAACTGGACCAAGCTGGGCCCCACACCCAAGCCCGTCGTCGATCCGCTTTACGACCCGTCAGAACTGATGGGCATCGCCTCGGCCGACCTGCGGGTGCCGTTCAGTCCGTACGAGGTCCTGGCCCGGCTGCTCGACGGCTCACAGTTCGAGGAGTACAAGCCCGAGTACGGCACCTCATTGGCGACCGGCTGGGGGACCCTGCACGGCTACCCGGTCGGCATCCTCGCCAACAAGGCCGGCGTGCTCTTCGGCGAGGAGGCCCAGAAGGCCACCGAGTTCATCCAGAAATCCAACCAGGTCGACACCCCGCTGATCTTCCTGCAGAACACGACCGGCTACATCGTCGGCAAGAGCTTCGAGCAGGGCGGGATCATCAAGGACGGCGCGAAGATGATCAACGCCGTCGCGAACAGCGCCGTCCCGCACATCACGGTGATCATGGGCGCCTCCTACGGCGCCGGTAACTACGGCATGTGCGGCCGCGCCTACGACCCGCGCTTCCTGTTCGCCTGGCCCAACTCGCGTACCGCGGTGATGGGCCCCTCGCAGTTGGCCGGCGTGCTCTCCATCGTCGGCCGCGAGGCCGCCGCGGCGGCGGGAGTCGACTTCGACGAGGCCAAGGACGCCGCACGCACCGCGGCCATCGAGGCGCAGATCGAGCGCGAGTCCTACTCCTTCTTCATGAGCGGCAAGGTCTACGACGACGGGATCATCGATCCCGCGGACACCCGCACCGTCCTGGGCATCACGTTGTCCGCGGTCCACAACAACGTCGTCGAAGGACGCCGTGGCTACGGCGTCTTCCGGATGTAGACAGTGGGGGGGGGGGG
>NZ_JACDFE010000027.1 GCF_013815995.1 Sporichthya sp.
GTCCAGCTCCCGGGCCGGCGGGGCCGCCTCGAGCTCGGGCACACGTGCGGCTTCGAGCGCTTCGCCGAGCCAGTCGCTGAACTCCTGGGCGCGGCGCTGGCGGGAGGCGGCGCGGAAGCGGTCCCGCAGCCGCAGGGTCGGGGCCTGGGTCAGGTCGATGTGTTCGACCAGGTCCTGGGTCCACGCACTGACATGAGTGTCTTCGTGCATTTGGGTGGCCATGGGCTGATCGTGCTCCCATGGCCACCGCCGCGTCGAGAGAACCGGTGCACCAATTGGCCGGACGCCCCCGCCGGGGCCTGGATCTCTGGCAGTAGCAGCACACGACTGGACCCTGCAGCCGGTGGCGGACCGGTTCTCGGCTTACGCGCTGCACTCCGGCGCGGTGTGCGCCAGAACCGCTGCCAGTGGTGCGCGAGAACGATAGCCAATGGTGCGCGAGAACGATAGTCAAGGATGCGCAGAAGCGGTAGCCTGGTCGCATGGAGTATCGGCCTCGACTCGTCGACGAACTCCTGTCCGAGCTCTTGGCCGGCGTTCCTGCGGTCCTGATCGTGGGTCCTCGCGCGTGCGGGAAGACGACCACGGCCCGGCGCGTGGCCCAGGATGAACTGCGGTTGGACCGGGGTGCGGATGCCGACCTGGTGCGCGCGGACCCGGACATCGCGTTGCGCGTCCGCGAGGGCACCTTGCTGCTCGACGAGTGGCAGCTCGTGCCGGAGGTTCTCGGGGCAGTAAAGCGAGCCGTGGATGACCGCCCCGGCGCCGGGAGGTTCGTCATCACCGGGTCGGCGCAGACCGATCTCGGTGCGGCCGGCCGGCCCCTGACGGGCCGGGCGGTTCGGGTGCCGATGTGGGGCCTCAGCGAACGCGAGCTGGACGGCGACGTGCGCGCACCCTCGGTGCTGGCGCGGCTCCCGGACGAGGGGCCGGCGGCCTTGGGTCCGGTCGCGGCCCCGCCGGATCTGGAGGACTACGTGGAGCGAGCCCTGCGAGGCGGGCTCCCGGAGATCGCGTTGCAACCCGAACCAGCGATTCGGCGTCGCCGGTTGGCCAGCTACGTCGACGAGGTGGTCGCTCGCGACGGCGCGTTGGCCGACGGCTCCCGGGACCCGGTCCGGTTGCGCCGATACCTGCAGGCGTGCGCCGCGAGCCTGGGCTGCGAGGTCGAGCACCGGACCTTGTACACCGCTGCGGACGTCAACCGGATCACGGCAGTCGGGTACGACAGCTTGCTGTCGACGTTGATGGTGGTCGACGCCTTGCCCGCCTGGACCTCGAACCGCCTCGAACGACTCACCGGCCGACCCAAGCGACACCTGGTGGAGCCGGCTCTGGTCGGCCCGTTGCTCGGCGTGGATACCCGTGGCGCGTTGCGAGACCAGGCCCTGCTCGGCCGGTTGATGGAGAGTTTTGTGCTGGCTCAGCTGCGCCCGGAGCTCGCGGTCGTGGAGTACCCGCCGCGGATCTACCACCTGCGGGACCGCGACGGACGTCACGAGGTCGATCTGCTCATCGAGTACCCGGACGGCCGCTGTGTAGGAATCGAGGTGAAGGCGGGAGCGTCGGCTTCGCTGCGGGACGCGCGCCACTTGGTCTGGCTGGGAGACAAGCTCGGGGACCGCCTCATCGCCGGCATCGTCCTGCACACCGGTGACCACACTTTCGCCCTGTCCGACCGGGTCGTCGCCGCGCCGATCGCGGCCCTGTGGTCCTGAGCCCGCGGTCTTCACGACCGCGGTGAAAATCCCGTCGACCGTTTGGGGCGCCCGGTGCCATCCTCGTCACCGATTGCCGGATCGACGGAAGGAGGTGATGAGGATGAAGCTTGCTGAGGGACTTGCCTTGCGCAGCGATGCGCAGAAGCGCCTGGCCCAGCTCCAGTCACGTGCGGTTGCGTCCGCGCGCTACCAGGAGGGTGAGGAGCCGGCCGAGCGGGCGGGTGAGCTGCTGGCCGAGGCGCGCGCGGTGACGGAGCAGATCGAGGCTCTGATCCGCCGGATCAACCGCACGAACGCGGCCACCGAGCTCGAGCCGGGCGTGACGATCACCGACGCGATCGCGGCCCGCGATGTGCTGGCCAAGCGACGTTCGCTCGTCGCCGCGGTGGCCGACGCCGCCGCCGGCCGCGACCGGGGCTGGGGTGGGCGTCAACTGCGCAGCGAACTGCGTGAGGTGACCGAACTGCCGGTGGTGGAGTTGCGCCGCGAGGCCGACGACATCGCGCGGCGCTACCGCGAGCTCGACGTTCGCCTCCAGGAGGCGAACTGGGCCACGGAGTTGGTCGAGTAGGACGGCAGCGGCGACCGTGAGGCGCCGACTGGGTTGGACGGCGGGCCGGTGAGCAGGTAGCCGGATCCCGGTCGGAGTGAGCACACGATGGCGCACCAGCGCCTTCCATGGGGATGACGGCCTCATAAGCCGGTCGCGCGAGGGGCAGCGCCCGATCAACCGGGCAGCCTTGCACCGCGTACACGGCACACGTGAGCCGGGCATCGGGCACAACCACGTGCTGGCCGACCGGGCCGGTGAGGGCGGGTAAGGGGCTCTCACCGGCCCGCTTTCGACGGCCCGTTCAAGCAGATCGGCCTGATGGCGCGACCGGAAGATCGGCATCAGCGGTGGGGCATCGTAGCGTCAACGTCGCAAGCCGCTCGGACACGCCCGGACCATAACCTCGGGCACCGACGGGTGCGTCAGATGCGGCTCGTCCGCCCGGCCTCCTGCCCGGGGGCCGACGGGCGAGTTGCGGGGAACTGTCGGCGCGCGTGCCTAGGCTGGAATCCGGTCAGCCGCAGAGGGGCATCAGGTGGACTTTGACACGATCGAGGCGCTACGGGACCGGCATCCCGCCTGGCGGGCGCTGCGCGCCCAGAACGCGCCGCTGATCCTGTCGTTCCTCGGCGGCCATTTCGTCCTCGACAACCAGGGCGCGACGCCGGCCGGACGGCTCGCCGACGCTCTCGACGATCACCTCCACGCCCTGAACACAGCCGCAGGCGACGTGCGCTTCCCGCGCCCGCCGCTGGAGTACCTGGACGCGTGGTCGGCACCCGAGGCGGGCTGGTTGCGCCGGTTCTACCCGGTGAGCTCCGACGAGGTCCATTACGACGCTACGCCCGCCTTCGAGAAGGCCTACGCCTGGGTCGACTCGCTGCCCGCGCGGGCGTTCGTGGGCACTGAGTCGCGGCTGCACACGGTGGTCGAGCTGCTGCGCCAGATCGTGCACGGAACTGACGCCGACCCGGAGTCCCGGCTGGCTCTGCTGCGCGCCCAGCGGGCCGAGCTCGACCGCCAGATCGCCGACGCCGAGGCGGGCAATGTCAGCCTGCTGAGTGACACCGGCGTCCGCGAGCGTTACCAGCAGCTGGCCCGGACCGCCCGGGAGCTGCTGGCCGACTTCCGGGAGGTCGAGGAGAACTTCCGCGGGCTGGATCGCAGCGCGCGCGAACGCATCGCGGGCTGGGACGGATCCAAGGGGGCCCTGCTTGCGGAACTGGTCGCCGGGCGCGCCGACATCAGTGGCTCGGACCAGGGCACCAGCTTCCAGGCCTTCTACGACTTCCTGCTCTCCGAAGCCCGCCAGGACGAACTTGCCGGGCTGCTGGCGCGGGTTGCGAATCTGGCCCCGATCGAGGCGGACGCCCGCCTGCGCACGATCCACCACGACTGGGCCGACGCCGCCGAACGCACCCAGCGGACGGTCCGTCAGATCTCCGAGCAGCTGCGGCGCTTCCTCGACGATCAGGTCTGGTTGGAAAACCGCCGCGTGCTGGATCTGGTCCGGGCGATCGAGACCGCTGCGCTGACCGACCGTGCGGAACCGCCCGCCATCGGCCTGGCGGTGGATGCGCCCGGCGTGCCGATCGCGCTGCCCTTCGAGCGTCCGCTCTACGACGCCCGCCCCGCCACGGAGGTCCAGAGCATGCTCGGCCCCTCCGACGCCGAGGACCTCGACGTCACGGTCCTGCTCGCCCAGACCTTTGTCGACCAGGCCCGGCTGGCGGCGAACATCCGTACCCTCCTGCCCGAGCGAAGTTCTGCCCTGCTCGGCGAGATCCTCGACCTCTACCCGATCGAGCAAGGCGTGGCCGAACTGATCGGCTACCTGTCGCTGGCCGAGGACGATCTCGTCGTGACCCTCGACGACGCCGAGGAGGACCTGATCGAGTTCCGGGACGCCGAGGGCTCGCTCCGGCGGGCCCGCCTGCCGAAGGCGACGGTGACCCGGCGGTGATTCGAGGATGAGGACACCGGAGGAGCACGCCGTCGCCACCGCGATCATCGAGCTCATGCGTGGGGTGGTCTACCGGGAGTCGGCCGAGGACGCCTGGTCCACCCTCGGCCGGCACCGTGCGGTCGTCGGCGACCATTTCGCGGCCATCGGCGTCGAGGTGATCGTCGACGAGTCGGAGGGCTACGCCTACCTGCGCAGCCAGGAGGCCGACGCCGACGGCGAGGACCTGCCGCGCCTGGTCCACCGCCGCACGCTCAGCTACCAGGTCAGCCTGCTGCTGGTGCTGCTGCGCAAGCGGTTGGTGGAGTTCGAGACCACCGGCAGCGAGGGCAAGCTGGTGCTCACCCGCGACCAGATCCTGGAGATGCTGCGGGTGTTCCTTGCCGACTCCACCAACGAGGCCGCCGTGGTCGATCGCGTCGACCGGGCGGTGGCCAAGGCCGTCGAGCTCGGCTTCCTGCGCCCGCTGCGTGGCCAACGGGACCACTGGGAGGTCCGCCGCATCCTCAAGGCCTACGTCGATGCCCAGACGCTCGCGGACTACGCCGGCAAGCTGCACGAGTACGCCGAGTCCACCCGGCGGTCCGGCGATGAGTGACGCGCTGTTCGCGGCCGTCGAGCTCGCCGCGGGGCCGCGCGCGGGATACCGACTGCACCAGCTCGAGGTCTACAACTGGGGCACCTTCGACCAACGCGTCTGGCGGCTGACGCCCGGCGGCCAGACCGCGTTGCTGACCGGCGACATCGGCAGCGGCAAGTCCACCGTCGTCGACGCCGTCACCACGCTGCTGCTGCCGGCGAACAAGATCGCCTACAACAAGGCCGCCGGCGCCGAGTCCAAGGAACGCACGCTGCGCAGCTACGTCCAGGGGCACTACAAGTCCGAGCGGGTGGAGAGCACCGGTGCCTCCCGTGCGGTCGGCCTTCGCGACCATCGCAGCTATTCGGTGGTCCTTGGGGTGTTCGTCAACGAGGGTTTCGACGAGACGGTCAGCCTCGCGCAGGTGTTCCACCAAAAGGACCGTGCGGGGCAGCCCGACCGGTTCTTCGTGACCTCGTCCAAGCTGCTGAGCATCGAGGCGGACTTCACCGACTTCGGTTCCGACCTCGTCGAGTTGCGGCGCCGGTTGCGGGCGGCCGGCGCCACGATCAGCGGAACCTTCCCGGAGTACTCCCGGCACCTGCGGCGCCTGCTCGGGATCCGCTCGGAGCAGGCGCTGGACCTGTTCCACCAGACGGTGTCGATGAAGTCGGTGGGCAACCTCAACGAGTTCGTCCGCAGCCACATGCTCGAACCGGCCGACGCCTCCGAGCGGGTGGGCGCGATCGTGGGACACTTCGAGGACCTCAGCGCCGCCCACGAGGCGGTCCGCCGGGCCCGGGACCAGCTCGCCGCTCTCGACCCCCTGGTCGCGACCGCGGACCGCCACGACGCTGCGCTGTCCCGCCGGGCCGGCTTGGAGCGGCATCGCGACGCGACCCGGCTGTATTTCGCGGAGCGGCGGATCGAGCTGCTGACCGCCGAGATCGAGACGAACGAGGTGACCCGCGGCGCGCACGAGCGTGAGGCGCAGGGAGCCGAGGAAGATCGGCGCGGCCTCGCCGCGGATCGGGACCGGCTCATCGAGGAACGGGCCGCCGCCGGCGGTGACCGAGTCGGTGAACTGGCGCGGACCGAGACCGACGCCGCGCAGGAGGCGCAGGTACGCCGGGATCGCCGCAACCGGTTCGCTACCCAGCTCGCGCAGGCGCACCTCGCGCCCGTCGATGACGCCACCGCGTTCGCTGGGCTTCCGGGCCGGATCTCCGCGGAGCTCGACGCCCTCCGGTCGGCCCGGACGACCCTGGACGACCGGCGAGCGGACCTCCTGGCCCGGCGCCGCGAGGTCGACGCGCGGGGTGCGGAGGTCCGGGCCGAACTGACCAGCCTCGCCGGGCGGCGCAACAACCTGCCCCGCGAACAGCTCGACGTCCGGGCTCAGCTGTGCCAGGAGCTGGGGCTCGACGCCGATGCCTTGCCGTTCGCCGGCGAACTGATCGATGTCGCCGAGGAGTTCGCTGCCTGGCGTGGTGCCGCGGAGCGTGTCCTGCGGGGATTCGCGCTGTCGCTGCTGGTGTCGCAGGAGCACTACGCGGCGGTGGCCGGCTGGGTCAACGGGCGCCGGCTCACCGCCCTGCGCGATGACGGTCGCCGGCGCGGGATGCGCCTGGTCTATGAGCGGGTTCCCCGTCGGCAGATCGCCCTGCGCGCGGCCGCCCGGGCGGACGGGTTGCACCTGGCCGACACGCTCGAGATCGCGCCGGGGGCCTTCGACGGCTACCTCCGGGACCAGCTCAGTCGCCGCGCCGATCACCGATGCACCGAGACGCTGCGGGAGTTCCAGGACGCCGACCGCGCCGTCACCCGCGAGGGCCAGGTCCGCTCCGGCGACCGCCATGAAAAGGACGACCGGTCCCGGGTCGACGACCCGCGAACCTGGGTGCTCGGGTGGGCCAACGAGCGCAAGATCGACGCGCTGACCGCCCAACTCGGCGAACTGCAGGCCGAGCTGCTGGCCATCGACGGTGAGCGGGCGCAGGTGGACACCGAGCGGGTGGTCGTCGATGACCGGATCCCGGTCCTGGCCAAGCTGCAGGAGTACACGTCCTGGCGCGAGTTGGACTGGGCCGAGGCGCATGGCCTCGCCGAGTCCGCGCGTGCGGAACGTGAGCGGCTCCTGGCGGGCTCATCCCGGCTGGAGGAGATCGAGCGCCGACTGACGGCCAATCAGGTGGCGGTGGCGGATCTCGAGGCGAGGCTGACCGAGCTGCGCAACCGGATCTCCGTGCTGGGCGACCGGATCGAGCGGGCCGGCCGGGTGCGGGAAGAGGAAGGGTCACTCGTCGCCGCTCAATCTCCCGGTGGGTTGGCATCGGCTCGCCAGTCCTACCCGGAGCTGGCCGCTCGCCTCGGCGGCCGCGTTCCGACCGATCCCGACGCCTGCCCCCGCCTCGCCACCGAGCTCACCACGGAGCTGCAGTCCGCGATCGACCGGCTGAACAAGGAGATCGGCGGTTACGCCCAGAGTCTGGTCGGCTACATGGCCGAGGTTCGCCGGCGGTGGCCGGAGGCCACCACGGAGATGGATGCCGCGGTCGAGGCCCGCGCCGAGTTCCGGGCGTTCCGCGACCGGGTGGCCAACGACGACCTGCCGACGTACGAAGACGAGTTCAAGCGTCAGCTGAACACGAACACGATCCGGGAGCTCGCCGGCTTCAATAGCTGGCTGCGTCGCCAGGCGGACGAGATCCACGACCGGGTCGACCGGATCAACGAGGCGCTCGGCGCGATCGATTACAGCCCGGGGCGCTACATCAAGCTCGTACCCGAGCGCACCATCAACCAGGAGGTGCAGGCGTTCCGGGCTGAACTGCGCGCGGCCACCGACGACACCCTCGGGGCCGACGAGGACCGCTACTCCGAGCAGCGGTTCCTCGACGTGCAGCGCATCATCGAGCGCTTCCGCGGCCGCGACGCACACGCCGAGGCGGACAAGGCGTGGACGAGGCGGGTGATCGATGTGCGCAACTGGTTCACCTTCTCCGCCTCGGAACGGCATCGCGACACCGGCGAGGAGTGGGAGCACTACCGGGACTCCGACGGCAAGTCCGGCGGACAGAAGGAGAAGCTCGCCTACACGATCCTGGCGGCGTCGCTGGCCTACCAGTTCGGGCTGGAGTGGGGTGTCGCGCGCTCGCGGGACTTCCGCTTCGCAGTCATCGACGAGGCCTTCGGGCGCGGGTCGGACGCCTCCACCCGGTACGCCCTCGACCTGTTCGGCAAGCTGGGCCTGCAGTTGCTCATCGTCACCCCGCTGCAGAAGGTGCACGTCATCGAGCCCTACGTGCACGCCATCGGGTTTGTCGACAACCCGACCGGCAGCTACTCGCGCCTGCAGACGCTGACGATCGAGGAGTTCCAGGAGCGCCGGGCGGGAACGGCCCCCCCGGCGTGACCCCCGGCCTGACTCCCTCCGTGGACGGGCGGTGGACGACGCCGGCCGACGTGGCCGACAAGGTGCGCCGGCGGTGGGAGGACGGCACGCTGTTACGCGCGCTCGCCGAGGATGCCCCGTTCCCGGTCCAGGACCTGCCGCTACGGGGGCCGCGCGCGGGCGAGATCGGGGAGAACCTGGACGTGGTGCAGCGCTGGATTGCCGATCTGGAAGCGGGCGCGCGCCAGGGCCGCCGCTACGAGTTGGCTTACGCCGACATCGGGGGCCGGGACTTCGGTCGCAACCGGATTCCGGCCCGTGCTGTGCTCACCGACTATCCCCAGGCGTGGTCGCTGCTGGGCGTCGCCGGGACGGTCGAGGCCTTCCGCCGGATCCTCGAGCTGAGCGCGGGCATCCCGCCGGTACGAACCTGGGCGGCGGCGAACCCGCTGACCGCGTTGGCGTCCGCGCCGGAGTGGGAATCCGTCGTGTCCGCCTACTGCTGGCTGGACGCCGCGCGCGGATCGGGCCGCTACCTGCGGGAGATCGCGGCTCCGGGCGTGGACACCAAGTTCGTCGAACGGCACCGGCCGTTGCTGGCTCGATTGCTCGGCGTCGATCGCTCAGGTCCGGGTTTCGTCGCCGGGCTCGGACTCCGCGCCAAACCCGAGGCGTTGCGCCTGCGCTTCGATGCCGAGGCGCTCGGCCTGCCCGGGGTGCTGTCGGAGGGGACGTTCCGGGTGGACGAACTCCGGGCCCTGTCCGCGGTGGTGCGGACCGCCGTCATCGTGGAGAACGAGGTCACATCTCTCGGTCCCGATCCCACCGGGCGGAGCCGTCCTGTGGGGCAAGGGTTTCGAGGTCGACCGGGCCGGGTCACTGCCCTGGCTGCGGGACGCCGAGGTCCGGTACTGGGGCGATCTCGATACCCACGGCTTCGCGATCCTCGATCGGCTCCGCGCCTGGTTGCCACAGACCAGGTCCGTGCTGATGGATCGTCAGACGCTGGTGGAACACCGCGACCGCTGGGTCCAGGATCGGGCCCCGACGGCGGCCCGGTTGACGCGCCTCGATGCGGCCGAGCAGTCCCTCTACGCCGACCTGGTCACCGACCGCTTCGGTGAGGGCGTTCGTCTGGAGCAGGAACGCATCGACTGGGCCTGGGCATCGGAGCGGCTGAGCGCCGCCGCATCCGGTTGCTGAGGAACCGGCATTCGGCGCTCACGCGTTGCCGCGGATCCAGCTGCCCGTGTAGATGGCGAGGTTCTCGAGGGTGCCGATCGATTGCGGACTCTGCACATCGCTCGGATCGAGAACGGCGAGCACGCTGTTTGCGAGATCGTCCGTGCCGCGGACCAACAGCTTCGTGCCATCGACCGTCCATGCGATCGGTTGCCAGCCGGCGACCTCGGTGCGCTTGCCAGTAACGGGGTCGATCAGGACCAGACCCTTCGGCTTGCTGCCGAACTGGGAGTCCGGTTCGTTGAGGGTGGTGGTGACGAAGGTCCGACCCCAGGTGATGAAGCCCCCGTCGCCGGCGATTGGGTACGTCCGCTGTGTTCCGGCGGCATCCCGGATGACGATCGCGTCGTTGGTGGTGGGGTTGTTCAGTAGCAGCGCCACGCTGCCCTTGGGTCCGGGATGTAGCCCGTAAAGCGGCTGCGTCGAGGTGAAGAGCGTTGCCTTCTTCTTCCGCGTCGGGTCCCAGATCCGGTAGCGGTTGACCTTCTCCCGACTGGACTCGGTGAAATCTTCGAACAGAATCGTGCCGTCGGCCAACAAACTGGGGTTGTAAGCGAACGGCCGGCCGAGCCCGGGGATGGGCCGGAGTTCGCCGGTGCCGGTGACCAGAGCGAGCCGGTCGGTCGGGCCGTCGGCGGCCGCGACCACGATCTGTTCGGTGTCGACGTCCATCGAGGAGATCCGCTTGTCCGTGGTGATGCGGTAGGCCTGCAGTGGGTTCAGGGTGATGCCGTAGAGATCGGAGAACAGCGGATTGTTCTCCGCGCTGGCCAGGACGACGAGGTCGTATCTCGCGAGGCCTGGTGCGGTGGCGGCGGGCGATGGAGCCGGCGCCGACGACGGCTGATCGTCCGATCCGCACCCCGCGAGGGCGAACACCGAGGCGAGCGCCGCGGCCACCGCGGTGGCGCCGCGTACGCGACGCCACCAGGTGCCTGGCTGCGTCATCAGCCGCACCGGAAGCCGTGGCAGGCGAGCTTGATGTACGGCTGGATCGCGAAGTAGCGGACCTGCAGGGCGTCGGCGGGCATGAACTCCCAGAGTCCGTGGACGACCGTGCCCTGGAAGTTCGGGCTGCCGTCGGCGCGGAACTTGCAGTGCGACCAGCCCTGCACGCAACTGTCCTCCCACCAGGCGTTGACGCCGTTGCGGGCGAACGCGTCCAGGTCCGTGGCGTAAGGACCGACGATCGAACCCTTGAGCTTGTCCGACGGATTCTGCGAGATCGACCCGTTGACGCTGACCGGTGAGGTCTTCCCACCAAGTTCGAAGCCCAGGCTCACGGTGGTATCCGACGGAGTCTTCCCGGACTGCCAGTTCTGGCCGATCTTGAACGTGCGGTTCGTGTCGGGAAACGCGATGCCCATCCCGGTCTGGTGGATGCGGTATCCCTCCTGCAGGTCAGCGCCGCCGGTGCCGCAGACCTCGTACTGCGTGGTCGGAGAGTTGGCGAACCGGCGGGCATCGGCCTGCATGTACGGGAAGAACTGGTACTGCAGGACGCCTTCCTTGCCGCGGGCGAACACGTCGGTCCGGTTGAACTCGACGAATCCGTTCTTCGCCTTTCCCGTCTTCAGGCAGGCGTAGTTGCCGATCGCTGAGCCGCCCTCGGTCTTGACGCTGCGCACCGTCACCGGGCTCAGCGCTTTGCCGGCCGCGTCGAGGAGCTGCGTCAGCTCTTTCAGGCCCACGATCGAAGCCTTGCCGGTCAGCGGGTCGAGCGCCAGCTTCCCCGGCAGTGTCATCGTCTGAAACTTCGTCGCCAGGTCGTCGTCCGTTGCTTGGCGGTCGGCCGCCGCGGCGCTTGACGCGGCGCCGACGAGGACCCCCAATGTGGCGGTGACGGTGGCAAGTGCGGTGAGAGTGCGGATCGTGCGTGACATCTTCATGTCTCAACCCCCCGGTTGATCGGCAGCGGCGCCCCCCGGCGCCGCGGTGACGTTATCGGTGATCCGTCCGAATTGTCCTGAGATCGCCCTGAAGGTCGGGCAATGTTTCAAAGATGCGTCGCGGATGGCGCCGAGCCGGGCGTGGATGCCGGCGAGCAGTGCCAGGACGTGGCCGAGGAACAGCAGCAGCGCGGCGATGAACAGGCCGATGCCGGCGATGACCAGGAAGGCGACGATGTCCAGCGCGAGCAACGCGCCGGCGACGATGGCGACGGCGGCGCACAGCGTGGACAGCACTTTAAACACGCCGCAGAGCGCGTACGCGTGGCGCTCGTCGGCCGTGTAGGCGTAGGCAACCGGATCGATGACAGCCATTTCGTCCCCCCGAGAATTCGCGGGTGCCCCCCCCGGCACCCCCGCGGACCGCACGCTATGACCTGGTTGTCTGTCTTGTCCCGGAAATGACGTCATTGCCGGTACCTGAGGTCACGTCAAATGTGCCGGGAGGATCTCAGTGCTTGTCGTCACTTCCCGAACCGGCGCCAGGCCTCGACGACCGTCACGCCTCAGGGTGCAGCGCCTGGACGCTCACCTCGGCTGTCTCGGGCAGGAGCTGGAGGGCGCGGACGGTTTCCGGGCGGGAGGGGTCACCCTCCCCGGGGGATGTCAGTGCCACGCGTTTGGATCGTGATCGCGCGGACGCAGCTGCCGTCGCGAAGCGGGGAGGGCACTCGTCATGCTTGACAACCTTGGCTGTACGACAGAATGTATGCAGATGGAGAAGGACCAAGGGAGCGAGGTCTGGCAGGCCCGCATCGGCCACGAGCTGGCCGCCGAGCTCCGGTCGGATGCGGAGCTCCTCGGGCTCAGTGGACGCACGGAGATTGTGAAGGCCGGCTTGGCGATGCTGCATCGTCACGCTGCGGAAGAGCGGATGGCCCGCGGGGTGGCCGAGTTCTACGGGGGAGCGGAACCGCCGCTGCCACTCACGGTGGCGGACGATGACGGGCCCGCAGCCTCCCGCTCGCGGCGGAAGCGAGCCAATGGCCGCGGCTGAACCGATGCGCGGCGAGGTCTGGGACGTCAACTTTCCGGGAATCGGGATGCACCCCTCGGTCGTCCTGAGTGTCAACGCGCTCAACATTCGACTGGGACACGTCGCGGTTATCCCGATCACCGGTACCCGGGGGCCGGAGGTCACGCACGTCGCCCTCGGAGCGGAGGCCGGCCTGACCCGGTACCCCGAGTCCTACGCCGACGTGACCGAGCTCCAGCCGATCGCCCGCCGCCGATTTCGTCGCCGACGCGGTCTCGCCAACCGGGATGAGCTGGATCGCCTGGAACAACGGCTGCGGGTGTACCTCGGGCTCTGAGCCGCTGACCCGATCGCGGGACCGGCGTCGGTGTCAGGGCTGGGCGCGAGGTGCCTCGGCCGGCATCGCCCGGTACCGGTCCGGCAGGCCCTCGTCCAGCCCGCCGCTGGGATCAGCCCCTCGCGCTCTCAGCGCTCGGTCGGGTGGCAGTCTCCACCGCGCTGACGCGCCACGCGCTCCGCCCGCGGATGTCGATCTAACTGGTCGCGACGTTCCGCCACCGCCCGACCTTCGCCGCCGAACTGCTCGCCGGACCCGCGGGGCAAGTCAGTCGCTCAGCGGCACGACGGTGATGTCGGTGTGGGCGAAGTCGTCTCCGGTACACAGCACCGGCAGGTTCCGCGTGGAGGCCAGGGCGTAGGCGAAGCAGTCGCCGTAGTTCAGTGCGGCCGGGTGCCTGCCCTTTCCGAACTGACGCCACCCGGCGACGGCCCGGTCGACCAGGGTCTGGTCGACCGGGACGACCTCGGTTCCGGAGTCCCGTAGGAAGCGTTCGATCTTCGCCGGCGCCACGGCCCCGATGCGGCTTTCGAGGACGATGCCGAGTTCCTGCAGCGTCCCGGCCGAGATGTAGCACCGCGCGGTGGTGTCGAGGTGGGCGCGGATGGCCGGTGCGGTCCGCTCGCCGATCAGAACGGCCATCGCGGCCGAGGTGTCGACGACGGTCACGAGGGGATCCCGTGCTCGTCGTATCCGACGATGTCCTCCGCGCTGCGATGGTCCAGGATCGGAAGCGCGGCGATCTCCTCCGCGAGCACTCGGAGCTTCTCCGCCTTGCTCGGGCCCCGCCGGACGTGTTCGCGCTCCACCCGTTCCCGCAGGGCCACGAGCACCGCCTCCGTCATCGATTCGCCCGTGAGCGCGGCGAGTTCACGGGCCAGGCGATCGGCCTCGGGACTCTTAATGCTGAACGCCATGTCTACAAAGCTAGCATCAAGTCTATCTTTCACGACTCGGTGAACCAGCTCAGCCGGTTGGGGTCGGGGGACATCGCGTGATGATCTGGCCGAGGTGGGTGTCGTCTCGTGGGTCAGTCCAGGCCGAGAATCAGTCGCAGCGCGCGGTCGATGTCCTGCTGGTGCGCCAGGGAGACCCGGCCCACCAGCTGGCCGAGGCGGGCCGACGGATCGACCGCGGTCACCTGGGGGATCAGCACCGTGGAGGACTCTGTGCCGATGCGGATGCGGGGGTAGAGCGATCCCTCGCGGATCACGCTGGAGGTCGGGGCGACCAGCCACGTCGACAGGTTGTCGAAATCCTCGCCTTGCACGACCACGCAGTACCGCCGGCCGGTCTGCTCACGACCGCGTGGGTTACGGGGCGCCTTCAACTCGTAGACGTCACCACGCACGGATCTCGTCCATCTCGGCCTGTACCGCGGCGAGTTCGGCGCGCTGCACCGGATCAGCCATCGTCGCGTCGACTTCGGCGCGGGCCCGGGCCCGGCGGGCATCGCGCACCGCGACCTGCAGCGCTGCCCGCACCACCTCGCTCTTCGTGGCGCCGGTCTCGGCCATCAGGAACTCCAACGCTTCCTCGTCTTCGGCCGTGAACCGCAAGGAGGTGGAGGAGCTCGCCATGAGCGGAGTGTACCCCAGTCTGGGGTGCATCAGCTGGCCAGCGGCTCGTCCCACATGCGGGCGATGACCTCGACGAACTCGTACGGCGCGGCCCAGGTCAGGTGCCCGGCGGCGTCGGCGGCGGTGAGCTGGGTGAGCTCGCCGTCGCGCCACCAGTACACGAACGGGGCCAGGGGGGCCTCACCGTGGGTGTGCATCAGGGCGGCGTACTCGGCGAGGGCGAGCAGGTCGTAGGGCGCGTTCAGCCCGAGCGGGGTAAAGGCGAGTTCGTGGCGGTTCGGGACGGCGACCAGCAGCCCGTCCGGGTAGTGGGTCCTGAGCCCGGGCACGACCGCGAGGACCTCGGGCAGCATCAGCAGCTTGCTGGCGATGAAGCCCGAGGCGCCGCGGACGACGTGCAGGTGAGTGTCGTCCTTGCTCCGCAGCTCGTACTCGTCGGGCTCGATTGCGCGCAGGTTCTCCCGGGCGATCCCGCGCAACTCGTCGGCCCCGACCAGGGCGACGTCGGCGTCGTTGAGGAAGCGGGCGAACCCGTCCTCGGCCAGGACCAGCATCTCGACGAACCCGGCCCCGAGGCGCCGGGCGTACCGGTACCACTCGTACGCCTCGGGCTTGAGCGAGTGCAGGTTGACCAGGCGCAGGCAGGCCCGCTCCCGTAGCTGCTCCTCGGTGACCGGCGGCGGGACGTCCGGGTAGGCGGCGAGCAGGCCGCCGAGGTAGTCGCGGACGACGACCGGCCAGGAGCCCTCACCGAGCGGGGCGTTGTGGCACTTCGAGGCCAGCGTGTACAGGCCGAACTCGCGGCCGTCCGCGGTGCGCAGGTGGTCGTCGTGCACTACCGCCTCCAGGCCGTTCTCGGCCAGGAACTGCCGGGCCAGGTCGCGGACCCGCTGCGTCTGACGAGGCGTCAGTCCGGAAAGTCGCCTGTCGTTCGGTCCGGTCCCCGCCGTCCACGCCGCGCCCTGAGTCGGTCGTCCTGCCATCGAGCTCTCCCCCCACCGGCGACCCGGATGGTCGCGCCGGGATCACCGTGACGGACGCAAGGCGATGCCGGCGGGGGAGAAGCCAGACCTGTGGATGACGCCGTGGGCATCGCCGGGTGTGGATAAGTGGCTATCCACGGGTGCGCGTGAACTGTCGGAGCCGCGACGTAGCTTCCCCGCCGTGCCCTCCCACCTGCACGAGACGCTGGTCGCGATGTTCCGCCACCGGCCGGCCTTCGCCGCCGAGCTGTTGTCCGGGCCTCTGGGCCGGACCGTCCCACACGCGGACGCTCACCTCGGATCCGCCGAAGTGGTCGAACTGCGCCCGGCTGCTCATCGGGCCGATGCCCTGGTCCTGCTCGGTGACCCGGTCCGGCCGGCGATGGCGATCATCGTCGAGGTCCAACTGCGCCGCGACGAGGACAAGCACTGGGTCTGGCCGGAGTACCTGACCGCGGTCCGTCGCCGCCTGCGTTGCCCCACCGTGCTGCTGGTCGTGTGCACCGACCGGGCCACCGCTCTTGACCGCGCCCCCGTCGACCATGCGGTCGAGTACGCTCGATTGGTGCTCGCCGCGCTGCCCGACCTGGCCCGGCAGTACCTGGAGGAACTGATGGCAACCGAGACCTTCGAGTATCAGAGCGAGTTCACCCGCGCCCTCGAAGCCCGTGGGCAAGCCCGCGGGGAAGCCCGGGGCCGCGCGGCGATGGTCCTGCGGATCCTGGCGGCCCGTGGCGTTCCGGTCACCGACGAGGTTCGCGAGCGGATCTCCGGGTGCACCGATCTGGCACAGCTCGAGGCCTGGGGCGACCGGTCCGTCGTGGTCGGCCGCGCGGCCGAACTGTTCACCTAGAGGGCAGCAACCATCCGCGACACCAGCTCACTGAGGATCGCCCGCGAGGTCCCGAAGTTCAACCGCACGAATCCGGCGCCACCGTCCCCGAACGCGACGCCGTCACTGAACGCCACTCGGCCCTCCTCGAGGAACACGCTCTGAGGAGAGGGTCCCAGCCCGAGCCCGCTGCAGTCCAACCACGCGAGATACGTCGCCTCCGGTGAGAACCAGCTCACCCCCGGGACCCGCGCTGCGAGCTCCGCACCCAGGTGATCTCGCACCCCCGCCAGATGCACCAGCAACGCATCCAGCCACTCGTCCCCGTAAGTGAACGCAGCCACCGACGCCTCGATCCCGAGGATCCCCGCCGCCCCGCGGCGCCGGTAGGAGATCGACTCCAGATGCGAACCGTCGGCAGCCGAACCAACAACGGCCACCGCCGCGTGCAGTCCCGCCAGGTTGAACGCCTTGCTCGCCGAATGCAGGGTCAGCGTCCGCGACGCCACCTCAGCGCCCAGCGACACGAACGGCACATGCACGGCAGGGGCGTACACCAGGGGAGCGTGGATCTCGTCCGCCACCACCCGCACGTCGTGACGCACCGTCAGTTCAGCCAGCGCCGTGAGCTCAGAACGCGTGTAAGCCCGCCCCACCGGGTTGTGTGGGTTGCACAGCAACAACAACGTGTTCCCAGCCGCGAACGTGGCTTCTAGCCGCTCGAGGTCCAGCTCCCACCGGTCAGACGTGCACACCGCCGGCACCTGCACCGGCACCCGGCCCGCTTCGGTGATCGCGTGCAGGAACGGGTAGTACACCGGGGTCGTCACCACAACGCCGTCGCCCGGCCGCGTGAACCCCTCGATCCACAGCTCGAGCCCGCGCATCACGTCCCGCAGCAGGAACACCCGGGCCGGATCGACCGGCCAGGAGAACCGCCGCGCAGCGAACCCGCAGAACGCCTCGGTCAGCTCCGGTGCCTGGAGGTCGACCGCGTACCCGAAGTCCTGCCGCGCGACAGCCTCGGACAGGGCGGAGACCACTGCAGGGGCGGTCCCCAGGTCCATCTCGGCCACCCAGGCCGGGAGCACGTCCGGGGGATAGGCCCGCCACTTCATGCTGCGCAGCTGCCGCAGCGAGGAAAGGTCGACCGTGTCGAACCCAAAAGGATCGGCCCCATGGATGTCCATGGGGCCGATCCTTCCGTTCAGAGCCGAGCGGTTTACAACGGGATCATGTTGACCAGTCGGGCCATCTCCACCGGGAGCCCGAGGAACGAGCCGAGCTGGCCGGTCGGGAGGGCCCGGTTGACCACCGAGGGCTCGGGGAACGCGATGCGCTGGCAGCTGACATCGGCGACGTCGCCCGAGACCCGGTTCGGCAGGGTGCCGTTCAGCAGGTAGGCCGTGATGATGTCGTCGAGGCACTTGTTGCCGGCGTAGACCGAGGCGTGCGTGGTGGCGCCGACCTCGGCCACTATCGCGGTGGTCGGGAACTCCTTACGCACCGCCAGGCCACCGACGAACGGGGTCGCGCCGTCCAGGGTCTGCTGCACCAGCAGGAACGGGACCTTCACCTTGGAGCCGTCGACCGGCGGCGTTTTGCCGGCCTTGACCGGCCAGTAGGTGCACGGCGCGGAGAACCAGAAGCTGCTCCAGGTGCTGTCCGGAGCTTCCTTGGCGATCTCGAAGCCGTCCTTGCGGATCTTCTCGTAGTTGCGCGGGAACTTGCCGTCGCTGCACAGCGTGGTGTTGAACGCGGCGTAGCTGTTGTCGCTGGTCGGGTCGTTGAGGATCTCGTTCACCGTGGTGAGGAAGTCGAAGTTCCCCTCGTTGGCGTCCGCGACCGCCGCGGTGATCGGAACCCACAGTCCCTCGGAGTAGGCGCCGGTGAAGAACACGTCGGCCAGTTCCGATGGCCCGATCGAGCCGACCGGCGCCTTGGTGAGCTGCGCGAGCAGCCCGTGGTAGGTCTCCAGCACCGCGGCCGGGGTGGCCCCGAGGCCGTAGGTGGAGTTGCGCTGCGCGATCCACTCGAACCAGACGTTGAGCACCTTCTGGAAGGCGGTGGTCTGTCCCCGCCCGCCGTCGCCGTACCCGCCGTAGGTGGGCTCGACGTTGCCGGCGAGCACCATGCGCCGGACCCGGTCCGGGTAGCGCGTGGAGTACGTCTGGCCCAGGAAAGTGCCGTAGGAGAAGCCGAAGAAGTTGATCTGCTCAACCCCGAGCGCGGCGCGCAGCGCGTCCATGTCCTGGATCGTGTCCATCGTGCGCATGTGCTCGATAATCGGGCCGTTGTTGTCCTCGCAGGCCTTGGCGAAGTTCTTCGTGCGCTGGATCCAGGCCAGCTCGTTCGGCGCCTTGGTGTTCGCCACCGGGGTGTAGGCCGGGCGCGGCCCGGCCGCGTAGTTCGGGATGCAGGAGACCGCGGGCTTGCTGGATCCCACACCGCGGGGGTCGAAGCCGATCAGGTCGTACTGCGAGGACACCTCGGGCGGCATGACCTGCGCCAGGTAGGCGGAGAAGCCGAGCCCGGACCCGCCGGGTCCGCCCGGGTTGATCAGCATGACGCCCTGCGACTGCGCGGCGGTCCCCTTCACCCGGGACACCGCGACCTGGATCTTCTCCCCGGCGGGCTTGGCCCAGTCCAGCGGAACCGAGAGGAAGCCGCACTCGGCCTTGGCAGCTGCCAGCGACTCGTCCGTGCACGCGGACCAGGAGATGGTCTCGGCCGCGAGGGCGGTCGGACTGCCCGCGGTCGCGGCGACGACGCCGGCGATGAGCGTTCCGGCCGTGAGGGTGGCTACCAAGGTGCGCATCGTTACTCCTGTGCTCGCCCGGCGGATGCCGGCATTCGTTGCCGGATCCGGGTCCGGCTTGGTGGTGGGTCTCAGCGTGTGCGGGCGGGCAGCAGCCCGACGATCTTGTCGAACAGGGACTGGTCCTGCGGTTGCGGATCCGGCGCCGGGAGAGACCCGGGAGCCGATGCGACGTGCGGCAGCGTGACGCCGGTGGAGTTGATCGGCAGCAGGCCCGGTTCCGGCAGTGCAGTGCGCGCGCACATCACGTCCGCCGTCGAACCGGACTTGCGGGCCGGCAGCTTGCCGGAGAGCAGGTAGTCGCTGATCCGCTTGTCGATGCAGGGGTTGCCGCCCAGCGTCGCCCCGGCGTGGGTGGTGGCGTCCTGCTCGGCCACCAGGACCGACTTCGGGAAACGCTTGCGCACCTCGAGGGCGCCGGCGTACGGGGTGGCGCCGTCGAGGGTCGCGTTGAGCAGCAGGATCGGCGGGGCTGCGGAGCCGTTCACGGTCACCGGCTTGCCGGGGTTCCCCGGCCAGTAGATGCAGGCGGTGTTGAACCAGACGTTGCTCCAGGTCAGCACCGGGGCGTTCTTCGCGGTCTTGAACGCGTCCTTGCGCCAGGTCTTGTAGTCGGCCGGCCAGGCGGTGTCGGTGCACTGCACGGCGTTGTAGACCGCGAAGACGTTGTCGTCGGGCTCGGAGGCGTCCCGGAACGCGGCCTTGGCCGAGGACATGTCGTGCTTGAGCACCCACGAGGCGAACGCGTGCGCGGCGTCGGGCCAGAGGAACTCGGCGTACATCGCGTGCACGAAGGTGTCGGTCCACTCGTTGGCGCCGATGCCGTCGACGCGCTTGCTGCGCAGCTCCTTGACGACGGCGAGGTACTTCGCGCGCACCGCGGACGCCTTGGTGCCGAGGTTGTAGGTCGAGTTGTTCTTCGCCGTCCACGCGAAGAACTGGTTGGCGACCTTCTCAAAAGCGCGGTCCTGGCTCAGCTGCGCCTGGTACCAGACCCCACGGGGGTCGACGTTGCCGTCGAAAATCATCCGACGCACCCGGGTCGGGTACATGGTCGCGTAGACCTGCCCGAGGTAGGTGCCGTAGGAGAAGCCGAGGTAGTTGATCTGGGAGACGCCGAGGGCCTCCCGCAGCGCGTCCATGTCCTTCACCCAGTCGACGGTGCGCATGTTCTGCAGCAGCGGGCCGTACTTGGCGGCGCAGGCCTTGGCGTACTTCTTCGACCGCTTGAGCCAGGACTTCTCACTCGAGGTCACGACCTTGCCGCGCTTCGCCGGAATGTACGGCGGACGCTTGCCCTCGGCGTAGTCATCGATGCAGGACAGCGCCGGCTTGGAGTCCCCGACCCCGCGCGGGTCGAACCCGATCCAGTCGTAGCCGGCCCCGCTGCCGTTGGGCAGCAGGTCCTTGATGCCGGAGAAGGACAGCCCGGACCCGCCGGGGCCGCCCGGGTTCACCAGCATCACGCCCTGGTACTTCGCGGCCGGCAGCGTCGACTTGTTCCGGGAGATCGCGAGCTTGATCTTCGTCCCGTTCGGGTCGGACCAACTCTGAGGCACCGTCAGATAGCCACACTCGGTGCCGCCGCCACCCATGGCGAGTTTCTCGCAGCTGACCCAATCGATCGTGCTCGCCGCCCGGGCCTGCGGCGCGGCGCCGAGGGTGAGCAGGGAAGCGGCGACCAGGCCGGTGGTAGCGACGAGGCCGGGCACGATCAGGCGCTTCACTTTGTTACCCCCAGGGGCGGTCGAGTCTTGCGGATCCCGGCGGTCGCGACCGCCAAAACTGCGCGCACCACGGACCCCACTTCTGGCTCGAACGAGGATCCGGGATTGCCGCATCCTAAATCGGTCGCCTTGGAGTGGTAGGGAACATGGCCGAAGATTGTGGACAAGCCGCCGAAGTGCAGGTCAGGGGGCTGTTTCCAGGCGCTGCCTTCGGTTGTACCACATCTATGTAGTACGCTGGCGCTATGGATGCTTCGACGCGAATCAACGAGCTGCTGGACAGCACCGACACCGAGAGCGTCGGTACGTCGATGCGGATCCCGACGGCGCTGCGTGACGCGGCCGCGATTGCGGTGAGCGAGCTCGGTGCAGCGTCCTCGACGACCACCTTGACCACCGATGCGCTGCGGGCCCGACTCGAGGCGATCGTGATGCAGGCCGCCCTCGACGCGCACTACGCCGCGCATCCCGCGGTTCGGCCGAGCCTGGCCGAATTGGCCCTCGCTGCCGCCGAACTGGACGGCCACCCTCTGGCCGCCCGCCCCGACCTCATCGAGGAGGCCGCAACGGCGATTCTCGAATGGCGTCCGCACGCGGATGCTGACGAGGTGCTGCTCTGGGCCGAGGCTCGGTCCGCCGGGGCGGCATGAAGCGTGTCGTGCTGCTGGACAACGAAGCGGTCCAAGCGCTGATGGCCCTCGATCATCCCCGGCACCGACGTGCCCTGGCGTTCCTCGAGGTGGTGGCCGGGCGCCGCAAGAAGGCCGTCCCGCTTGAGGTGGTGGTGCCGACGGCCGTGCGGGTGGAGTCCGGCTGGGATCGGCGCGAACCCCGATCGGCACTGATCAACCGGCTCCGGATCCGCGATGCCGAGCTCGGCGGTTCGGCCGCCGACGAGGCTGCGACGCTCGTCGAGACCTACGGCATGTCGGTCGCCGACGCCCATCTGGGTGCCGTCATTGCGGACCGGCACGAGGGCGCCGCGATCACGGTGATCACCAGCGGCCCTGGCGAAGTGGCCGCCGTCGCCGGTTCTGCTGCGGTCATCGTCGTCCGATTGTGACGCGTAGTCAGCGTGGCGCGAAGATGAGATCCAGCAGCGGTAGCACCGGGGCGGCGGTCTCCCCGACGACCGCCAGCGCGATCTCTGGGTAGCCCGGCAGCGGTAGCCCAGCGCATTGCAGGTCCGGGCCTTGCGCGGCGCGGGCCGGTAGCTCCCCGGTGACCAGGTAGCGCTCGACCGGAGACTGGACGCACCGGTTGCCCCACAGCGCGCGGCCGGCGTGCCGCAGGGAACCAGTGACCTCGATCAGCGCCGAGCGCGGGAACGCCGCCCGAGTGAGCAGGGCGTCCGCGAACGGGGTCGGGGCGTCGTTGCTGGCGTTGACGAGCAGGACCGACGGAACCGCCGCGCCGACCTTCACCGTCGGGGCGGTGGAGGGCCAGGTGCTGCACAGCGCCGAGAGTTCCCAGTGGAAGACCCAGGTGATGTACGGGGCGTCCTTTGCGGTCCGCAGCGAGTCGGTGCGGAGCTTGTCGTACTTGCGCGGCCAGGTCCCGTCGGAGCAGGCGATCGCGAGGTAGCTGGAGTTGAACACGTCGGCTTCTTCGCTGCTGTAGCCGGCGAAGGCGCTGTCGAAGAGCGCGGTGCGGCCGGCGTCCCAGGCGGACCAGCCCTGCGCGATGATCGGCCAGTTCTCGTCGCCGTAGATGACGGTGCCGAAGAGCTGGGTCCACTCGGCGGGGCCGATGTTTCCCTGCGGTTCCTTCCGCAGCGCGTTCTGATCGGCGTAGAAGCGCTGCTCAACGGCATCGGTGCTGGCGCCGAGGTTGAACACCGCGTTGTACTGCGCGACCCAGGCGAAGAAGGCCTGGATGTTGCGCTCGTAGGCCCGCGCCACCTCGGGCCGCGAGACGTCGCCGGTGTAGCCCGCGCCGAACGGCGGGACGACGCCGGTGAGGACCATCCGGTCCACTCGGGTCGGGAAGGTGCTGGCGTAGATCTCGCCGAGGTAGGTCCCGTAGGAGTTGCCGACGTAGCTCAGTTTCGCGGCGCCAAGGGCGGCGCGGATCAGGTCGAGGTCGCGGGCGGCGTCGATGGTGCGCATGTGCGCGAGTGCGTCGCCGGACTTCGCGGTGCAGGCCTTCACATACGCCCGGGCCTGGTCGAGGCGGACCTGCTCGCTGCCGCTGATCCGGGCGGGGTCCGGCGGCAGGTAGTCCGGGGCGGGTCTCTGGTAGTACGCGGGGTCGCAGTGCAGCTCGGGTCCGCTCTCGCCGACGCCGCGTGGGTCGAAGCCGATCAGGTCGAATCGGCCGGCGACCTCGGGGGTGAGCAGGGCGGCCATATCGACGGAGTCGGTGAGCCCGGAGGCACCGGGCCCGCCCGGGTTGGACAGCAGCGGGCCGAGGTAGTCGGCTCCGGACGCGGTCGCCTTGATCCGCGAGATCGCGATGGGGATTTGCCGAGCGCCCGGCCTGTTGTGATCGAGCGGGACCTCGACGACCGCGCACTCGGCCCCGGCCTCGACGAGCGTGTCGCTCGTGCACTTACCCCAGGTGAGCGTGCTGGCCGCCCCGACCAAGGTGGGGGCTCCGGCCAGCACGGTCGCCGCGGCGACCGTGCACAGCGCGGCCTGGCGCGCGGTGCCGCGGACCGTGGTCATGAACGCCTTCCGGACGGGTCAGTGTCCGGAGTGTCGCATTTCGGTGTTGCCTGTCAATGACGGCAGCGGCGAGCGCCGGCAGCGCACGTCGGCCCCGGGTCCGCCTTCGCGTTTGGGTAGCTTGCCGTTGCGCGGGTATGCCACGACCACCCCGTCGACGCAGTTGTTTGCCTTGAGGCTGTCGGAGTGGCTCGTGCTGTCGACCTGGGCGACCAGCGCGATTCTGCCCCGGGATGTCATCCCGCTCGACCGCGCGCACCCGGACAAATGGGGCAATCCGCGGTCGAGAGGGATGACATCCCCGGGGACGCGGCTACGGCTTCGGCAGCGGGGATCGCTTGCAGTTCACATCGGGGCCCGTTCCGAACTTCCGTTCCGGCAAGTGACCGCTCCTCAGATAACGGATAACGGCGGAGTCGACGCACGGATTGCCGTTGAGCGTGTTGGCGTGCGTGGTGTTGCCGACCTCGGCGACCAGCGCGGAGTTCGGGAACTGGCGGCGGATCTCCAGCGCGCCGCCGAAGTCGGTCGCCGCGTCGAGGGTGGTGCTGACCAGCAACAGCTCGGGGGTGTGCGACCCGTCGATCGGCACCGGCCGGCCGGCCGGGGTGCCCCAGTAAAGACAGGGGGTGTTGAACCAGACGTTTCCCCAAGTCAGGAAGGGTGAGTTGGCGGCGGTCGCAAAAGCGTCCCGGCGCCACTGCGCGTAGTCGTCCGGCCAGCGCACATCCACGCACTGCACGGCGACGTACATCCCGTAGCCGTTGTCGTAGTCCGCGGTGTCGTCGGCGTAACCGCGCTGGATGGGCTTGTGGTTGCCGCGCTTCCAGGCCGCCCAGTTCTTCGCGGTGTCCGGCCACAGGAACTGCGCGTAGCCGGCGCCGAGGAACGTGTCGTTCCACTCGGCCGGCCCGATCTGGCCGACCGGCTTCTTGCGCAGCTTGTTCTGGTCGGCGTAGTAGCGCTTCTCCACGGCCGCGGCGGTCCTGCCCAGCTTGTACGTGCCGTTGTACTTCGCCACCCAGGACCAGAACTTGCCCATCGCGATCTCGAAAGCACGGTCCTGGGCCAGCTGCCCGCGGTACCAGACCTGGCGCGGGTCGACCACGCCGTCGAAGACCATCCGCCGGGTGTGGGTCGGGAACAGCGTCGCGTAGACCGAGCCGAGGTAGGTGCCGTAGGAGAAGCCGTAGTAGTTGATCTTTTCCGCGCCCAGGGCCTGGCGCAGCAGGTCCATGTCGCGGGCGGCGTCCTCGGTGCGCAGGAAGGGCAGCAGGTCGCCGTTGTGCTTCGCGCAGCCGTCGGCGTAAGCCTTGGACCGCCTCAGCCAGGCCCTCTCGTTGGCACCCGGCGCCTGCAGTGGGCCGGTGACCGGGACGAAGTCCGGCCGCGGGCCCTTGGCGTAGCCGGCCTTGCACCTCAGGGCCGGCTTGCTGTCACCGACGCCGCGGGGGTCGAAACCGATCAGGTCGTAGGTGGCGGCCACCTTCCTGGGCAGCGCCCCGGCCAGGTAGGCCGACATGCCCAGGCCCGAGCCGCCCGGCCCGCCGGGGTTGATCAGCATCGGGCCCTGCCGCTTCGCGGCGCGCGCCGTCGCCTTGATCCGGGAGACCGCGATCTTGATCTTGCGGCCGTCGGGAGCGGCGTGGTTGAGCGGGACGGACAGGAAGCCGCACCGCGCCTTGGCTTCGCGCAACCGCTCGTCGGTGCAGGCCTTCCAGCTGATGCTCGGCGCCTGGGCGGCCGCAGGCGCGGTGTCCCGCGCGCGGGCGGTCGGCGAGGCGATGCCGGTGAGCAGCGTGCCGGCGAGCGTGGCGGATGCAGCGATGGCGACGGTTCGCTTCATGGTGCGCCTCCTGTGGCCCCCCTGGTGGCGACCGGGCCGGGGTCGGAGTCTCTCAGACGGGCGCCTGGGTCGCGATGCGCAGCGCACGCCGCTGGTTGCGGCGATCAGCTCTATGGCCTCCGCTCATCCGATTCCGGCGTTCGTCGCGCGCTGGCCTCATCGAGGCTGATGCGGCGACCGGGTCTGGCCCGGCCCTGGCCCAGCGGCTTGCCTTCCTGAAGCCGGTGGACGCGATCCCGGATCAGTTCGATCACCCGCTCGGCGGGCCACCCGGAGGTGAGCGCGCCGTCCAAGGCGTCGAGCGCGATGGCCATCTCCTGCGCCATCGCGGTGAGGACTGCGGAGGCGCCGGGTTCCGGTAGACCCATTGCCCGCGCTTCGTCGATCAGGGCATCTGAGGTGACGCGGAGTAGGTTGGCCTGAGCTCCGATGGGCGCTGCCATGACCCCGGAGAGCTGGGGATACATCAGGGTGCACAGCGAGTCGTACATCGGAGCCAGGGAAGCCCAGCGGCCCGACAGCAGCAGTGCGTAGTTCTTGCCGTGGTTGTCCTCATCGCCGACGAGCGCGCGGAAGGCCACGTAGCGGAAGAGCCGCTCCACCTCCGCCTGCGGGTCCTTCGTGAACACGCGCAGCGTCCGGGCGGGGCCTCCACTGGGGCGGCCGATCTCGTACTTGCTTGCCGGTAGCCGCCCCATGGCCTGGCACATGTCCTCCTGGTGCAGCCGGCGAACCCGCCGCCCGCGCACGACCCGGTCAAAGCGTTCGGTGACGAACACCGAGCGGCCGGCCACGCGCTCGACCCAGACTTCACGGTCCGTCAGGCCCAGCGTCCGGGCCAACGTCATCACCAGGGCTTCGTTCTGCGCGCTGTGCTCCCACACCCCGTCGGGCTTGAGAATGTGGGTCGAAGCCGCCCCATCAAGGGCCTCAAACCACTTCGCACCGAACCGGGCCAGCAACAGCTTGGGCTGGGCGCCCGCCAGCGACATCCGGATGCCCCGCGCGGGATCCGCGCCCAGGGGCCGCGTGGGCAGGTCTCCGATCGCCGCTTCCAACCTTCCGTCACCGAGCGGTCGATAACGCCCGGGCTGATCACCTGACTCCCCGGCCGGAACGACGACCACGGCGCCGGCGCACTCCCGCCCGTACTCGGCCAGCACCGCGAGGACATCGGCCGGCGTGTCCGGGTGCCCGTCGCGCAATCGCACGCCGCGAACGCGCGATGCCGCTGCCTCCAGGGCTCGTCCCTCCGGGAGCAGACCCTCGAGGAACGCTCGGGCCGCAGTCGGTGCGCTGGGGCCGGGGGTCGGTAGCGAGCAGGACAGGAGCGGGATCTCGCCGCCGACCTCGGCTACGACCTCCGGCTCGTAGACGACGCGTACCTTGCGCCCGCGGTCGCGGGACTCCGTCCGCGCGACGCGGCGCCCATCGAGCCAGAGATCCAGGTCCATCGTCAGCCGCTGCGCGGGCGCACGGTGAGCTCGAGCCCGAGAGTCGCCAAGGCGTCGAAGATGACTTCGAGGGCGCGGGTCTCCTTGCCCGCCTCGAGTTGCACGATCCCGAAACGGTTGGCTCGAGCCCGCTCCGCCAGTTCTGCCTGGGTCAGGCCGGCCTGAGCCCGGGCCGCGCGGATGGCTCGGCCGAGCGCTTCCGGCGAGCGGACGGGGACCTGGGGCAGTGTTGGCATATTCCAACATTGGAGCATGGGCCCGCAAATGTCAAGAAAATCAAACATCGAAGTACGGGCGTCCCGATGTTGAGATTCTTCAACACAACCGGGGGCGCGGTTGGACCGTCACCCTGCGCGCCCGGCTCTCAGACCGGCACCTGGGTCGCGATGCGCAGCGCACGCCGCTGGTTGCGTAGCCCGTCGACGGTGAGGACGACCAGCGCTGCCCAAACCAGCATGAATCCCGCCAGCCGCTCCGGGGGGAGCGGTTCGTCGTTGATCACGACGCCGATGAAGAACTGCAGCGTCGGGGCGAGGTACTGCAGCATGCCGAGCGTGGTCAGCGGCACCCGGCGGGCGGCGCCGGCGAACAGCAGCAACGGCGCCAGGGTGGCGCCGCCGGCGCAGGCCATGAGCAGCGCGTGGTCGGCGCCGTGGCGGCCGAACTCGGCCCCGCCGCCGGCGGTGAGCACCGCAAGGAAGATCAGCGCGGGCGGAAACAGCACCGCGGTCTCCACGGTCAGGCCCTCCAGCGCGCCGACCCCGACGGTCTTCTTGATCAGCGAGTACGCGGCGACGGTCACGGCGAGGAAGAGCGCGATCCACGGCAGCCGGCCGTAGCCGATCGTCAGCACCACCACCCCGGTCGCGGCGATGCCGATCGCGGCCCACTGCGGCGGGCGCAGCCGTTCGCCGAGCACGAGCACGGCGACGACGATCGTCATCAGCGGGTTGATGTAGTAGCCGAGCGCGGTCTCCACCACGTGGTCGTGGTTGACCGCCCAGATGTAGGCGAGCCAGTTCGCCCCGATCAGCACGCCGGCGAGGGTGAGCAGTTGCAGTCGGCGTCGGTCCCCGCGAAGAGCGCGCAGGCCGGTGAGCGCGGTGCCGCCGCGGCGGGAGAGCAGCCACACCAGCAGGGCGCCGAACAGCACCGACCAGACCACCCGGTGCGCCAGCACCTCGGGCGCACCCGCGGGTTCCAGGTGCGGCCAGTAGAGCGGGAGCAGGCCCCACAGCACGTAGGCCCACACGCCGAAGACGAGGCCACGGCGGTCGGTCGTCACGTCATCGAGGCTACGTGCGAGCGCCCGGGCGGTCGAACCGATAGTT
>NZ_JACDFE010000028.1 GCF_013815995.1 Sporichthya sp.
GGCCGGTCCCGGGGCGGCGGGTGCGCCGCTGGTTCCCGGCGCGCCGGGCTTGAGCGATCCGGTGTCGACGACCCCGGTGGGAATGCCCACCGCGGGAACGCCGGCGCCGGGCACGGCTCCGCTGCCGGCCGTTGCCGCGCGGAGCTTGTCCAGCGATTCCTGACTGAGCGTCACCTTTCCGGAATCACCGGCGCCGGCGCGGATCTCCGCGTCGTCGGCGCGGGTGCCGCAGCCGGTGAGCAGTAACGAGCCGGCGACGATCAGCGCGGGGAGGACCCGGGTCAGACGCATATCGTCTTGCTCCCTCGGGGAGCCGTCCACCCCTGCGGGGTGAGCAGTTCGTAGAACAGGCAGCCGCTGCTGACCGCCTTGGGTTGTCCCGGCGTGAAGGTGAGGGGGCCCGTCAAACCGCCGAGAGTTTCGTTCTTGATCTTGCCGAGCCCGGTGACGACCATCGCCGTCGTCAGGGGTCCGGTGCGTGCCTCGTCGCCCGCGAGGGCGACGGCCTTCTCCAACAGTGCCGCCGAGGTCCAGACCGAGATGGAAGCTCCGTCCGGGGCGAGCGAGGGTGCGTACCGCTTGAGCGCGGCCTGGTACTGCTTGAGACCCGGGGTGTCGTCGAGCACCCACGGCGCGGCCGAGGTCGCGGTGGCGAGGTTGAACGATCGCAGGAGCGCGTCGGTCGCCTGGCCGGGGCTGATCGTCCCGCCGACGCCGGAGAGCAGGGGCTTGTAGCCGAGCGCCGCGCAGGAGCGCGCGAGGCGGATCATCGCCGAGCCGTCCATGCCGAGCGCGATCTGCTCGGCGCCGGCGTTCTTCGCGTTCTGGCACTGGGCGGTGAAGTCGGTCTGGGTGATCGAGATCGCCGAGCTGTAGACGATCTCGGCGCCGGCCCGCTTCGCGCCGCCCTCCTTGAGGACCTTGTCGGCGTAGGTGCACGCGCCGACCTCGACGCAGTACAGATAGGCGAGCTTCTTCTTGCCCGCCTCGACGCCCTGCTTGATGAACCCGACGATCTGGTCACCGATGGACGCGCCCTGCGGGAACATCCACGGGCTCTCGTGCCACTCCGGCGCGATCAGCTCGCCGCCGATCGCCGGGATCTTCGCGGCTTCGACCGCGGAGCGGAAACCGGACACCGAGAAGGCGACGGTGTTGCCCACCAGCGCCACGATCTTCTGCTGGGTGATGAGCTCCTGCACCAACGCGGCCGAGCGCGACGGGTCGCCACCGTCGTCGCGGTTGTAGACGGTGACCGGGTGGCAGGCCAGCCCGCCGCGGGCGTTGACGTCCTGGGCCCAGACCGCGAGCGCAGTGCGTCCCGGAGCGGAGATCGACCCGGTCACGCCGGAGTAGGTGCCGACCTGGCCGATGGCCACCGCAGCGCCCTTGGTCGTGCAGGCGGCCGCGGTGCCGGGCGCCCGCGCCGCGGGCTTCCCGGCGGTCGCCTGGCCGCCCGTCGGGAGGGCGGTTGCTCCTGACGAAGCGTCAGGAACCGAACCGGCGACCGCCGCCGGAACCTGCGCTCCGGTCTGCGGGGCGCCGACGACGGTCGCGCCCGGGGCGGACGGAAGCGAGCTCTGCAGGTCGGCGATCGCGGACTCCGGCAGCGGCACGGGACCGCCGCCGGCTCCGGCCTGGATCTCGGCGTCGTCGGCCCGGGTGCCGCAGCCGGCGAGCAGCAGCACCGCGCAGGTACCGAGGGCGAGCGCCCGCGCTCGCACGGACCGGGGCCTCACCGGGAGGCTCCGACGGGGGCCGCGGCCGGTTTGGTCGCGGCCGCCGAGCGGCGGGCCCGGGTGGTGCTCTCCTTGCGCCAGGCGGATTCTGTGGCCCACCTGCGCAGGGGGAGGTTCGGACGCCGGGTGGCGTAGACCGCGGCCAGAATCGCGCCGAGGCCGAACAGGACCTGGAAGCCGTCCTCGAAGCCGGTGTTGTACGCCGGTCCGACGAACATGAACAACGGACCGACGACCGCGCAGGTCACGGTCGAGCGACCGGAGATGGCGAGGACGGCGAGCAGGATGAGTGAGAAGACGAAGTTGAAGCTGGTGCCGGACACCGAGCCGAACTGGCCGGCGTAGAGCGCGCCGCTGATCCCGGCCAGGAACGCCGAGATGCAGAACACCAGGACGCGGGTGACGTTCGCCGAGGTGCCCAGGGTGGTCAGGGCGGTGGGGGAGTCACCGAGGCTGCGCAGCAACCGGCCGAGCCGGGCCCGCTCGATGGCCATCACCAGGGCGATGCCGGCCACCGCGAACGCGAGCAGCAGGTAGTAGTACTCGGTGTCCGAGGTGAAGCCCGACGGCCGCCCGGTCTTCAGGTCCGAGAGGCCGAACATGTAGCTCTTCACGTAGAAGAACTGCGCAATGAAGATGCCGAAGCCCAGCGTCGCCAGGGCCAGGAAGAGCCCGGAGAGCCGGATCGCCGGGATCGCGACCACGGCGCCGACCGGGACGGCCATGAGTCCGGCGAAGAGCACCGCCAGGCCCCACGGCACCCCGTTGGAAACGGCGTGCGCGAACGCGGCGGCACCGACCGCGGCCAGGCCCATGTGGCACAGCGAGACCTGCCCCGAGGTGTGCACCAGCAGGCCGAGGGACAGGAAGAGCAGGACCTGACTCATCGCGTTGATCCACACCGGCAGCCGCGAGCCGACCACGTGCGGGACGAGCACCGCGCCGAGCAGCACGAGGGACATGACGAAGAAGCGCAGCTGCGGTGGCAGCACCAACGGCGCGGCCGCGCGCGAGCGGACCTGCGACCCGAGGTCGCCGAGCCGGCCCCGGCCGAGCACCAGCAGGGCGATGAACAGGACGATGAAGGGCAGGTTGAAGTCCAGGCCCTGCAGCCACTCGCGACTGGCGGTCTCCTTGGAGACGAGCTTTTGCGCGACGCCGACGGCGAGGCCGCCGGCGTAGGCCATCGGCAGGCTGCGGAACGCGCCGAGGGCGGCCGCACCGAAGGCCTGCACGACCAGCAGCGAGAGCAGGGTTGCGTCCAACTGCTGTTGCTGCGAGGCGAGCAGGACCCCGGACGCGGCGGCGAACATCGACCCGATCAGCCAGGCCTGCTGACGGACCCGGGTCGGGGCGACGCCGGCAGTGTCGAGCAGTGCCGGGTCGTCGACGACCGCGCGCATCATCACCCCGAGCCGGGACCGCTCGACGAGCAGGTACAGCCCGACCGCGGCCCCGGTGACCGAGACGAACGTGATCACCGAGTCCCAGGTGACCACGACCCCGGAGACGGTGAACGCCTCCTCCCGGGGGAGGAACGGGTCGAAGAGTCGGTACTCCGAGCCGTAGATCCAGGTGGCGCTGGCGCGGATCAGCAGCAGCAGGCCGATGGTGCCGACGATCTGGTAGGAGACCGGAACCTTGGCCAGCCCCCGCGCCATCCGTTCCAGGCCGAGGCCGAGGATCCCGCCGAAGACCACGATCGCCAACACCGCGGCGACCGGCCAGGGCAGCCCGCGCTGTTCGCGCAACTCGTAGAAGGCGAAGGCCGCGCCGGCACCGACCGCGCCGTGGCCGAAGTTGAACAGGCCCGAGGTCCGGTAGGTGAGCACCAGGCCCATCGCGGCCAGGCCGTAGATCGAGCCGTAGACCAGCCCGAAGACCAGGAACGGGACGTAGGAACTCATGCCCGGCCTCCGCCCGTGTTGTTCGGGGGGACGTCGGGGGGCGGCGCCCCTCCGACTGTGCAGATCGGGCAGGGGAGAAGTCCGGCCTCGGCGTGCACGGACGCCGCGGCGAAGCTCGGCGCCTTGT
Organism: Sporichthya sp.; assembly: GCF_013815995.1. Taxonomy (GTDB): domain Bacteria; phylum Actinomycetota; class Actinomycetes; order Sporichthyales; family Sporichthyaceae; genus Sporichthya. The sequence continues at coordinate 3,774 of NZ_JACDFE010000028.1, forward strand.
CCTCGAGCAATTGGCAGCCCGCTGCGTGGTAGCGGCGCATGCCGGTCACCGTCCCGAACTGCTGACCGTCCGTCAGGACTCCAGGTGTACGGACCGGCTTCGGGTGCCGGCGGTCGAGCTCGGTCAGCACCTCACGGCGCAGGACGGCGACGCGGCGCAGTCCGAGCAGCAGCCAGATGACCATCCCGAAGCCGCCGAGGATCACGGCCGCGATCCCGAAGCCGAGCCAGCCGGTCTGCGAGTCCAGGTCGACGGTGTCGCTGACCCCCAGCCAGCCGATCACCAGGCCGATCAGGGCCAGCAGCAGGACAACGGCCACGGCGACGGCGTCGCGGCGCGACCACGGCTCCGGGCCGTCGTGCAGGCGTGCGCGACGAGCCCGCGCGGTTCGGCTCGTGCCGGCGCGGGCCTCCCCGAGGCTGATCGAACTCATTCCGCGAGGTCGGCCGTCGCATCGAGCCGGGCGCGGATCCCGCGCAACTCGCGCCATTGGTCACGCAGGTCGGCGGAGAGCCAGAGCATGCCGCCGAGGCCGAGCAGGAACACCCCGCCGAGGCCGGCCGAGGCCAGGTACGGCAGCTGCTCGGAGACGAACCCGGTGTCGCTGATCTTCATCCAGCCGACCAGCAGCAGGATCGCGCCGATCAGCACGGCCAGGGCGCCGAGGGCGCGGTCCCACTGGGTGCGGGCCCAGTCCAGCAGTGGCATCAGCGAGCTCCTCGGTACAGAACGGCACAACCGCCGACCGCGGCCAGGCCGACGGCGGCGACCATCAGGTAGATCCAGCCCACGTCCGAGCCGACCGCGGCCCGCGAGGCCTGCAGCGAGGCCAGGTCGATGCCGGCGACCGGAGCGGCGACGGGCGCCAGGACGGGAACGGTGCCGGGCAGGCCGGCCAGATCAGTGGTGGGCAGGGCGGGGGCGCCCGGTACACCGGTCGCGGCGTCGACCCCGGCGTCGACCCCGGTGTCGGCGGCGGCCGGCGTGGTGGGCAGCACGGTGTAGGCAACCTCGGCGCGCAGCAGCCCGATCGTGTACGTCACCGGGGTCTCCCCGGAGAACCCGCCCGGCGTACCGGCCGGCGGGGCGGGCAGCGTGGTCTGGATCTGCAGGCCGGCGCCGATGATCCCGTCCGGGGTCTCCTGCGGTACCTGGAAGGTGGTCGGGTAGCCGGCCCCGCTCAGCGCCGCCGCGATCTGGGCGAGCGGGACGTCGTTCTGGGCCGGGGCCTCGGTGCCGTTCTGTAGCGTGAACTTGCCGTTGGTCAGGCCGATCACGAAGCCCGGAGCGCTCAGGCGGGTGAAGCTCAGCTCGGAGGCGCGGGTGAGCTTGCCGGCGGAGTCCCGCGAGGCCGTGGCGACCGCGTGCAGGCCGCTGATCACCAGGGATTCCCCGATGCGCAGGGCATCCAGGTCCGTCACCGCCTTGGCGACCACGTCGTCCCCGTCGCGGGCAACCCGCGCGGAGGAGGTACCGCCGGCGCCGGTGGACCCGCCGGTCGCGGTGGACTGGGTGAGCGTCTCGGTGCTCTCCGCCCGCAGTTCGATGCCCGGGTAGGACAGCTGCTTCGCGCCGTCGCCGAAGCTGGTGGCGATCACGAACGGGTAGGCCGGCAGCGGCACGCCGGCGGCGCCGCCGACCACGCCGGGGATGCCCGCGACCTCTTCCCCGGGGTAGGGGAAGGCGGCGTAGGCGTCGGACTGCTGCAGCGAGTTCTGCACCGCCGAGGCGGTCGGCCCCTGCAACTGGGGTGCCACATTGAGCGGGATCGACTGGTTGGTGAGGATCACGCGCGTGCCGGTCGCCTCGGCGACTGCCGCATAGGTCGCGTCGGCCTGGGCATCGGCGCTGATCAGCGGCACGATGGCCAGGCCGAGAACTGCACAGACGGCAGCACCAGCCTTACGGTGTAAGCGGGCCATACCGAGCAGTATCCCCATGAAATGTCTCGTTTGTGTGGCCCGCCCCACATTTGGCGAAACCTGGAGGACATTCAAATGCGCCGGACGCTGCTTGACGAGTCCCACCTGGCCTTTGCGGATGCCGTCGCGGCGTTCGTCGCAAAAGAGGTCACGCCGCACTACGAGGCGTGGGAGGCGGCCGGGATCATCGACCGCGAAGCCTGGCGGGCCGCGGGCAAGGCGGGCCTGCTCGGGCTGTCCGTCCCGGAGGAGTACGGCGGCGGAGGGAACACCGACTACCGCTACAACGCGGTCCTCTGTGAGGCGCTGGAGGGCACGCCCGGCCTCGCGCTCTCGCTGCACAGCGAGGTGGTCGGCCCGTACCTGACCGAGCTGTGCACCGAGGAGCAGCGGCAGCGCTGGTTGCCCGGGTTCTGCACCGGCGACCTGGTCACCGCGATCGCGATGACCGAGCCCGGCGCCGGCAGCGACCTGCAGGGCATCAAGACCACCGCCGTCCAGGAGGGGTCCGGAGAAGGGGCGCACTGGGTCATCAACGGCTCGAAGACCTTCATCACCAACGGCATTCACTCCGACCTGGTGATCGTGGCGGCCAAGACCGACAAGGCGGCCAAGCACAAGGGGATCAGCCTGTTCATGGTCGAGCGCGGCATGCCCGGCTTCGAGCGCGGCCGCAACCTGGACAAGATCGGCCTGCACGCCCAGGACACCGCCGAGCTGTCCTTCACCGACGTCCGGGTTCCGGCGAACAACATCATCGGCGAGCTCGATCGGGGCTTCTACCACCTGATGCACAACCTGCCGCAGGAGCGGCTGGTGATCGCGATCGGTTCGATCGCGCGGGCCGAGCGGATCTTCGCCTCGACCCTGGACTACATCAAGACCCGCACCGCGTTCGGCCAGCCGATCGGCAGCTTCCAGAACAGCCGCTTCGTCGCCGCCGAGATCGCCACCGAGCTCGACATCGCCCGGGTCTACGTCGACCGTTGCATCGCCGACCACACCAACCGCGAGCTCTCCGCGGCCGACGCCGCCAAGGCCAAGTGGTGGACCACCGAGCTCTCCCGCTCGATCATCGACCGCTGCCTGCAGCTGCACGGCGGGTACGGGTTCATGGAGGAGTACCCGGTGGCCCGCGCCTGGCGCGACTCCCGCGTCAGCACCCTCTACGGCGGCACCACCGAGATCATGAAGGAGATCGTCGGGCGCGACCTCGGCCTCTGACCCTCGAACCATGAGGCGTGACACGCCTCATGGTTCGGACGGCAGACGGGTCGGCTGCCTCGCGGTGCAGGCACGCGCTGAGAGGAATAGTGGACGCGTCAACTAAGTTGTGGCAGCATCTGCTCCCGAAGAGGCCGCCATGCCAGCCGTCACCGTTTCCGACATCACCGTCCTGCCGCGCATCGCCGAGCCCGACCCGGCCACGACCGTGACCCGGCCGGTGCTCGCCGCCCGCCCGTCTCCCACCGGGCACGAGGGCGAGGGCTTCCCGGTCCGGCGCTCGTTCGCCGGGATCGACCAGGCCCACCTCGACCCCTTCATCCACATGGACCAGATGGGCGAGATCGAGTACGCGCCGGGGGAGCCGAAGGGCACTCCGTGGCATCCGCACCGCGGCTTCGAGACCGTCACCTACATGATCGACGGGGAGATGCAGCACCGCGACTCGATCGGTGGCGGCGGGCTGATCAGCAACGGTGACACCCAGTGGATGACCGCGGGTTCCGGCCTGCTGCACATCGAGACCCCGCCCGAGCAACTGGTGCTCTCCGGCGGCCTGTTCCACGGCATCCAGCTGTGGGTGAACCTGCCGGCCGCGGACAAGATGATCGCCCCCCGCTACCAGGACATCCGCGGCGGCGAGGTCGCGCTGCTGTCCTCGGCGGATGGGGGAGCGCTGCTACGCGTCATCGCCGGCGAGCTCGGCGACAGTGTTCATGGAATGCATGCCGGCCCCGGCTCGACGCACACCCCGATCACACTCGTGCACGCGACCATCGCCCCCGGGGCCCAGGTCCGTCTGCCGTGGAACCCCGCGTACAACGCGCTGGTCTACACGCTCTCCGGCGAGGGCCACGTCGGCGCCGAGCGGACGCCGCTGGCGACCGGCACCACCGCGGTGCTCGGTGCGGGCGACGCGATCGTGGTCGGCGCGAACGGTGCCCAGGAGGCCCGCCACGGCGGCGGCCTCGACGTCCTGATCCTCGGCGGCCGCCCGATCCGCGAGCCCGTCGCCGCCTACGGCCCCTTCGTGATGAACACCAAGGCCGAACTGATGAAGGCCTTCGAGGACTTCCAAACCGGCCGCCTCGGCGTCATCCCCGAGTAGCCACCCGCGTGCGCCAAGCACCCCCGAAAGCGCACCGTGGCACGTTGGTTTTTCGTTCGGACGTGCCGTACTGCGCTTTCGGGGGTGACCGCGATGTGCCGTACTGCGCTTTCGGGTGACGGGGGCCGCCTGCGCCCGCGTCCCCTAGGGTTTTGCCCATGGCGGATGAGAAGGCGATCGCGTACGACGGCCCCGAGCGGGTGTACCCGCCGGTCATCGCCGCCGCGCTGGTGTGGTTCCGCGGGCTGGGCCTGAAGATCACGGTCGACGGTGCGCATCACGTGCCGACCACCGGCCCGGTCGTGCTGGCCTCCAATCACGTCAGCTACCTGGACTTCATCTTCGCCGGCTGGGGCGCCCGGCCCTCGAAGCGGCTGACTCGCTTCATGGCCAAGGAGGCGGTGTTCTCGCACAAGGTCTCCGGTCCGCTCATGCGGGGGATGAAGCACATTCCGGTCGACCGCGATGCCGGGTCCGGGTCGTTCCGGGAGGCGCTGCGCGCCCTCAAGGCCGGCGAGGTGGTCGGGGTGTTCCCGGAGGCCACTATCAGCCGCTCCTTCACGGTCAAGGAGATCAAGTCCGGCGCGGTGCGGATGGCGGTGGCGACCAAGGCGCCGCTGGTCCCTGTCGCGGTGTGGGGCACGCAGCGGATGTGGACCAAGGGCCGCAAGCGCCAGTTGCTCAAGCGCCGGGTGCCCGTCCTGGTCTACGTCGGCGAGCCGATGTACCCGCAGCGCGGGGAGGACCTCGAGGCGCTGGCCGTCGAGCTGCGCCGGCGGATGCAGGAACTGCTCAACCGCGCCCAGCGGGACTACCCGGTCCAGCCGGCCGGCCCGGACGACCGCTGGTGGCTCCCGGCGCACCTGGGCGGGAGTGCTCCGACGCCCGAGGAAGCCGCCGAGATGGACTCCGCCGGCGCGCGCTGACGCACCGTCAGCAGCGGTCGGTTGTCCGAACAACTGCCGCGGCAATTGTCCGAACATGCAGGTCAGGAGCCCGGAGACGTGAAACTCGATTGAGTTGGTCGCCTTAGTTGCGATAGCTCAATTCCCCTGATAACGTCTCAGGTATGGGCATCGGAGAACTGCTGGTCGAGCGTTTGCACGTCGACCTCATGCGGAGTCCAGCGATCTGTGTGAGTGCTGACGCGCTCCTGCGTCGACTGCTGGGCTGAATAACCGTCCAGCTCCCCGCCCGCTTCACCCCCTCCTCAACCGTGCGCACGGCCCACGGCCCACGGGCGCGCGCGCCCGTGCACACCCCCTCGGAGAACAATGAGCACGCTGTTCCGCCGCAAATACGCGGCCATGGCCGCTGTCCCGGTCCTGATCGGGTCGGCCGTCTTCGGCCTGCAAGGCACGTCGGCCAACGCTTCGGACGAGGTCAAGGTCTTCACGTCGAACTTCACCTCGACCACTGGCGAGATCTTCACCGCGACCAACCACCTGGTGCAGGACAGCCCGGAGGTCGCCCGGGCCAAGCGCGCGCTGGTGAAGTCGGCTTTCGACGGGACCAACCCGGATGCGAAGAAGATCGTGACCGCGGACGGCAAGATCCGCCACGAGTGGATCGTCGCCTGGGCCGGTGACTGGAACGCCGCAGACAACAACACCGCGAGCCTGGTCAAGACCAAGCCGATCGTCTCCTTCGACGGGGAGGAGCTGCGGGACAACGCAGTCGGCCCCGACTTCCTCGCGGTCATCGACGCCACCAAGGGCTCGCCGACCTACGGCAAGGTCGTCAACACCGTCACGACCGGTCCGGTCGTGGAGAACGAGCCGCACCACATGCAGTACCTGTGGCACAAGGGCGACGAGATCTTCGCCGGCGGTCTCTACAGCGACATCACCTACGTCTTCGACGTCAAGGCGCTGCCGAACGTCACGATCAAGGGCGTCAACCTGCCGACCGACACCCCGTGCGGTTCGATCCCGGACGCGTACTGGACGCTGAAGGACGGCACCGCCTACGGCACCTACATGGGTGGCGCGGACGTGCCCGGGCCCTGCACCTACACCAATGGCGAGGTCCGCCTCTCCAACGGCTTCGGTGGCTCGCCGGGCTCGCTGGTCCACATCGGCAGGGACGGCAAGACCCTCTCCGAGGTGCCGGCCGCGCTCCCGGACTCCGAGGACCCGAACGTCTGCCTGAACATCCCGGCCATTCCCACGGCCACCTGCGCGAACCCGCACGGCATCCAAGCCCGCGAGGATCTCAACATCCTCATCGCCTCGGACTACGCGGAGCCGCGCAACATCGTGCTCGACCCGGTCAAGGCACCGGATGCCCGCATCTTCCGCCCGACCGTCCGCACCTGGGACATCACCGAGCGGGACAACGCCAAGCTGCGGTCGGTCTCGATCATGCCCGACGGTCCGCGCAAGGAGCGGGTCGCTGCGCACGAGGAGCCCCGCGGCATCATGGAGGTGACCGTCACCAACCAGAAGGAGCACAAGGGTGCCTTCGCGTCCTCCATGTGCGGTGGCGTCATCTACTACACCCCGGACATCACCGCGGCGAAGCCCAAGTGGCGTGAGGTCTTCGACGACACCACGGCCGCTCGTATCCACAACCCGCAGGTCAACGAGGGCGGCGGCTGCGACGGTGGCGGTTGGGTCCAGACCAGCCCGGACGACAAGTACCTCTACCACGCGGTCATCGGCCGTAACCCGGGCTCGATCGACCCCGCCGACAGCGGTGTCGCCAAGCAGGTCTACATGCTGGACATCCGCAAGCTGCTCGCGGCCGGCACCAATACCACCTGCTCGATCGACACGATCCAGGAAGTCAGCAAGGGCGGCGCCGAGAAGGACTGCCCGACCCTGACCGACAGCTTCCTGGTGCAGGACAACACCTCCGGCGGCCCGCATTGGGGCACCCCGGACAACTTCACCATCGGCAAGGACGGGTACTACCACGAGACCACGAACGTGACCCGGCTCGCGTTCTCGAACTACTTCGTGGCCCGTACCAACAACGATGGCAACCACCAGCTCTGCATCCTGAACATCAGCAAGCAGGGCAAGCTCTCGCTGGATGACACCTTCATCGACGAGAACACCGGCGCCAGCTGCGTCAACTTCAACCGCACGAGTTGGCCGCACGGCGACTACGGCGATGCCAAGCCCCACTCCATGCTGTTCGTGGTGGCCGACGAGGACGTCCGATAGCACGGAACGCACTCCGCTGGGTGGCCGCCGCCCTGATCCTGACACTTAGTCAGATCGGGGCGGCGGCTCCCGCTTCTGCCCATGGCGGCGGGGAGTCCGCGGCCGATCTGCCGGCCGCGGACACAGTCGCCCGGGCGGTGGCGCTGGTCGCTGCCGCCCTCCTGGCCGGCGTGACGCTGATCCGCCCGCTGGCCGGTTCACCGACCGAGCCGGCCCGGCGCCTGATCGCCACCTTCGCCGCGGCCGGGGCGGTGGCCGCGGTGGCCGGGGCGGTCGGGAATCTGTCCGGCCCCCGATATCTCCTGCTGATTCCGCTGCTGGCGCTGACGGCGGCCGCGGCCCTGCGGGGGCCGGTCCCGCTCGCCCTCGCCGCCGGGGCGGCCCTCGTGGTGTGGCTGTGCTGGAGCGCGGTCACCTCCTCGGTGGGCGACGCCGTTCTGATGCTGAGTCACGTTGCGGTGGCCGTCGTGTGGGCCGGCGCGGTGCTGGCCTCGGCCACCGCTGAGCCGGGCACCCGGGCCGCGCTGGTCCGCCGGTTGGGCCCGGTCGCGCTCGGCGCCGGCGTGCTCGCCGCGGGGACCGGTGTGCTGTCGGCCCGCAACTACGACGTGACCCTGGGCGGGATCACGATCACCGACTTCGGCACCGTGGTCGTGATCAAGGTCGCCCTGCTGGTCGGGGCCGGCCTGCTCGGCCTCGGGGTGCGTTTCGTGCTCCGGGCCCGGCGCGTCCGGTCCGACTCCGACCCCGATCCGCGCCGCGGTGCGGTGCTGGCCCGGCTCGAACTCGGCGTGCTGGTGACGGCGGTCGTGGCCGGCGCGGTGCTGACCAGCCTGCCCCCGCCCGGACCGCCCCCGGTGGCCGGTTCGCCGCTGGTGCGCGCGCTCACCCTGGACGACGCGATCACCGGCCTGGTCATCGCGCCCCAGCGCCCCGGCCTGAACCTCGTGCACGTGATGACCGACCGGTTCACTGACGTGGTCGTCGACGGCCGGCGGTACCGTGCCGAGCCGCGACCGGGAACCCAGGGCCTGTGGGCCGAAGTGCAACTGCCGGCCGGCCGCTCGCTCCTCGAGGTGCGCCAGGGCCGCCAGGTCGCCGCCCAGATCGTGAACACCGGCGACCGCCACCCCGCGCAGGACAGGCTGTCCGGCCCGGACGGCGCGGAGTGTGTCTCGGCCGCCATGGGCGCGTTTCTCGGCGGATCGCGCGCCCCGCTGGAGGCCTGTCCGGCCGACGCCCTCGCGCCTGCCGACGAGAGCGCGCTGCGTGGCCTCGTCAAGAACCTGGACACCCGTGGCGTGCGCCGCCTGCGCCTGATCACCGACACGACGCCCCGCGGCGTGGCTGCGGAGAAGGCGGTGCGGGCCGCCGCCAAGGCCGCGCGGATCGTGGTCGCCGAGAACCCGGCACCGGGCCAGGGCAAGGCTGACGCCGTCCTCGCGCTGGCCGGGTGGGAGATCTCCCGGTCCAGCCTGGACGGGCTCCGCGCGGGGCCCGCTCCGCTCTACGGCACCTACCTCGCGTCGTGGCTGGTCCAGGCCGGGGCGGTGGCGGCGGCGGGCGGCGCCCCGCTGGCCGCGCTCCCGTTCGACCCGACCGACTCGGAGGCGCAGGCGTACCTCGTCGCGCTGCGCCGGGTCGGGCCGACGGAGAGCGCGTCACCGGCCGGGTTCGTCGCATTTCTCGCCGCCCGCGGTCAGGTGCTGTTGTCGGGGGGCTCGGTGCTCTACGCGGCCACGGTCGGCTTCGAGATCATGCCGATGGGCGGCGGCCAGGACTCCGCCGGCGGGATGAACCATGGCGGCGTGGACTCGACCTGGTTCGGCGGTGGTGCGCTGACCCCGGTCAGCACCCGGCTGCCGGGGTGATTGCCGCAGGTACCGTGGAGGCCGTGACCGTCCTGTTCAAGCCGCGCTGGCTGGCGCTGCATGCGTTCACGGTCTTCGTGGTGGTGAGCTGCGCCTCCCTGGCCTGGTGGCAGTTCGTCCGGGCCGACGCCGGGAACGGGCGCAGCTTCGGCTACGCGCTGCAGTGGCCGGCGATGGGCGTGTTCGGTCTCTGCGTCTGGGCCTGGCTGTGCCGGGACGGCATCCGGGCCGCCCGCGACGGCGAACCGGAGGAGGATTTCGAGCTGGAGCCGGTCGCCGTGCGGCGGGCGCCGGTACCGGTCGTGGATCCGGCGCAGGACCCCGAGCTGGCGGCCTACAACGCGATGCTGACCCGACTTGCCGAGAAGGACGCCCAGTGAAGAACACCCCGGCCGGCCGCTATCAGGTGGCCGCCTACATCGTCGGCGGTCTGCTGGTGCTGCTCGTGTTCGCGATGGTGATGAAGTACGGGTTCGACAACCATGACTTCATGTGGGTGGCCCTGGTCCACGGCTACTTCTACATCGTCTACCTGATCCTCGCCTTCGACCTGTTCCGGCGGTCGCGCTGGCCGATGCGTCGGCTGGCCGAGATGATCCTGGCCGGCCTGATCCCGGGCATGACCTTCATCGTCGAGCGGCGGATCGCCCGCTTCGCCCGCGAAGTCCAGCCCGCGCAGTAGGGCGCGCCTGGGCCGTTCTGCGGCGTGGGCGTCCTAACGTCGGATGGACATGTCCGCATCCGACGGCCCGGTTCAGGTCTCGCGCGGCCCGACGTGGCCGCCGATGCTCTACGTCGCCAAGGCCACCGCCACGGTCCTCGGCGTGGTCGCGCTCGCCCTGTTGGTCACCGAGGTCCGGTCGGTGTTGGCCTCGATCTTCCTGGGCTTCTTCTTCGCGGCCGGCCTGGAGCCGTTCATCCGCAAGCTGGAGGCGCGCGGCCTGCGCCGCGGGCACGCCGTGCTGGTCCTCGTGACCGGGGCCCTGATCCTGCTCGCTCTGATCATCTGGCTCATGGTGGTGCCGGCCGTCGAGCAGGCCAGCGACTTCGTGGCGAACATCCCGACCCTGCTCAACGACCTCAACGAACGCGGCGAGGGTCGCGAAATCCTCGGCGTCAAGCTCGACGACCCCGAGGTGCAGCGCAAGATCCAGGAACAGGTGGACAAGATCCCCTCGATCCTGGCCGCCTCCCTGGGCACGGTCTACGGGATCCTGGGCGGCATCGTCACGGCGCTGTTCGGCATCTTCACCGTGTTCGCCCTGACCATCTACTTCATGATGGCCATGCCGCGCCTGCACTCCTTCGCCGTCCGCGCCCTGGGCGACTCGGAACGGGTACAGGTTCTCGACGACTCGCTGGACCGGATCGGCGGCTACGTCACCGGGCAGCTGGTGGTCTCGCTGACCGCGGGTGTCTTCAGCGGCGCGTTTCTCAGCCTGCTGGGCGTGCCGTACTCGATGATCCTCGGGCTCGCGGTGGCGTTCCTGGACGCGATCCCGCAGGTCGGGGCGACCATCGGAGCCGTCCTGTGCATGCTGGTTGCGCTGACCGAGAGCGTGGGCCTGGCGGTCGTGGTCTTTCTCGTGCTGCTGGCCTACCAGCAGTTCGAGAACTACGTGCTGGCGCCGCGCGTCTTCTCCGAGGCGGTCGACCTCTCGCCCATCGCGGTCTTCGTCGCGGTGCTCGTGGGCGCGGCGGTGGGCGGCGCGATCGGGGCCCTCACCGCGCTGCCGATCACCGCCGCGCTGAAGGTGGTGTTCCGCTACGTGTTCCGCGAGCAGCTCGGCCGGATCGATTCGGTCGCTTATGAGGGCCGCGGCGTCTACGGCGACGACGAGCGCGAGGACCTCCCCTAGTACTCACCAGGGTGGCTCTAGGGTGGAGGAGTGCCCAGATCCACCGGCGAACTCGTCGATCTGTTCGTTCTCGAGACGATCGAGGAGGGGCTGTACCGCGGCAAGCAGCCGGAGACGGCCATGCAGCGCGTCTTCGGCGGCCAGGTACTCGGACAGGCGTTGCTCGCGGCCAGTCTGACGGTGGACCCCAAGCGACTGGTCCACTCCTTCCACGCCTACTTCCTGCTGCCGGGCGACCCCGCGGTTCCGATCGTCTATGACGTCGACACGCTGCGGGACGGCCGCTCCTTCAGCGCGCGCCGGGTCGCGGCCCGCCAGCACGGGAAGCACATCTTCTATCTGACCGCCTCCTACCAGGGTGACGAGCCGGGGCTGTCCCACCAGGACGTGATGCCGAACGACGTCCCGCCGCCCGAGGAGTGCCCGCCGCTGGCGGACTCCCTGGCCGGGGTGATGCGCTCGGACGTCGCCGCGGCGATGGCGGCCGAGTTCGGCGCCCTGGACTTCCGCTTCGCGGGATCCTCGGCGCCCGGCGGGATCATCCAGGACTTCTCGCACCCGGCGATCGCGCGGGTGTGGATGCGGGCCGGCGCCTCGTCCGGGCACTACGCCGAGGACCAGGGCGGGGACCAGAACGTCCCCGCGGGCGAGATGCTGCACCGCTGCCTGCTGGCCTACATGAGCGACCTCTCCCTGCTCCACGCGAGCCTGGTGCCCCACCACGCCGCCCGGCCGGAGGACATGATCCGGGCCTCGCTGGACCACGCGATGTGGTTCCACCGTCCGTTCCGGGCCGACGAGTGGCTGCTCTACGACCAGGTCTCGCCGTCGGCGTCCGGCGCGCGGGGGCTCTCGTTCGGCCGGATCTACCAGGAGGGCGTGCTGGTCGCGAGCGCTGTCCAGGAGGGCCTGATCCGCCACCCGTAGCCCGCCGGGGGACCGGTTCCAAGATCGAGTGCGGGAAATCCACCTCCTGAAGGGAGTATTTCCTCTCTCAACCGGGGGTCGGTACTGGTCAGGGGGGTATCCGCCGGGGCTAGACTGCACCGGTTCGCATCGCTTTCGGGCTCGTCCCTGAAGTCTCGCCGGCAGCGGTGCGGAGGCCACCTACCTGACATGTGGGGGCCCCGCGACGCGTTTCCCGACGCGTCCGCACAAGGGTGCCTCCGGAACTAGCCGCGTCCCCGCGGCGGGGAAGGCAGCGAGCACGTATGGATTCGCTGACAACACACGCAATCGACTTCAACAGCGGGCTCTTCGGTCCGTCCGTGGTCGCCGGTGTGACCACCTCGGGCCTGTACGGCCTGGTCGCGGTGGCACTGGTCCTCAGCTACCGGATCAGCCGCACGATCGCCTTCGTGCACGGCGGCATCGTCCTCGCGGGCGCGCTGCTGTTCTGGTACTTCTGCACGCCCAGCTACTCGGGCGGCTCCGAACTGCTCGCCGGTGAAGGCGGGGGTGGCGGTCGGCCCGACCTGCCGAAGTGGCCGGTCATGTTCGGGCTGATGCTCGCCGGCGCGGGCGTCGCGGCCCTCTACGGCTGGATCGTCACCAGCACCCGGATGGCGACCTACCCCCGCACCACGCTGACCAACTTCTCGCTGGCGCTGATGCTGATCATGATCGGCATCATCTTCACCAAGAACAAGTCCTCCGGTGAGCAGGCGCCCAGCCCGTTCGGTGGCGGGGGCTTCGACGTCAGCACCCCAGGTGGGGACGTGAGCCAACGGGTGTCGTACCACCAGCTGGCGACGCTGATCATCCTGGTGGTGGTCGTGATCGGCTTCGCGATCCTGCTGCAGCAGACCCGGTTCGGCGTCTACACCCGCGCGGTGGCCGACAACGTTGAGGCCAGCAAGCTGGTCGGCGTCCCGATCGGCAAGGTCGGCACCATCGTCTACGCGATCTCCGGCGCCATCGCGGCGCTCGGCGGCATTCTCATCGCGAACCAGGTGGGCACCGAGACGACCGGCATCCTGTTCATCTTCCTGCGCGCCCTGATCGTCTGCGTTCTCGGCGCGTTCGCCAGCATCCCGCTCGCGCTCGCGGGCGCGGTGCTCATCGCGGTCGTCGACTCGATGATGGAGGCCGGTGTGTTCGGGAACCCGGACAAGGCCATCAAGGAGATCGTCGTCGTCTTCATTCTGTTCTCCGTGGTGATCGGCATCGACCGATTCGGCAAGAAGGGCTCGTCCGTCCTCGCAGGTAACTGACCTGACGGACCGACACCCCACCCCGAATCGTCGACGAAGGAGATAGCTGGTCATGGCACACGGAACAGCAACAAAGACCGGGGGCCACTCCCCGTCCCAGAACGGATCACATCCCACGATCGCGGTGCCGCCGCGCGTGGGCGGCGCCGGTTCCAATCCCCTGGACCGCGTGCACGGCCTGCTCGGTGTTCATCCGGGCCTGCTCGTGCTGCTCGCGATGTTGGTGCTCTACCCGCTGGTCGGCGCCAACAACTGGGTCTACAACGTCACCACCGGGCTGGTGCTCGCCGTCTCCGCCCTCGGCCTGCTGGTCGTGGTCGGTTGGGGCCGGGAGATCTCCCTGGCCCAGGCCGGCATCACCGGCGCGGCCTGTTACATCTCCGGGTTCGCCGCCCGGGAGTACAACGGCACCGTCTGGGACATCCCCTTCGTCGACCTGCCCCGCGGGACGTACACCGACCTGGCGTTCCCGATCGCGGCGCTCTACGGCATCGGGTTCGCCATCATCGTGTCGGTGCTCGTCTCGTTGGTCGCGATGCGGCTGTCCGGCGTCTACGTCATCGTCCTGACGCTGTCCCTGCAGTTCCTCATCGAGAACTCGTTGTTCACCGAGGCCTCGCTGACCGGTGGTCAGAGCCCCCTGGAGACCCCTCGGCCCGATGTGTGGGGAGCCAGCCTCACCTGTTCCGAGCCCTGCAGCGCGACGCTGTCCGTGGACGACCGGCTCTACTACTTCGTCCTGGCGTTCCTGCTGATCTCGATGTACTTCCTCTCCCGGTTCCGCAACTCCCGGTTCGGCCGGTCGATGATCATGGTCGGCGTCGATCCGGCGGCCGCGGCCGCCGTGGGGGTGTCGCCCTGGAAGTACAAGGTGGCCGCGTTCGCCATCGCGGGTGGGTTCGCCGGCCTCGGTGGCGTGATGTTGGCGGTGTTCTACGGCTCGCCACCGGGCGTCTTCGAGTTCAACTCGTTCAACTCGTTGCTCTACCTCTCGATCCCGATCATGGCCGGGTTCGAGTCGATGTTCGCCGTCGTCGCGGTGGCGCTGCTGTTCCGTTTGGCTCCGCTCCTGCTGGCCGAGATCGACATCGAACTCAACCCGTACCTGCTCGGCGGTCTCGGCCTGGTGCTCGGCATCCTCATGGGCCCGCGCGGGGTCGGCGGTTTCTTCGCCGACATCTTCGACAGCCGCGCCCGGCAGAAGCGCAAGGCCGCCCGGGCGAGCGCCAAGAACAGATCCTCCGGGGGAGCCGCACCGCCACCGACCCGGCGTGAGGCCAAGGTGCCGGCGACGGCCGGATCGGAGTCCAAGTGAGTACGAGCACTGGAGCCGGGCACATCGTCGCCGAGTCCGGCCTCGACCCCGAGCGCGACCAGGCGCTGGCCGTCCTCGAGGCGTTCCTGCCGCACCGCGGCGACAGCGGTGACGCTCTGGTCGGCAGTGGGCTCTCGATCGCCTTCGGTGGCGTCAAGGCGCTGCAGAACGTGACCATCACGGCGCCCTCGAAGACCTTCGTCGGTCTGCTCGGGCCGAACGGGGCGGGCAAGTCGACCTGCTTCGACGTGCTGAACGGACTGAAGGTGCCGGACTCCGGCACCATCACGATGTTCGGCAAGGACGTCACCGCGATGCGGCCGTGGGACCGGGCCAAGCTCGGCATGGGACGCACGTTCCAGGCCAACCGCCTCAACCACGACCTGTCCGTCGGGGAGAACCTGCTCTCGGCCGCGCACCTGGCGATCAAGGGCAACCCGATCACGACGTTGCTCAGCTTCCCCTCGGTGCGCAAGTCCGAGGCGCGGGCCGAGCAGGCCGCGTACGCGATGTGCGTGCTGCTCGGCATCAAGGACCACTGGCACGACCGCGTCTCCGACCTCGACTTCGGCCGGCAGCGCCGGATCGAGATCGGCCGGTCGCTGATGTGCGGTCCGGCGATCGTGCTGCTCGACGAGCCCGCCGCCGGTCTGGACGCCGATGACGCGCACGCCCTGTTCGCCCTGCTGCGTCAACTGCAGCGCGACCTCGGCCTGACGATCATCCTCGTCGAGCACTACGTGAAGGCCGTGCTGGAGAACGCCGACCTGGTCTACGTGCTCAATCAGGGCCAGCTGCTGGCCTCGGGTACGCCGGCCGAGGTGGCCGCCGACCCGGTGGTCCGGGCCGAGTACCTCGGGTCGGTACTCGACCTTGAGGAGAACGCCGACGTGAACGAGGCCGCGACGCTGGCCGAGGAGGCGGACGAGGTCCTCGACGACATCGCCGAGGCCGAGCAGGAAGGCGTCAGCGCGAACCAAGGGAGCACGGACAATGCTTGAGCTCAAGGGCGTCGGGGCCGGCTACGGACGGCTCCCCGTGCTGTTCGACATCGACCTGGAGGTCGAGCAGGGTCAGATGGTCTCGGTGCTCGGGTCCAACGGTGCCGGGAAGTCCACGCTGCTCAAGACCATCCTCGGCGCGATCCCGCCGAGCAAGGGCGAGATCGTCTTCCGCCGGCAGAAGGTGTCCGGCATGCCGGCGCACAAGCGGGTCGGTCTGGGCATCTCGCTCTCGCCCGAGGGGCGGCAGGTGTTCCCGACGCTCTCGGTGCGGGAGA
Source organism: Sporichthya sp. (assembly GCF_013815995.1). GTDB lineage: Bacteria > Actinomycetota > Actinomycetes > Sporichthyales > Sporichthyaceae > Sporichthya. The sequence continues at coordinate 19,735 of NZ_JACDFE010000028.1, forward strand.
ACCTCATCACCGGGTCCTACGGGGTCAGCACACCGAACATGAAGGAGCAGTTCGAGCGCGTCTACGAACTGTTCCCCCGGTTGAAGGAGCGGCAGAACCAGGTCGCCGGTTCGCTGTCCGGCGGTGAGCAGCAGATGCTCGCGGTCAGCCGTGCGCTGATGTCGCGGCCCCGGCTGCTGCTGGTCGACGAGCTGTCGCTGGGTCTGGCGCCAGTCATCGCCGAGCGCCTGTACTCCGCTCTGCGCGCACTCTGCGACGAGGGCCTGTCGGTGGTCATGGTGGAGCAGTTCCACCTGGTCGCGGTCGGCTTCTCCGACAGGCAGTACGTGATGGAGAAGGGCCGCTTCATCAAGATCACCGAGCAGCAGGTGAAGAAGGTCGCACCGGCCGCCCCGGCCCACGCGGCGAGCGGGGGGTCCGGGTCCTGAACGCGCCGGTCGGGGTCGGGACACAGCTGAATCACAGCTGTGCCCGACCCCGAACACAACTCCCGCGTCTAGCGTCGCCCGGATGTCCAGCATGAGTGCAACGGCGGAGACCTCTTCCTCGAACGAGGTCGACTCCGGATTCAAGAACGCAGGCGGCAGCCCCCTGCTCGTCGTGACGGATCTGACCCGGCGTTACGGCACCCGCACCGCCGTCGACGACGTCTCGTTCTCCCTCGGTCCCGGCATCACCGGGCTGCTCGGGCCGAACGGGGCCGGCAAGTCCTCGTTGATGACCTGCATGGCCGGGATCGCCGCGTGGGATGCCGGCACCATTCGGATCGGCGACGCCGACGTGGCGCGCAACCCGCGCGCGGCCCGCAAGCTGCTCGGCTTCATGCCCGAGCGGGTCGCGTTCCCGAACGAGATGCGGGTGACGGAGTACCTGACCTTCGCGGCCGAGGCCAAGCGAATTCCCCGCGGGGAACGAAGCGCTGCCGTGGAACTTGCGATCACCCGGACCGGGCTGGGCGCCGTGCCGGACCGGATCGTCGGCAACCTGTCCAAGGGCAACAAGCAGCGCGTCGGCATGGCCCAGGCGCTGATGGGCGACCCGCTCGTCACCATCCTCGACGAGCCGATGAACGGCCTGGACCCGCTCAACATCCTGGACATGCGCGCGATGTTGCAGGAGTACGGACGCACCCGTTCGGTGATCGTGTCCACGCACCTGCTCACCGACGCCCGCCTGATGTGCAACAACGTGCTCGTGATGGCCCGCGGCAAGCTCGTCTACCAGGGCGCCCCCTCAGAGATGGCCGAGGGCATGGGGCACTCGGTGCGGTTGCGGATCCGGGTTCACGCCCAGGTGGAACCCGCACCTGGCGACCTCGTCGAGGGCACCTCGCTGGTCGACGTCGCGCACGACGAGCGGGGGACCACGGTGCTGGTGCAGGCCCAGGGCGACGGACCCGTCGCCGCGCTGGTCCAGGCGTGGTCGGCGAAGTGGCCGGTGACCACCGTGGAGTCCACCGCGGACAGCCTCGAGGAGGCCTTCCGGGAGGCCGTTCTCGGCTCGGTCGTGGCCGGAGCGGAAGCGTCGGACTAGTGCTCACCTTGCTGAAGCGCGAGATCACCTCGCTCGTCCTCTGGCCCGCGACGTACTTGATCGCGGCCGCGTACATCGTGATCTCCGGGATCCTGTTCATCGACCTGGTCAGCTCGACCAACTCGGCCGACCTGCAGTCGTACTACGCGAACACGGTCAACACGCTGCTGGTGATGTGCCCGATCCTCGGGGCCCGCTCGATCGCGGAGGAACGGGCCAGCGGCGCGCTGCAGATTTCGCTGGCCTGGCCCATCTCGCGGTGGTCCATGGTCTTCAGCAAGTTCGTCGCGAACACCCTGATCACCTGGGTGGTCGTCAGCATCTCCTGGATCTACTACGTCCGCCTCGACGCGATCTCCGAACCGGAGTTCGCCCGCTCGATGGGCGGCTGGATCGGACTGCTGCTGCTCTCCGCGATGTTCAACGCGGTTTCTCTCGCGATCTCCTCGCGGATGAACACCTCCGTGGGCGCGGCCTTCCTCGCCTTCGTCGTGCTGCTGGTGCTGCGGCTGATCTCGTTCCTGCCGGAGAATCTCCGCGGCAAGGTCGACCAGTTCGCTCCGCTGGAGCGCCTCGACCCGATGCTCGACGGTGTACTCCCGGGGGAGGACGTCGCCTACTTCGTGGTCCTCGCCGCGGCTGCGTTGTGCGTCGCGGTCTACAGCCTGGGCCGGCGCCGTGCGGGTTCGGACCGCCGGGTGATCGCGTTGCGGGTCGCCGCGGTGGCCGGGGTGTCGGCGTTCGTACTCGGCACCCCCGCGGTGGCCGGCGCCGCCTCCGGCGAGATCGACCTGACCCCGGGCAACCGGGAGACCGCATCGGCGGCGACCAAGGACGTGCTGGCCAAACTGCGCGGTACGCCGATGACGCTGACCGCGTTCTCCCCGACGGTCAGCCTGGAGGCCAGTGAGGCCCGGGCCACCGTGCGCAAGTACCAGGCCGCCGGGGCGACCATCGAGGTCAAGATCGTCGACCCGGACATCTCGCCGGCACTGGCGCGCGCCTCCGGTGTCATCGACTACAACGACTACCTGCTCAACGTCGGCGGGAAGACGCGGGAGCTCGACGACCTGGTCGAGAGCACGGTGACCTCGGCGATCGCCGAGCTGGGTGACCCGGATCCGCCTTTCGCCTGCTTCACCCAGGGCCACGGTGAACGCCGGATCAACGACGTCCAGGACGAGGGCCTCACCTCCTTCGCCGTGCGGTTGCGGATCATCGGCTACCGGACCGGCGAGGTGTTCCTCACGGGCAAGGGCGGGCTGGAACTGCTGGCGAAGTGCGACGTCGTGCTCGTGATGGGGCCGCGATCCACCATGCCGGCGAGCGACCTGAAGCTGCTGCAGGACTACGCCAAGGCGCAGGGCCGGCTGGTCGTGGCCGCGGACACGGTGCGCGGCGACATCGCCCAACTGAACGAGCTGATCACGCCGTGGGGGCTGAAGTTCCTCGACGGCCAACTACGTGACCCGCAGTCACTTGCCGACGACCCGGCCGCCATCGTGTCCTCGCGCTATCCCTCGGCCTCCTCCGTGGTCGACACCTTGAACAAGGACGACACCCCGGTGGTGTTCAGCAACACCCTGGGGATCGACAAGGCCGGACCCGGCGGCGACGAGGGACCGCAGGTGGCCGCGCTCGTGCAGAGCAGCCCGAAGAGCTACCAGGTCGACAAGACCGGCAAGCGCATCCCCAACACCGAGGGGGTGCACACCCTGGCCGGGTTCACCTCCGCCACGGAGCGCGAGGCCCCGGGCGAGGCGCCGCTGCTGACCACCACCCGGGTCGGGGTGCTCGGCACCGCGGACGCCGCGGCGAACCTGTACCAGAAGTCCTTCGGCAATCAGGAACTGCTGATCCGGCTCACCCAGTTCATCGCCGGGGACGACGTGATCCTCGCGGCCTTCCGCGAGGTCGGGAAGAGCGCGCAGTTCCAGATCACCGGGGCCCAGCGCAGCTCGCTGATCCGGCAGACCGTGGCGCTGCCGACGCTGGCCGCCCTGGTGTTCGTGCCCTTCGTGTTCTTCCGCCTGAGGCGAGGATGAGCAGGGCACTCGCTCTGCTCGCCGGCCTGGTGGTCGCGGTCGGCGGCCTGTCCGCCTGCGGCGACGACGACCTTAGTTCGGTGGACGTCCTCGCGATCGACGTGCCGGCCGAGCGGGTTGCCAGCGTCACCTACACCGCCGGGACGAAGTCGGCGACCTTCGAGGGCCGCAACGGGGTGTTCGTGCCCGGCGCCGGCGGGACCGCCGAGTCCGCCACGCTGATCAACGCCTCGGACACCACCTTCCCGATCCTGGCCTACCGGATCATGGACAACGTCGACCCGGCGACGCCGGATTTCGGTCTCGCCTCCGCTGCGAGCACCGGCGCGGCGGCCCGCGCCTCGGAGTGCGGCGCGGGGTGCTCGATCGCGCTGACCGACACCGACGGCGTCACCCGCAAGCTCTCCGTCGGCGCCCGCTCGTTCAACTCGGCCGGGTTCTACGCCACCGTCGAGGGCGACCCGCGGGTGTTCCTGCTGATCTCGGCGACGGTGGCCCAGATCATCTCCCTCGCCAACGGGCGGCCGTTCGCGTTCCCGCCGACCAAGCAGGAGGCCGAACTCGCCGCGACCCAGGCGCGACTCTCCGAGGAAGCGGCCGGTCGTGGAGCGCCCGAGGCGAACTACGATCCGTACCTGAGGCAGGTTCTGGCCGCCGAGCAGGATCGGAAGGCGGCGAAAGCGGGCCGTCCGGCCGAGGCGTTACTCAAGGCCGCCACCTCGACCCAGGACCAGCCCGGCCAGAGCAACGGCCAAGCCACGGCGGCGCCGACGGCGAACGAGCAGCAACCTGACGACAGTGAACGGGAGTGAGGGACAAGTGAGCGGACGGACTCGGGTGCGCAGCGCGCGCTACGGCGTGGCCGGAGCCCTGGCGCTCACGCTGGCGCTCTCCGGCTGCGGCGGCGGCGGCGGAGCGCCGGCGATCGCGGCCAACGTCGAGGGTATCGAGATCACCTCGGCGCAGGTGGACGAGCTGTTCAAGATCTTCGAGAACACCGACACCGGCCAGGCCGACCTGCAGGGCGTCGACGGCGTGAAGGCCGCCCCCGAGCAGATCCGCCGCACGGCGCTGTCGTACCGGATCAAGATCGCCTTCGTCGAGTTCCTCGCCAAGCGTGAGGGGGCACAGGTCTCCGACAGCGCCGACGAGAATGAGGTCTACGACGAGCTGGCTGAGATCGGCAGCCTGAAGTTCGCCGGGTACAAGGGGGAGGACCTCCAGGTCGCTGCGCGGATCGAGAAGATCAGCAAGGCCATCGCGGCCAAGCTGCTGCCTGAGGTCTCGGTCAGCCGCGAGGAGCTGCAGGCGGCGTACGACGCCCGCCCGGAGATTGTCGGGGCGAGCTTCCGGGCCACCACGGGCATCGCCTTCATGGACAGCCCTGAATCGGCTGCAGCGCTGAGAAAGGCGCTCGCCAAGGGCACCGACTTCAAGACCGCGACCGATGCGCTGAGCGGCACCGTGGGCGCGGACACCGTCGACATCAACCCGATCACGCCGATCCAGGCCGAAATCGTCGAGCAGGTCCGCAAGCTCGAACCCGGCGAGAGCAGCGAGCCCACCCGCTACGACCTCGGTGACGTGACTGTGTACACGGTGCTCTACCAGGTCAAGCGCAAGGACCTGCCGGCGCTGACGCTGGAGGATGCCAAGCCCGAGCTGACCCAGATCGTGGTCGATTCCAAGCGCTTCCAGGTCTTCGACGACTGGCTCCGGAAGCAATACCTGGCTGCGAACATCACGGTCGACAAGTACTACGGGAAATGGGATCCGACGCTTCGAGCGGTGATCTGATTGACCGGCACCAGCTCCGGGCGCCGCCCGTGCACGGCGCTTGTCACGCTGTTCGCCCTCCTCGGCGCGTGCGCGGTGCTGGTGCTCGGCGCGGGTCCGGCAGCTGCCGCGGAGAACCCCGAGAAGATCAAGGTCACGCTCACCCAGGCCGAGATCCGCAACGCCAACCCGAACAACATCACGATGGACATCACCGTCGTGAACAGCGGGACCAAGAAGCCGCCGGCGGCCCGGTACGGGGTGTTCCTCACCGCCCGGGAGGGTGAGGGCGAGCCGATCCTGGAGGAGCCGGAGAACTGCCTGCAGGTCAGCGACAACGACCCCGCGGTCCCCCTGGGGGTGTACCGCTGCTCGATCATCGTGAACAACCCGGGCGCCTGGACCTTCACCGCCTTCGTCAACCTGCCCACCGCGGCCGGCCAGCAGCAACTCGAGGTCGTGGAGACCACCCTCGACATCACCGAGGCGGTGGTGCTGGCCGGGGAGTTCAAGGGGCTGCGCTACGCCGTCGAGGGCAGCTCCTTCGAGGTCTTCCTGCTGCAGTTCCACGTGATCCTGGCCAGCCTCTGGCTGCTGCTGGTCGCCGCCATGGCGTTCATCGCCCTGCCGCGACTGCGCCGGATGCTCTCCACCCTCGCGTTGCAGACCCTCGAGGTCAGGCGCAACGTCCTGACCAGCTCGATGTGGGTCACCTTCGGCGGCACGCTCATCACCGGGGCCTGGCTGCTGAGCACCCAGACCGCTTATGACGCCCCGTTCTCCACGAGCAGCTTCTCCTTCTCCGAGTACGACGACATCACGCGCCTGCCCTACGCCGCGATGTACTTCAACGCGCTCTACGTCAAGATCCTGGTGTTCCTGGTGATGGGCGGCGCGAGCATGGTGCTGGCGATGGAGGCGGGCCGGCAGGCGCAGTCCGCGCAGGACGCCGTGACCGGCGGCGACGACGAGATCGACATGTGGTCCAGCGGCGTTCATTTCGACGAGGACGGCCACGTCATCCACGACGAGGCGAGGGCGCCCGCCGCCGCCGGCCAGGTCGCCGCGGCCACCCGGTTCCGTGCCGCCTCGGTCGGGGTGAGCCAGCGGGCGCTGTGGGCCTGCGTTGCCGTGATGGTGGGCGGGACCGGGGTGATCGGGCTCTGCGTAACAATCCTCAAGTACTGTCACGAGCTGATCGAGACCGCGAACGCGGCCCGGATCCTCGGAGGTTGAGTCGATGAAGTTCCTGAAGGGCACAGCTGCCGCCCTGGTGGCGGTCGGGCTGACGGCCCTGGGGCCCGCCGCGACGCCGGTGTCGGCGCACAGCGGCGGCAAGGCCGTGGTGCTGGTCGCGGACCTCACCCTCAGTCCGGACGGCACGGCCTGGAAGGCCAGCACGACGCTGGTCGACGGCGACTCCGGGTCGCCGATCCGGGGCGCCGAGGTCAAAGCGTTGCTGGGCACGCCGGCGAAGACCGTCAACCTCGCCCAGGGGTCGTCGCTGGGCAACTACACCGCCTCGCTGGGGGCGTTGCCGGCCGGCCCCACCCACCTCGAACTCAAGGTGCGCACGCTGCCGGGGGCCGAGGCGGTCGTGCCGTACGACAAGGCGTGGGACTTCACCCTGACGGCGGGTCAGCCGATCCAGGTCGCCAGTGAGACCGGCGATGGCGGTGGCAGCAACGTCGCGCTGATCATGAGCGTGGCCGGCGCGGTGATCCTGATCGCGCTGCTCTACGGGCTGTTCTCGCTGCGGCGGCGCGCGGCAGCGCCGACCCAGCAGCGGTAGCGCTCCCGCTCCGCTCAGGCCGTGTACAGGTTGTGCAGGCGAACCTCGCCGCGCCCGACCAACTTGCCGCCGCCATCGTGAATTTCGACCAGCCACAGCTGCTGGGTGCGGCCGCGGTGGACGGGCGTCGCCGTGGTGGTCACGCGGGCTCCCGCGGTGACCGGGCGGAGGAAGTTCGTGTGGTTGCTGACCCCGACCACCCCGCCCTTGCCGCCGAGCCAGAGGGACGCGCCGATGCTGGCCGCGCTCTCCACCAGCGTGCAGTGCACCCCGCCGTGCATCACGCCCGCCGGCTGCAGGTGGCGCTCGTCGACGTCGAGGAGCATCACCGCGCGGTCCGGGCCGGCCTCCACGATCTCGGCACCGATGAGTTCCACGAAACCCCTCGTGACCTCGGCGGGGACGGCGTTGTCGACCCGATCCATACTCATGGAAACCGAGCCTACGTTCCCGGGTCGACCGGCGGCGTGGGCACGGCGCCGTCGCGGGCGGCCAGCGCGAGCAGCACGATGGAACAAGTCCACCCCAGCGGTGCGACCGAGGCCGGGCCGCCGTCGTTGGCGACCTTCTCCGGCAGGGCGCCCAGCGCGGTGCGGTGCGCCGAGAGCCAGTCGAACCAGCGCCGGAACGAGGCCTCGTCACCGCGCCCGGCCGCCGCCAGAGCGAACAGGGCGGTGGCCGGGGTCCAGGCCACGCCGCCGACCCGGGGGATGTTCCCCGGCCGCAGGCCACCGGAAGGCATCAGCAGCTCGGCCTGGGCTCGCTGCACGGCCCCGGTCAACTCTGACGCATCCTCACCTGAGCTGTCGCGAGGTGCAGCCAGCGGAGCGGAGCGGAAGGTGACCGCGCTGTCCGGCCCCGCGCCGTCGACGGGGTAGCGGCGATAGCCGGTCGCGCCGAAGCGGCGTTCGATGCCCCTGTCGAGCCGGCGCGCGGCCTCGCCCCAGCGCTCGGCGG
>NZ_JACDFE010000029.1 GCF_013815995.1 Sporichthya sp.
GGCCGGCGCCGGGCGCGGTCGGGTCCTCGTCCTTGGCGGTGCCGAGCAGTTCACCCAGCGCGCCCAGGCCGGCCGCGACCAGCAGCGGCTGCGCGACCGCGGTGTCCTTGATCGCCTCGGCGTCGCCCTGGGTACCGAGCTCGATCAGGTCGATACCGGCCACCTGGGACCAGGCGGCCAGCCGGGAGGCGAAGGCCGGGAGCTCCAGCCACGGTTCCAGGAAGCCGGGGGTCTGGGCCCCCTGGCCGGGCGCGACGATCGCCAGCATGGCTCCACCTTGCGCTGTTCGAGCGGGAAAGCGCGCTGCTCACAGGGCCAACACGCCGTTCGGCCCTTTGTACACGTTCTACGACCCGAGGCCCGCGTACGGGGCTGTGACATTCGTCGGGCGGTCAGGGGTGACCGTCCGAGGTCAGGCCGGCGGTGGCGATCAGGCCGATCCAGAGCGGCATGATCGGGGGGTGAGTGACGCACGGGAGCCCCTCGCGGACCTGGACTCGATCGCGTTCCTGCTCGAGCGCTCGCACGCCCCTACGCACCGGGTCAAGGCCTTCCGCCATGCCGCCGCCACGCTCGCGGCCCTGCCCGAGGGCGAACTCGAGGTCCGGGTCGACGCCGGTTCGTTGAAGGAGCTCAAGGGCATCGGGGACACCACCGCGACGGTGGTGGAGGAGTCGATGGCGGGCGAGATCCCGGCCTACCTGCGCAAGCTGGCCGCCGAGTCACCGGCCTCCGTCGCCCCGGGCGGGGAGGCGATCCGGGGCGCGCTCAAGGGCGACCTGCACACCCACTCGGACTGGTCCGACGGCGGGAGTCCGATCGAGGAGATGGCGCGCACGGCCGCTGATGTGATCGGGCATCAGTACATGGTGCTGACCGACCACTCGCCGCGCCTCACCGTGGCCAACGGGCTCAAGCCGGAACGGCTGATGCGCCAGCTCGACGTGGTCGCCGAGATCAACGAGCGCCTCGCCCCGTTCCGGCTGCTCACCGGCATCGAGGTCGACATCCTCGACGACGGTTCCCTGGATCAGGACGCCGAGCTGCTGGCCCGTCTCGATGTCGTGGTGGCCAGCGTGCACTCCAAGCTCAAGATGGACGCCGAGCAGATGACCCGCCGGATGGTGCACGCCGTGGCCAACCCGAACGTCGACGTCCTCGGGCACTGCACGGGGCGGATCGTGAAACGCGACCCGGACGGCAAGCGCGGCGGCTCCGGCGGTCGGCCGGAGTCGCAGTTCGACGCCGAGCTGGTGTTCGCGGCCTGCGCCCGCTTCGGCGTCGCGGTCGAGATCAACTCACGCCCGGAACGGCTCGACCCGCCGAAGCGACTGATCGCGCTGGCCATCGAGGCCGGATGCCACTTCTCCATCGACTCCGACGCGCACGCGGCGGGGCAGCTGGACTGGCAGCCGCACGGCTGCGTGCGGGCGACCGAGATGGAACTGACGCCGGATCAGATCGTGAACACCTGGGACCTCGACACGCTGCTGGCCTGGACCGCCCGCCACTGATAGGAGTGGGGAAGGGGCGTCAGCAGTTCTGCAGCGGGGCGCTGAAAGCGGCCAGGTCCTTGGTCGACATGTACAGGCCGTTGTGCAGCTGCACCCATCCGCCGGCGGGGTCGGTGCAGGTGATCCAGGCCAGGGCGCCCAGCGGCAGCTTGGCCGCGGTGGGCTCCGTGGTCGCCGGTCCGGTCCGGGTGAACGCGCCACCCGAGGTCAGAACCTGGACCGGGTAGTGGCAGGGCGGGACCGGCTTGCGCGCCCCGGCCCCGACGTAGGCGTCGGAGACGTAGCTGCCGTCGACGAGCTTGTTCCACACCGTCGAGCCCGCCTCGTCCGAGCCGTTGACCTGGCAGACGACGGAAACCTCGGTGCCCGGCTCGGCCGCCCCCACGGCCTCGGCCGAGCTGTTCGGAGAGCGGCGGGCGTTCAGCGTCGCCGCGCTGGTGACCGGGTAGGTCCGGGCCACGGTCGCGACGGGGGCGTCGACCGAGTCGGAGTCGATGAGCATCTTCACGCCACCGTGGGTCTCGCGGTGGTCCCCGCGGTACTGCTTGACCCGCTGCCACTTCGACCAGCGGTTGTCCGGGATGTTGGCCCAGCCCTTCAGGGACGGGGACCGATCCCAGCGGGCGAACCACACCGCGTCTGGACGGGCGTAGGTGGTGGAGGCGTACCGCTTGGTGGCGTCGATCAGGCCCGAGCCGAGCGTGCCGTACATGCCGGACAGGTAGCCCTGCCGGTGCAGCTCGCGGGTCCAGGCGCTCAGGTACACCGCGACCGCACGGACACACTTGGTGCGGGCGGCGTCGTAGGGCTCGACGTCGGCGTAGATGGGGGTGCCGGGCAGCAGGCCGAGGTTCTTGGCCGCGAGCACCGCCACCGCGGCCTCCGCGGTGCCGGTGGCCGCGGCGGTCTTGGCCTTCATCGGGACCTTGCGCTTGTTGTCCCGGCAGGGCGCCTGCGAGCCCATGTTGATCGGCAGCAGCTTCCAGCCCATCTCGGTGACGTCCTTGACCCAGGCCGCGGTGAGCTCCGGCTGGGTGCAGGCCCGGTTGCGGCCGCTGAGGTAGATGCCGACGGCCTGGTACGGCGAGGACTGCCAGGCCTGCATCGCGGCGCGGGACGGCGCGGTGCAGGTGTCGAAGGCCAGGCCGCGGTAGCGGGTGGCGGCGGCCGCGAGCGGATAGAGCGGCCCATCGGTCGGGGCGGCGACATCGGTACTGCTGCCCGTCGGCGTCAGTGGCATGAGGGGCCGCGCCTGGTCGGCCTCGGCCTTCGGCCCCACCAGGATCGCCGCCAGCGCCATCGCTGCCAGCAGCAGCGCGGCGAGCACGGTCACCGACCGGTCCCGCCGGGTCGCGGCGGCGGTGCGGACGACCCGCTGGTGGCGGGGCATGGGATGAGACCTCTCGCTGTACGGCGGGACGTCGCCAGCGTAGAGGCCAGAGGGATGAAAGTGATCGATGTGACTGGTGTTACTCAGGGTGTTTCGCGCCGGTGTGCGTTCCGAAGGCACGAACCAAAAGGCGTGACACGCCTTTCGGTTCGGACAGCTGGGCGAAGTGGGCGCAACAGGGATCGAACCTGTGACCACCGCGTTGTAAGCGCGGGGCTCTACCGCTGAGCTATACGCCCGGGACTGCTGGGCGCCAGGCTATCCGGCAGTTCGAGCCGCCAGCTCCGTGATCGCCAGGTGGTACTGCTCGTGGTCCCGGGCGTGCCCGATGTCGCTGAGGATCCGCCACCGCACGATCCCTTCGCCGTCGATCAGGAACGACGCCCGGTTGGCCACCCCGGCGTTGTCGTCGAAAATGCCGTACTGCTGCGCGACCGCGCCATGCGGCCAGAAGTCCGAGAGCAGCGGGAACTTCATCCCGTCCCGGTCGGCGAAGACCCGCTGGGTGTAGGGGGAGTCGACGGAGACGCCGAGGACCTGGATGCGGTCGTTCTGGAGCAGGTCGAGGTCGGCCTGGATCAGGGCCAGCTCGCCGGCGCAGACACCGGTGAAGGCCAGCGGGAAGAAGACCAGGAGCACGGCCTTGGGGCGCTGCTCGGCCAGCCCGATGACGACGTTGTGCTGGTCGCGGAGGCCGAACTCCGGAGCCTTCTCGCCGATCTCGATCGCCACCGGGCCAACCTACGTCAGCGCGCCGACAGTCCGCCGCGTCGGGTGGAGTCGTAGACCTTGGTGGTGGTGCCGACGGTGACCCGGACCCGGTTCTTGCCCTTCGGCTTGTTCCACGCGGCCCGGACCTTCTCACCGACCCGGGTGACGACGATCAGGGTGATCACGCTCTGCTTCTTGGCCGCGCCGCGCCGCACCTCCAGCACCCAGCTCGGGGTCCGGTCACCGCGGTGGCGGGAGACGTAGCCCTGGTAGGTCGGGGATCGGCGGCCCTTGACCACGCTGGTCGCCGACGACGCGATCGTCGTGCCGGGCGCGGCGAGCTGGATGATCGAGGTCCGGTAGCGGCCGTTGGCGGACAGGAACGTCGCGGTGGTGTTGCGCCCGTTGTTGACGACCCGTTCCTTGCTCCAGGACGGGTCCAGGTGCCAGAGGATCTGCAGATTGCGCGCGCGGTCGGCGGTGACGTCGTCGCGCACCAGCATCAGCTTCTGCTGGTCGTCGACCAGGACCGAGCGGTGCCGCTCGGCGCCGGCGAAGGCCCGGTCGCGCAGCTGCCAGGAGCGGGCGCCCTTGCCCGCCGACCTGGCGACCAGCGCGGTCGGGGCGTCGGCGTTGTACTTGGCCCCATTCGGGATCGGCACGTTGTGCGCCTGCAGCGAGCGCGACCAGGTCCGGAACGGGCGGTCGGCGTACCCGTCGTAGCCGGGGTCGACGAGCACGTCGCGGCCCTTGGCCCAATAGGTGATCGACAGATGGTCGTTGTGGCCGTGGGTGTAGCGGCCGGGCCCGAAGCGCAGCGAGTACTGCTGGGTCGGGGCGGTCCAGGAGTCCCGGGCGAAGACGTAACCGGCGTTGTAGACCTTGACCAGGTCCGCGGGCATCGTGCCCTGGGCGCCGCGGGTCACCACCCAACGGCTGTTCGGGCCCATCCCGACGCCCGGACGCTCCGGCCAGGTGTCGCCGATCTCGATGAACGTGCCGTCCGGACGGGTGGCCTGCGCGGCGTAGGTGTCGACGAGCTCGACCCGGTCGTACACGCCGGCCGGAACCGGCATGTCGCAGGCCGCCAGGTGCGCGGCGGCGTCACGGTGCAGGCCCTGGATGAACGAGGCGTACCCGGGGGCCTGCTCCAGGATCGCGCCCTGGGAGTCGATGCCCTGAACGAGTTCGTTCTGCAGGCGGGAGGCCGCGACGTTCTGCCAGGTGGCCTCGTCCAGGGTGCAGCCGGCCGCGAGCAGGGCCAGGCTCTGCATGGTGCCGTGGTTCCACGCGCCGACGTAGCGGTTCAGCACGACCTGGGCGTGTGCCCGCAGGATCGGCTCCAGCCACGCCCGGAATGCCGGCCCGGTGCCCTTGTGCCACATGCAGACGAACAGGGACGTGCGGAACGAGGTCGCGTGGTCCACCCAGGCGCCGCCGTCGCTGCCCGGGTCGGGATTGTCCGCGACGAAGTCGGTGACGATCTGCCGCGCCAGCGCGAGATCGTCGGGGTCGCCGGAGACCACGAGGGACTCCATCCACTTCAGCGAGTGGAACCACAGGCGCCAGGTCGGGTCCTGGTAGGGGTCGGTGGACCAGTTGATGTCGCCGGTCAGGTTGATGGCCACCGGGGCGTAGCCGCTCAGGCGCAGGACGCCGTCGCGGATGCTCGTCGGGTTGTTCATGCGGGCCAACGTGGGCTGCCAACCACACCCGCCGAGCGCGACGGACGCCGCGACGGCCGGCGGGGAGATCCCCACCACCGTTCCTGCGGCCAGCGTCGCCGCCGTCGCCAGAGCCACCCCGAGCCGACGCATCCAAAGCCCCCCCATGTCGCCCGGCAATGAGCAGAGCCCCGCCTACAGAAAGTAGCGAGGTGTGCGAGTGGATCTTGGTCAGAGTGACGAACCGTTACGCGAATTCCCAGGGTTCTCGTCCCGGTTCACCCGAATGCGGCGCGGCTCTGTGCCGGTTCGACCCGATATCTGGCCTGAGGCAGCGCGCCGACATCGCGCCGCGTCGAGCGGAGTCGTAGACCCGGGTCGCCTTGCCGACGGTGACCCGGATCCGGTCCTGGCTGTGCGGGGTGTTCCACGTCGCCCGAACCCGAGCCGACCCATCCCCGTATCTCCCTGACCTCGCACGACGCCTGTGACGGAAGTAACCAGGCAGACAAGTAGTGATCAGAGTGACGAACTGGTACTCGATTGCCCAGAGGTGAAGAACAGGTTCACCCGAATGCGCACCGGATTCGACCGTTTTGGCCCAGGGCAGAGCTCAACCGGCGTGGCCGGGCAGGACTCAGCTGCAGGTCAGCGCGGTGGGAAGGGAAGGTCAGCGCTTGCCGCGGGCGGCCTTGGGGGCCACCAGGCGGGTGCCGGACCAGGCCGGCGCGGCGCTGATGCTGCTGGTCTGGGACAGGCCCGCGGTCGGGGCGGCCTCGCCGATGTCCGAGGGCTCGACGTGCCCGGGCCGGCCCTGTTTGGGCGTCATCAGCCAGACGACACCGCCGTCGGCCAAGGAGGCGAGGGAATCGACCAGGGCGTCGACCAGGTCGCCGTCGTCCTCGCGCCACCAGAGCAGGACGGCGTCGACGGTCTCCTCGAAGTCCTCGTCCACGAGTTCGCTGCCGGTGACGTCCCCGATCGCGTCGCGCAGATCGAAGTCGACGTCGTCGTCGTAGCCGAGCTCCTGGACGACCTGTCCCGAGGTGAATCCGAGCCGCGTGTTGATCGCGGCTGCGCCCTCGGCGCTGGCGCCCAACTCCAGTCTCCAGTTCCTCGTGTGTCCCATGTCGGGGTGGTTGTCGGGTAGTCCATCCGGTCAGAGGCCCCGCACGCAAGTACCCGGGCCGCGCGTCTGCCCTCGGGGTAGAGACACAGCTCACCAGCACTACCCCGGGGTAGGAGTGCATCAGAGGGGTCGCCAGGACAACGATGGGGGTCAAGGCCCGGCACAACCGGGGTAACTCGAAAGAACAGGACCTGCCCTGTGACCTCAGGACGCGAACGGTTCTCCGTGATCAGCGACGGGCTGCCCACCCAGCTCCCCGACGTCGATCCCGAGGAGACGAAGGAGTGGCTGCAGTCTCTGGACGCAGTCATCGACGGCGGCGGCCAGGCCCGCGCCCGGTACCTCATGCTGCGGCTGCTGGAGCGCGCCCGGGAACGCCAGGTGGGCGTCCCCGGCCTGCGCAGCACCGACTACATCAACACCATCTCGACCGAGAACGAGCCGTGGTTCCCCGGCGACGAGGACATCGAGCGCCGGATCCGCGCGTTCATTCGCTGGAACGCCGCGGTGATGGTCTCCCGCGCGAACCGGCCCGGCATCGGCGTCGGCGGGCACATCGCCACCTACGCCTCCGCCGCCTCGCTCTACGACATCGGCTTCAACCACTTCTTCCGCGGCAAGGCCGGCGGTGAGTCCGGGGACCAGATCTTCATCCAGGGCCACGCCTCGCCCGGCATCTACGCCCGCGGGTTCCTCGAGGGGCGGCTCTCGGCCGACCAGCTCGACGGGTTCCGCCAGGAGCTCACCAGCCCGGTCGGCGGCCTGCCGTCCTACCCCCACCCGCGGCTGATGCCGGACTTCTGGGAGTTCCCCACCGTCTCGATGGGCCTGGGCCCGCTGAACGCGATCTACCAGGCCCGGTTCAACCGGTATCTGTTGAACCGTCAGATCAAGGACACCTCGCGCTCGCAGGTCTGGGCCTTCCTCGGCGACGGCGAGATGGATGAGCCGGAGTCGCTCGGCGCGATCGGCCTGGCCTCCCGCGAAGAGCTGGACAACCTCACCTTCGTCGTGAACTGCAACCTGCAGCGCCTCGACGGCCCGGTGCGCGGCAACGGCAAGATCATCCAGGAACTCGAGGCGTACTTCCGCGGCGCCGGCTGGAACGTCATCAAGGTGGTCTGGGGACGGGACTGGGACCCGTTGCTCGCGCGGGACGTCGACGGTGTGCTGGTGAACGCGATGAACACCACCCCGGACGGACAGTTCCAGACGTACACGACCGAGGACGGCGCCTACATCAGGGAGAGCTTCTTCGGTCGGGACAACCGGCTGCGCAAGATGGTCCAGGAGATGAGCGACGACCAGCTCACCAAGCTCTCCCGCGGCGGCCACGACTACCGCAAGGTCTACGCCGCCTTCAAGGCCGCCCGCGAGCACGTCGGGCAGCCGACGGTAATCCTGGCCCACACCATCAAGGGCTGGACGCTGAAGAGCTTCGAAGCGCGCAACTCCACGCACCAGATGAAGAAGCTGACCAAGGCCGACCTCAAGGAGTTCCGCGACCGGCTGCACCTGCCGATCTCCGACGCGGCCCTGGAGGCGGACCTGCCGCCGTATTACCACCCGGGCGAGAACTCGGACGAGATCGCGTACCTGATCGAGCGCCGCCGGGCGCTCGGCGGTTTCCTGCCCAACCGGGTGGTCAAGCCGCGGCCGATCAAGCTGCCCGGCGCGGCCGTGTTCACCCAACTGGAGAAGGGCTCCGGCAAGCAGCCGGTGGCCACCACGATGGCCTTCGTGCGGCTGTTCCGCGACCTGATCAAGGACCCAGAGATCGGCAACCGCTTCGTGCCGATCATCCCGGACGAGGCCCGCACGTTCGGCCTGGACTCGATCTTCCCGAGCGCGAAGATCTACTCCCCGCACGGGCAGACCTACGACGCCGTGGACCGTGAACTGCTGCTGTCCTACAAGGAATCGAAGCAGGGTCAGATCCTGCACGAGGGCATCAGCGAGGCCGGTGCGATGGGCTCGCTGACCGCGGCCAGCACGGCGTACGCCACCCACGGCGAGCCGATGATCCCGGTCTACATCTTCTACTCGATGTTCGGTTTCCAGCGCACCGGCGACGCTGTCTGGGCGCTGGCCGACCAGCTCGGCCGCGGCTTCATGTGCGGGGCCACCGCGGGCCGCACCACGCTGAATGGCGAGGGGCTGCAGCACGAGGACGGGCACTCGATGTTGCTCGCCTCGACCAACCCGGCCTGCGTCTCCTACGACCCGGCGTTCGGTTACGAGATCGGCCACATCGTGCAGTCCGGGCTCAAGCGGATGTACGGCTCCACGGTGTCGCACCCGCACGGCGAAGATGTCTTCTTCTACCTGACGATGTACAACGAGCCGTACATTCAGCCGGCCCAGCCGGCCGGCCTGGACGTCGACGCGTTGCTACGGGGGCTCTACCGCTACCAGTCCGCTCCGTCGGCGCCGAACGGTGCGCCCCGCGCGCAGCTGCTCGCCTCCGGCCCGGCGATGGTCTGGGCGCTCAACGCGGCTGCCCTTCTCCAGGACGAGTGGGGCGTGGCCGCCGATGTCTGGTCCGCGACCTCGTGGACCGAACTGCGCCGCGACGCCATGGAGTGCGACGCGCACAACCTGCTGCACCCCGAGGCCGAGGCCCGCGTACCGCACGTGACCAAGATGCTGGCCGGTGCCCCCGGTCCGGTGGTCGCGGTCAGCGACTGGATGAAGGCGGTGCCGGACCAGATCTCCCGCTGGGTGTCCGGGGACTACACCTCCCTCGGCACCGACGGCTTCGGTCGCTCGGACACCCGCGCCGCCCTGCGTCGCCACTTCGGCGTGGACGCCCAGTCGATCGTCGTCCGCACCCTGGCCGAGCTCGCCCACCGCGGCGAGATCGAGCAGGAGACCGTGCGCAAGGCCCTCGACGCCTATCGCCTCACCGACGTCACCGCCACCACAGCCGAGGAGGCCGGCGGCAACACCTGAGTCGCGGCGCGCCGGGACGCCCCGCCGCCCGGGTCAGAAGGGCGGTGGGTCGTCGTCCGGGTGTGGCCGGGGCCGAGGTTGCTGCGGCTCCGGCTCGGCTCGTCGGTGCCGGGTCTCGTCCCAGGCGGTGGAGCGTTGCCAGGGCTCGCCGAGGCGGTCGCGGTCGGGGTTGACCGGTAGGTCGTCTTCGGGCTCGCTCGGGTGCTGGGCGGGGAGGTCGGGCAGGACCGGCTGGACTGGGGTGAGGTAGACGTGTCCGAGGCGGGTGGTCCACTCGAAGGTGTCCCCGATCCGGCGTAGCTGCCAGCCGGCCTCGCTCTTCACCCGATGGTCGTGACGGCACACGGGGTTCAGGTTCGCCCCGACCGTCTGCCCGCCCTTGGCGTGGTCGTGGCGGTGGTCGATGTCGCCGGTGCGGGCGGGAGCGCGGCACCCGGAGCCGACGCAGGTGCGGAGGGCAGCGACGACCTCACGACGCAACGCCGCGCCGGGCACACGGCGGCCGGGGTCGAGTAACCGCTGGGTCTTCGGCTCGGTCAGGTGCTCGTAGAGGTCGTTGAGCACTGGCCCCCAGGAGGGGTCGAGATTGGCTTCGAGAAGCTTCGGCAGGAGCCCGGCGGGCACGACAATCTCGATCACGGCCTGGCACGAGGCTTGGCGCTTGCGTACCCCGGTGGGCCGGGCGGTCGTGAGCCCGGTACGCACGAGGAACCCGTCGGGGCACGTGAAGGTGTAGTGCCACTGCGCGGCGCCGAGCTGGTCGACGAGCTGGCGAGCGAGCTCGGCATGGCAGGTTCCCCAGCCGGCCATCTCGGCGGGATACCGGTCCAGGCCCAGCAGCGTGGTGAGGCGGACCTTGAGGTGGACCCCGGCCCACGAAGACTCCGGTGCGGGCTCAGGCTCAGGCTCAGATGCGGGTGCTGGCGCAGGCGCTGGCTTGCCTCGCTCAGCGGCGTCGTTGCCGGCGTCGTTGCCGGCGTCGGGTCGGCTGGCCAAGAGCGCAGCGAGGATCTGGTCGTCGTTCAGGCCGCGATAGGTGCCGTCGGTCATGCCGCAGAACAGGTCCGCGCGCAGCTGGTCGATCGGCCGCTTGTCCCCGGCCCGCTTCGCGGCTTTGGCCAGCCCATCGAGGCGGGCGACTGCTGCGGCGACCCGCTCGGGTGCGAGGTTCAGCCCGGAGAGCTTCGCTGTCCCGTCCGCGGTACGGGACCCGACGACCTTGCGGTCCTGCAGTGAGCCCTCGTAGCGCCGCCGGGCCCACTCCGGGTCCAGCGCCACCGCGAGGGTCTTGATCTCCTCGGTGAGCTGACCGGTGGTGAGGCATGTCTGCCCCCCGAGCTCGCACTTCGGCAGCACCGCCGCCACCACTTGCTGCGCGTGGGCGACGGAGAGCTCGGTCACCCAGTCCGCGATCACCCGGGCCCGCGCTGGGTCCAGCCGGCCGGCGGCCATCGCCTCGTGCAGATCGGGCAGTCGGTGGCAGGTGTCGTGCGCCTCGGACACCAGTCTCGTGGCGGCCGGGCGGGTCAGCCCCAGCGCCGCGCGAACCTCGTCGGCGGACCACTCGTCCGGGTCGGTCATCCGTCGGGTGGAGTCCGCCTCGCCGCAGAGGACGGTCTCCCAGACCGCTTCCAGCAGGGCCGCGTGCATGCGTGCCTGGTCGGCGTACAGCTCGCGCAGCACCTCGACGACCTCACGGCCGGTCAGCTCCCGCAACCCCTCCACATCTCCGACGCTACGACCTGCCACCGACAATCAAGATCTGGTGTAACCGCACGCGAAATGCCCTAGATATAGGGCATCTGATGGTTAGTCATGTCCTTTCCCGCGCCGTCGTGCGGCGCGCGGCCGGGCACCGCACGCCTCCTTCGGTCTGCCCGCCTACGCTCGGGCCGTGGACACCCTGCGCTCGATCCCGTTGTTCCTGCTCGCCGCTCTCGCCGAGATCGGCGGCGCCTGGCTGATCTGGCAGGGCGTGCGCGAGGACAAGGGCGTGTTGTGGGCCGGCGCCGGCGTAGTCGCGCTCGGTGCCTACGGCTTCGTCGCGACGTTGCAGCCCGACCCCAACTTCGGCCGGATCCTCGCCGCGTACGGGGGAGTGTTCGTCGCCGGTTCCCTGGCCTGGGCGATGGCCGTCGACAACTTCCGGCCCGATCGCTACGACTGGACCGGAGCCGCCATCTGTCTGATCGGCGTCGCCGTGATCATGTACGCACCCCGGCCTGCGTAGTCCACGACCGAGAAATTCCACTGCGTCAGCGACATCGCGCGCTATAGCGCGCGATCTCCCTGACGCCAGTAAACAACGCTCGGCATCGGCGCGCTCGCCAGGTCCATTCAGCACGGCTTCAGGACCGGGGAGAGATGGTCTGGACATCCATCCAGACCATCTCGGAGGAACCTCATGACCCTGCGCGAGATCTACCTGACTCTGCCTCAGCGGCGGTTCGCCGGCTTGCTGCTCGCAGGCGCCGTCGCCGTTCCCCTCAGCGCATGCGGCGCCGCGAACGACGCTCAGTCCCAAGCGGCAGTCGCCGCCGCGGCTCCGACGGCACCGACGCCGAGTCCGCCGACCCAAAGCGGCACGCTGCCGCAGGGCAGCGAGCCCGTCGACCTGGATCCGGCCGATTTCACCACCGACATCGACAACCCGTACTGGCCGATGAGCCCGGGGAGCCGGTGGGTCTACGCCGAGACCGACAGTGCGGGAACAAAGGAGGACATCGTCATCGAGGTCCTGCAGGAGACCAAGAGGATCGCCAACGGGGTCGTGGCGCGGGTCGTCCGCGACACGGTCACCGAGGACGGCGTGCCGGTCGAGATCACCGACGACTGGTTCGCCCAGGACAAGGCGGGAAACATCTGGTACCTCGGCGAGTACGTCACCAACTACGAGGACGGCAAGGTCGTCGACCACGCCGGCTCCTTCGAGGCGGGCGTCGACGGCGCACAGGCCGGGATCGCGTTGCCCGCCAACCCCACGCCGGGGATGTCCTACCGCCAGGAGTACTACAAGGGCGAGGCCGAGGACAGGGGCGCGATCGTCACCGTCGGCGAGGAGCAGGTGGAGGTCCCCTTCGGCTACTTCACTAAGGACATCCTGATGACCCGCGACCTGGTACCGACCGAGCCGAAGGTCCAGGAACTGAAGTTCTACGCCCTCGGGATCGGCCCGCTGCTCAGCATGCACACCGATGGCGCCTTCGGCCGTTCAGTCCTGGTCAGCTACACCCCCGGCGGCCAGGGCGCGGCCCCTGCCGACCTGGGCAAGTGAACGTCTGGGAGCCGGGGCAGCCCGCCGGGAGGGACGGCTAGGCTTAGGAGGGGAGTTCGTAGGTGAGCAGGGCCTCGCCGTCGGCCGACTCCACGATCTGGCTGCGCTCGGCCAGCGTGACCAGGTGGGCCCAGGTCTCGCCGACGGCGAGGATCTGGTTGTAGTCGGTGAGGTCGTCGAACGCGGTGTTGCGCCGGGTCCAGGGGATCGCCCGGGCCGCCTCGTAGGGGGTTCCGGCGCCGGCCTCGACCGCGGCGAGGGTCTGAGCGAGCCGGACGTCGTGGAAGTCGAGCAGCTCGTTCACCCGGACGTGGACGCTGCCGCCGGGGGTGCCGTGGGCCGGGAGCATGAGGGCATCGGCGTGGCTGAGCAGCAGGCGCAGCGACGACAGGTACGCGGTCAGCGGGCTGCGCTGCCGCTCCGGCTCCAGCCCGATCGAGGGCGTGATGTGGGGCAGCACGTGGTCGCCGGTGAACATCACCGAAGCGTCGGCGTCGACGAACACCATGTGTCCGCGCGTGTGGCCGGGGGTCTCGATGGCGGTCAGCGTCCGCTTGCCGGCCTCCAGTTGCTGCCCGTCGGTGATCCAGGCGTCGGGCAGCTGGTAGGACTGCGCCGCCAGCGCGCGCTCCTCGGGGGCGTAGGAGGTCGCCCAGATGGCGGACAGGTGCGGTGCGCCCCAGGTGGGAAGCAACCGCAGCAGCACCGCGTCGTTGTTGCCGATCACGCGCTCAATGTTCGGCTGCTCGCCGAGCCCCAGCGCGACCTTCGACCCGAAGAGGCGCTGCAGCTCGATTCCGAGCGTGTAGTGGTCACGGTGCATGTGCGTGACCAGGAACTGCTTGACGTCGTCCAGCCCGTAGCCGATCGAGCCGAGTGACTCTTCCAGTAGTGCGCGGGCTTCGGCCAGCGCCCAGCCGGAGTCGATGAGAACGCAGCCGTCGGACGGCGACGGACCCGCGGGCAGGACGTAGACGTTCACCGCGCGCAGGCCGTCGTTGGGCAACGGGAGGGGGATGCGGTGCACGTCCGGGGCGACCTCGAAGGCGCCGGGCTCGGTCCAGGCGCCATGACCGTACGGTTGGGCTGTCACGCTTCGTACGTAATCACGCGCTTTGTCCCGAACTGGAACCGGGCTGCCCGCGCCCGCGTCTGACTCCCATGTCCCTCACTCTGGCGCCCACCTTCGAGGCGGCCGTTGCGCCGCCGTCGCGGCTGCACCTGACCGCGGGTGCCGACCCGGTGACGATCGGGCTCCAGATGGGCAACTGGCTGGTCCTGATGGTGCTGATGAGCGGATTCATGCTCGCCGCGACGATGTCCGATCGCTCAGAGCCGGCCGGGACCTCCGCCGAGACCGGCAGCGCGGCCACCCGCTGAACGAAGGCGGCGGCGGGTAGCCTCCGGGCGTGCCTGCTGCCTTGCGTGACGTGGTCAAGGTCCTCGACGACCGCTACGACCCCCGCTGGGCCGAGTCCTGGGACGCGGTCGGGTTGGTCTGCGGTGACCCGGACGCGTCGGTCACCAAGGTGTTGTTCGCCATCGACCCGGTCGCCGACGTCGTCGACGAAGCGCTGGCCTGGGGTGCCGACCTGCTGGTGACCCACCACCCGCTGTTCCTGCGCCCGGTGCACGGCGTCCCGGCGACCAGTGACAAGGGCCGCCTGGTGCACCGTCTGATCACCGGCGGCTGCGGCCTGCTGGTCGCGCACACCAACGCCGACTGCGCTACCGGCGGCGTCTCCGACGCTCTCGCCGACGCGCTCGGGTTGCCGCCGGGCAAGCCGATCGACCCCCGCCCGTGCGATCCGATGGACAAACTGGTCACCTTCGTCCCGCAGGTCGACGCCGAGCGGGTGCTCGACGCACTGGCCATCGCGGGCGCCGGCGCGATCGGCGACTACGACCGCTGCGCGTTCACCGTCGAGGGCACCGGCACGTTCCGGCCGCTGGACGGCGCGAACCCGACCATCGGACAGGTCGGCGAGGTCGCGTCGGTCGCCGAGACCCGGCTGGAGATGGTGATGTCCCGCGACCGCCGGGACGCGGTGGTCGCGGCGCTACGGGCAGCGCACCCGTACGAGACGCCGGCCTTCGACGTGATCGAGGTGGCCGGCGAGGTCGGTCCGCGCGGGACCGGTCGCGTCAGTGTGCTCGACGAGGCGGAGCCGCTCTCGGTCTTCGTGCAGCGGGTGGTCAAGGGCCTGCCCGCCACCGCCGGGGGGATCCGGGTGGCGGGGGAGCCGACCCGGCTGGTGCGCAAGATCGCGGTCTGCGGCGGGGCCGGGGACTCGCTGCTCGGCAGCGTCCGGGCGATCGGCGCCGACGTCTACGTCACCGCCGACCTGCGCCACCACCCCGCCTCGGAAGCTCGTGAGGCCGCTGGGGGACCGGCGCTGGTGGACGTCGCGCACTGGGCCACCGAGTGGCCCTGGCTGGAGCGGGCCGCCGAGGAGCTGGAGGCGGGCCTGACCACGGGCAAGGCCCGCGTGCAGACCCGCGTCTCCGAGCTTGTCACCGACCCCTGGACGCTGCGCGTCTGACGTGTCGTCAGTTCACTTTCGGGTGCCGAGGATCAGCAGGTACTCCCGGGTGTGGACGATGCCACCGTCGACCGCGTACTTCTCGTTGAACATGTCGACCCAGGCCTGCCGCAGTTCGGCCCGGCGCTCGCCCAGATTCTCGGCCAGGGTCTTCGTCGGGCCGTAGCTGGAGGAGAACAGGTCCCAGTAGGCCTCGGCCGACTCCGAGCGGGCGATCGAGATCTCCTCGACGATCTCCAGGTCGTACGCGTCGCCGAGCAACTCACGGACGCGGTCGGGCTTGCCCCAGTCAAAGGGACTGCTCGGCGGCGGCGCCGGCTGGAACGGTGCCATCACCCGGAACATGTCACCGAGCCCGCCTGCGGGGGTCCAGTTCGCGAGCCCGAGCTTCCCGCCCGGCTTGACCACGCGAGCGAGCTCGCGCGCGGTCGCCTCGTGGTCGGGCGCGAACATCACCCCGCAGGTCGAGGACACGACGTCGAACGCGCCGTCCCCGACCTCGAGGTTCTCGCAGTCGCCGACCCGGTAGTCGATGTTCAGCCCGAGCTGTTTGGCCCGCTCCTGCGCGGTCTCGATCAGGCCGGGGGAGAGGTCGATCCCGACCACCTCGGCGCCGGCCGAGGCGGCGCGTTCCGCCACGGCGCCGGTGCCGCAGGCGAGGTCCAGCCAGTGCACGCCTGGCGCAGCGCCCAAGCGCCCGACCGTCAGGTCCTGCAGGTCGGTCAATGTCTCGGTGACGTTCTGGTACGGGCCGTTTGCCCACATCACGCTCTGTCGCGCCTTGAGCTCTTCGAATGCCACGACGACCTCCTCGGGATAGGCGGTGGATCGGCCCCACACTCCCACCTCCACGACGGGTCATCCAGTGAGATCGGCGACGTGCTTGAGGATCTCGGTCGGCTCGGTGCGGGTCCCGTAGTCGGGGTGCACATCGATCCACTGGATCGCGCCGGCGGCGTCGAGCATCACCACGGTCGGCATCGGGATGGCTGCCGTTCCGTCGGCGTTGGTGTCCGCGACGACCAGGCCGAGCTGCGCCGCCACGGCGACGGCCGCCTCGCCGGTCTCGGTGAGGATGCCGAGCGCGCCGGCGATCTGGTTGCCCGGATCGGAGAGCACCGCATAGGACAGCTGGTTGGTCTCCTGGGCGCTCAGGGCGCCGTCGGGTTTCTGCGGGCTGATCGCGACCAGGCCGACTCCGCGCGCGGTGAGCTCGGCCAACAGGTCCTCCTGATAGGCGCGCAACGTGAGGTTGCAGTACGGGCACCAGGCGCCCCGGTAGAACACGACGACGGCCGGCTTGCCCGCCCGGGCCGCCGCGAGCGTGGTCGGGTTGCCGTGCGCGTCGAGCAGCTCGCCGTCCGGCATCGGGGTGCCGGGGGCGGGCACGTCGAGCGGGCACTTGGCGCCCTGGAACACACGCTCCCCGCCGAAGACGGCCAACGCGTCGGCGGGGAATTCGGCGGCCGCCTTGGCCTCGAAGGCGGCGACGCGCTCGGTCATGGAGGTGGTCATCGGGGTCCCCTCAATTATGGAGTAATCACTCCAATTGGTGTCCGCGCTCCACTGCGAGCGCGGCCTGGCCGGCACCAGCACCGACGACGTGCGGGCCGCGGCCGGAATCAGAGCGTCCCAGCTCTATCCCTAACTTCGCCGACAAGCGCGCCCTGGTCAGCGCCGAGGGCCTGCGGGCCCGCGTCGACCTGGAAGCGGCCTACCGCCGCTGGGCGGACGGGATCGCCGGCGGCCTGCACCAGATGCATGAGCGCGGGGAGCTACCGGCGGACACCGACCCGGATCGGCTGGCGATGGCGATCCTCGCCGCCGTGCAGGGCGGGTTGGTGTTGACCCAGGTCGCGCGCAGCACCGAGCCGCTGGAGATCGCGCTGGACACCGTGATCGACCACGTCGCCTCCGTCGTGGAGCGTGCCCGCGCCAGCCGAGCCGTCCGGCCGCGGATACGGTGGGCCCCTACCCGAGGAGGACCGCTGAACGTCGCGCTCGCGGACCAATGGCGGCTGCTCGATCTGCAGGCGTTCGACAGCCGCATCGACCAGCTGGCGCACCGTCGCCGGACCCTGCCCGAGACCGCCACGATCGCGGAGCTGAACGCCCGCCGGGACCAGGTGCGCGACCTGCTGGTGGCCGCCGAGACCGAGGATTCCGACATCGGGCGGGAGCAGGTCAAGGCGGAGGCGGACGTCGACCAGGTCCGCCAACGCGCCGAGCGGGACCAGAAGCGCCTGGACGCCGGACAGGTGTCCTCGCCCAAGGAACTGGAGAGCCTGCAGCACGAGATCGCGAGCCTGGCCAAGCGCCAGGGCGATCTCGAGGACACGGTGCTGGAGATCATGGAGCGCCGGGAGTCCGCGCAGGCCCGGATCGCCGAGCTGACCGCCGAACGCGATCAGATCGCCTCCGACCTGGCCTCCACCACCGCCGCGCTGGCGGCGGCAACCACCGAGATCGACGCCGAAACCGCGACCTTGACCGGCGAGCGCGCCACGCTGGCCGGTGGGCTGGCCGGCGAGATGGTCACGCTCTACGAGAAGGTCCGGGCCGGCAGCGACGGGGTGGGCGCGGCCGCGCTGCGCCGCGGGCGGTGCGAGGGCTGTCACATGGAGCTGTCCACCACCGACCTGAACCGGCTGCGGGCCACGCCTGACGACGAGGTCGTGCGCTGCGAGGAATGCCGGCGGATCCTGATCCGCGTCGCCGACTCGGGGCTGTGAGCCGATGGGTCGCAGGCTGGTCGTCGAGGCGGACGGGGCCGCCCGGGGCAACCCGGGCCCGGCGTCCTACGGGGCGGTGGTGCGGGACGCCGAGACCGGCGAGGTGCTCGCCGAACGCGCCGCCACTCTCGGGGTCACCACCAACAACGTCGCCGAGTACTCCGGGCTGATCGCCGCCCTGGAAGCCGCCTACGGGCTGGACCCGACCGCCCAGGTCGAGGTGCGGATGGACTCCAAGCTCGTCATCGAGCAGATGGCCGGGCGGTGGGGGGTCAAGCACGAGAACCTCAAGCCGCTGGCGAGCAGGGCCCGGGCGCTGATCCCGGCGCAGGTCGAGGTCCGCTGGACCTGGATCCCGCGGGCGGAGAACTCCCACGCCGACCGACTCGCCAACGGCGCGCTGGACGGCGCGCTGGACGGCGCGCCGCCGGCTGCCGAACAGACCGGCGAGATCCGCGTGATCTCCGCGCAGCCGCTGTCCAAGGAGGTGGCGCTGGAGACCGGCCCGCCGCCGAAGATCATCGGCTGGGCCACCGACCTCGGCCACGTCACCACGCTGCGGCTGCTGCGTCACGGCGAGACCCCGCACACCATCGAGAAGCGGTTCTCCGGCACCCGGTTCGACCCGCCGCTGTCCGAACGCGGCCAGGGCCAGGCCCGGGCCGCGGCCGACCACATCGCCTCCCTCGGTGGCACCGACGTCATCGTCGCCTCGCCCCTGACCCGGGCCCGCCAGACCGCCCAGGCGGTCGCCGACGTCCTCGGCCTCGAGGTCCTCATCGACGAGGACCTGCGCGAGTGCGACTTCGGCGACTGGGACGGGCTGACCTTCGCCGAGGCCTCGGCGCAGGCGGGGGTGGCCCTCTCGCAATGGCTCGGCACCCCGGAGATGGCCCCGCCCGGCGGGGAGAGCATGGTCCAGTTGGCCGCCCGCGTCGCCGAGGCGCAGCTCCGGATCCTGTCCGCCCACGTCGGCAAGAACGTGCTGATCGTCGCGCACGTGGGCTCGATCAAGATGCTGGTCCGGGAAGCGCTCGGCGCCCCGATCTCGACGATCCACCGGTTGCAGCTCGCGCCCGCGTCGTTGTGCACGGTGCGTTGGTACGCCGACGGCAACAGCGCGATGCACGCGTTCAATGAGACGTCCTACCTCGGCGAGTGGGCGCGGGTGGACGGCTCATGACCGACGAGTTCCCCGACATCCCCGATTCGCCCTGGCTGCGCTGGGCCCGCAAGCTCGACGCGATGGCCCGGATCGGCTCGACCTTCGCGTCCAACCCGTACGAGACCCGCCGCTACACCGAACTGGCCGCGATCTCGAAGGCGATGCTCGCCGAGTTGTGGGCCCGGCCCGAGGTGGAGGTGCCCGAGCTCTACCACCCGGGCGAGGGCTACGTGACGCCGAAGGTCGACGTCCGGGCCGCGGTCTTCGACGATCAGGGCCGGCTGCTCCTGGTCCGCGAGGTCGCCGATGGCCGCTGGTCCCTGCCCGGCGGTTGGGCCGACGTCGGGGATTCGCCTGCGTCGTCCGCGGAGCGCGAGGTGCTGGAGGAGTCCGGTTACCAGTGCCGGCTCACCCACCTGATCGGGGTCTTCGACGCGCACGACCCCGGCTCGCCCTTCAGCGCCTACAAAATCGTGTTCTCCGGCCACATCAGCGGCGGTGAGGCCGGCGGCGACCATGAGACCGACGGCGTCGGCTTCTACTCCCGCGACGACCTGCCCCCGCTCTCACACCGCCGCACCCCGGACCGCGTCATCGCCGCCGCCTTCGCGCACCGCGCCGACCCCACCCTGCCCGCGCTCTTCGAGTGACGTCCGCACGCCGGAGAGGAGCGTGAGGGGGTGCCGCGCGATCGTTCCGGTGGGATTACCGGCCCGGACGTCCACTGCGCGGTCGAGGAGATCGCGGAGCCCTGGATCCGCGATGGCCGGGCGCGTCTGGTCGTTGACGACGAAACCCACGGGGACAGGCAGCTCCTGCTGCAACCGGTCGCGAGCCCCGGCGCCTTGGCGGTCGGTCTCGTCCTTCGGGCGTGGGGTGCCGACCTGTTCTTCGAAGAGGGGAACGGCGTCGCTACGTCTGTCGACTTCACCGTTTCCGATGCGGCGGAGTTGGAGTCCCTCCGGCAGATCGTCCGTGCTGCGCTGCGCGGTGAGGCGCAGCCGCGTTGGGGTCGGCTGCCGAGGTATCGCTGGCCAAGGACGTTGATCTGGCCGGAGGGCAGATGGGGCTTCTCGCAGGGCTGTCTACTCGCGTTCGTCCCGCGGCACATCGTGAGGTCGTACGAGCCCTACTGCGATCCCTGAACCGGCGCCGGCCGCCAGAACCGTCGTGCACTGCCTACGGTGCGGCCAGGAAGGCATCGGTCAGGGCCACCAGGTCACGGTCCCGGTTGAACCCGCGGGTGGAGATCTGGGTGGCCGCGGCGCGTGCGACGTCGCGATCGGACTCGGTGGCCACGGCGCGGAGGGCGTCCAGGTCGGCGTCGTCGTGGGGGCGATCGGAAGCCCGAGACAGCAACTTCATCGCGATCAGGTGGCCGACGCCGGCGACGGGGACGGTGAGACCGGGCATGATCTGCGCCACCCTCGCCGCGGCCACGATCTCGGGCTCTACTCCGCTGACGGCGAAGAGGAGATCGACCACTACGCCGCTGAGCCCCGGCGGGGTGAGTCGCGCTGTGCCCAGTCGGCCCACGCCGTACTGCTCGATCAAGGTCACGATCTCGTAGCCGCGCCCGGTGAGGGCGTGCACGAGGGACTCGGCCTCGTCGTCCGAGCTGACCGCGACGACGAGGTCGACGTCGCGGGTGAACCGGGGCTCGGTGTGAGCGGAGACCCCAAACCCGCCCACCAAGGCGAACTCGGCCGCGACGCTTCTCAGGTCCGAGGTCACGCGGGTCAGGGCGGCCTCGACGACGTTCACAGCGGTCGGGAGCTAGGTCGCCCAGGCATGTCACCGAACTCTGCCCCAGGACGCCGGCGCAGCCACGCGACGATCGCCTGGTCGAGCTCGCTCTGGCTGATGTCGGGGCGCTCCCGGCGCAGGCGTGCGCGCAGCATCTTCTCGCCGACCTCGTAGAGGTCCAGCGCGATCCGGATCCGGTCCCCGGGGGTCTCCGCCTGCACGCCCGCGATTCTAGGCTGGACCAAGGACAAACCCGGGGCACCGATGAGTTCGGGTAGCTCTCGCGGTCCTAGGGGTAGGAGAGCAAGTGAAGCGACCTGAGGAGCCAGACGATGGACAAGCCGATCACCCCCTGCCTGTGGTTCGACGGCAATGCCCGCGAGGCGGCCGAGTTCTACACCTCGGTCTTCCCGAACTCGAAGATGGGCGAGATCGGGCTCGCGCCCGAGGGCGGCACCCCGGGCAACGAGGCCGGCGCCGAGATGGTGGTGGAGTTCACTCTGAACGGGCAGCCCTTCACCGGCCTCAACGGGGGCCCGATGTTCACCTTCAGCGAGGCGATCTCGTTCCAGATCTTCTGCGCGGACCAAGCCGAGGTGGACCACTACTTCGACGCCCTCGTGGCCGGCGGCGAGCCGAGTTACTGCGGGTGGCTCAAGGACAAGTTCGGGCTGTCCTGGCAGGTTGTGCCGACCCCGGTCCTCGCGCTGCTCAACGGGCCGACGGCCAAGGTGGCGTTTGAGGCGATCAGCAAGCCGGAGAAGATCGTCATCGCTGACGTGCAGGCTGCCTGCGCGTGAGCAGCGCGTGCACCAGGCGCAGCTTCTCCTGCACCGTCGGGGAGAGCAGGAAGGGATAGAGGTCCTTCTTGCCCATGCTGCGGTTGACCGCGTTCAGCGCGTACGTCAGCGGGAGCCAGGAGTTGATCAGATCGTCGAAGTCGTCCATCTCTTCCATCGGGATGGAGGTCAGGGGTGCGGTCGGGTCCGGGGTCGCCTGCACGTCCGGTCCGGCCACGACCACGCCGAACGCAGCGGCGGTCTGGAGGGTGTCGCGGATGTGCAGGTAGTGCGCGAAGGTCTCGGCCCAGTCCTCCCACGGGTGCGCGGTGGCGTAGATCGAGACGTAGGTTTCCTCCCAGCCCGGGGCCGTGTAGGAGGTGTAGTGCGCGCTCAATGCCGCGCCGTAGTCGGTGCGCTCATCGCCGAATAGGGCCCGAAACACCGATAGCACCGCGGTGTTCTCGACCAGGAGCATCCAGTAGTAGTGGCCGATCTCGTGCCGGAAGTGCCCGAGCAGGGTCCGGTAGGGCTCGTCCAGGCGGACGCGCATCGCTTCCCGATGCCCGTCGTCGCCCTCGGCGAGGTCGAGGCTGATCACGCCGTCCGCGTGCCCGGTGGTCACCGGCCCGTCCACCGAGGACAGCAGGTCGAAGGCCAAGCCGAGCGCTGGGTCCTCCTCGCGGCTGACGACCGGCAAGTTGAGGTCGTCGAGCTGGTACAGCAGCCGCCGTTTGGCCGCCTCGGCGCGGGCGAACGCGGCCATGCCGCCGAGGTCGTCATTATTCGGCCGCGTGCGGGTCAGGTCGCAGCAGGCGCAGAGTTCGCCGAGGGTGTCGACCAGCCAGTTGCACTCGGCGGCCAGGGAGTTGGCGCAGCGCGTTTCCGGGGTCGCGAGTGCGAGAGCCGCCGTCTCTCGGTCGAAGCCGACCTCGGTGTCGCAGTTCAGGCAGTGGCTGTTCTCGAAGAACAACAGGGATCCGCACTTGGGACAGTCGAACGAGCGCATCCGGCGACGCTACCCGGTGTCAGGTCGAGGAATCGCCGACGATGGGCACCATGTCCACCGACACCTTCAGCGTGTTCTTCTTGCTCTCGGTGTAGATGACGCCCTTCAAGGGTGGGACGTCGGAGTAGTCGCGGCCGACCGCGGTGACGATGTAGCTGTCGTCGACGAACTTGTGGTTGGTCGGGTCAAGGTCGACCCAGCCGACTCCGGGGGCGAACACCGAGGCCCACGCGTGCGAGGCGTCAGCGCCGACCAGTCGCGGCTTGCCCGGTGGTGGCTGGGTCTCCAGGTAGCCCGAGACGTAGCGGGCAGCCAGTCCCATCGACCGCAGGGCCGCGACGGCGAGGTGGGCGAAGTCCTGGCAGACGCCCTCCCGGCTGGCGAGCACCTCGGCCAGTGTGGTCCGCACGGTGGTGGAACCGGAGACGTAGGAGAACCCGTCGTGGATGCGGTCGAGCAGGTCCGCGACCACCTCGTCCAGGCTCCGGGCCGGTCGCATCAGGTCCTGGGCGAACTCGGCGACCTGCTCGGCGCGACCGATCATCGGCGAGGGCAGCAGGTACTGGCGGGCGGCGTTGAGGTCGGCGGCGAGATCCGCGCGGTCGTGGAGACGCTCGTGCACATCGCGGGCGCGGACGTCGCGCAGCGCGTCGCGATGGGTGCCGCCGCGGTCGACCGCCACCCTGCTGGTCGCGGTCACCGACAACTCGCGGTGCGGGGTGCGGACCGAGAAGTAGGTCGACCGGTTGCCGAAGAAGTCGGTGTGCTCGCGCAGATCGGCCGGGGCCGGGTCGACCTCGACCTGGGCGGCCAGTCGGTACTGCCCGGCGCCGTGACGCGGAATCAGGTGAGCGCGCCCGTAGGAGGTGAAGACCTCGTCGTCGTAGACGTACTCGGTGCGGTGGGTCAGCTGCCACACCTTGGCGGTCGCCGGGATCTCCGCGGCGGCGGTGGCCATCACCAGGACTCCCAGGTGGTGGCCGTGACGTCGAGGGGACGCTGCGGGGCCGGCTGGACGAAGAAGATCCGTTCCACGTCCAGGGCCAGCGCGCCGAGGCGGGTGGACAGAACGGTGAGCAGGTCGCGCAGCTCGGCCCGGCGCCCGTCCTCGCCGACCCGGGCCAGCGCCGCGGTGTCGATGCCGCGGAGGGCGGCGCGGATCTCGGCCAGCGTCTCGCGCACCGGGGCGATCCGTTCGGCGTCCGCCGGCAGCCGCTCGAGCGCCTCGCCGAGCCGGTCGAGCTGGAAGGCCACCGCGCGCGGATTCTCCCGGTCGGTCAGCAGCAGGTCGAGCAAGGTGCCGACGCCGGCCCGCGCCTGGTAGCGCCGTCGGTAGGTGATGATGCTCTCGGCCGCGATCAGCACCGACTCGAAGACCAGGCTGTCGGTCTGCGGCGGACCTTCCCTGGTGACCGTCGCCTGCAGCAGCGTGGTGACGTGCAACGCACGCTCGATCCGGCGGCCGATCTCGCAGAAGCGCCAGCCGGCATCCCGGACCAGGCTCTCGGCGATCAGGCCGGAGAGCGCGAGCAGGCCTTCGAGCACGCGGGCGATGGCGGTCGGCACGTCTCCGGTCAGCACGTCGCGGCTGCCCAGCTTGGTCCGCAGACCGTCCAGCTCACGCTCCAGGCCGCCGAGCACCAGCCAGGTGTCGGTGGACAGCTGCTCGCGTACGTCACCGGAGACCTCGGTCAGCCGGCGCACCGCGAAGGCCAGCGTGCCCTCGCGCTCGTCGTCGAGGATGACCGAGAGGAGCTCACGGGCCTGCCGGGCGAAGCGGGTGTCGGCGTCGACCCCGATGAAGCCGGGGGTCGTGGCGGTGACCTCGGTCAGGGTCTCCAACAGCACCGCCAGGGCCGCGGCGCCGGTGTACTCGGGGGAGTTGTGGAAGTCCGCCCAGCGGTCGTTGACCGCGCGCAGCAGCCGGGCCGTGTCCTCGGCCCGCTCGGCGTAGCGGCCCAGCCAGAACATGTCCTCGGTGACGCGGGGGGAGATCGTCAGTGGCAGCACCTGGGACGGCATGGACTCGCGCACCCACGGTTCGACGGTGGGCGCGCCGCGGGTGTTGCGGATCCAGATGTCCTTGGAGGTGGGCGCGGCCTGACGCTGCGTCAGGCCGCCGTGGTGGGTGCGGACCTGGCCCAGGGCGCCGGTCATGACCTGGTAGCCGGACCCGGTGGCGACAGCGAACGTACGCAGCGTCAGGTCCTGCGGGAACAGGTCGTCGGACAGGATGCTCGGCGCCGTCGAGCAGGACAGTTCCTCCTGCCCGACCCAGGCCCACGGTTCGGTCTCGATCCGTTTGATCAGGTCGCCCTGTTGGGCCTCGGAGAGCTCCCAGCCGAAGAGGTGGGTGCGCCCGATCCCGCGGGCCAGCGGCTTGACCACCATGGTCGCGAGTGAGTCGCGGACCTTGGCCAGGCCTTCGACGTCACCGCACCACCAGGTCGGCACCGACTTCAGCCGCAGCGGCTCGTCGAGCAGCAACTGGCACAGGGCGGGCAGGAACGGCAGCAGGCCCGGGTTCTCCAGCACTCCGCAGCCCAGGCCGTTGACCACCGAGACCGACCCGGCGCGGGCGGCCTCGACCAGGCCGGGCACGCCGAGTTCGGAGTCCGGGCGCAGGTCGAGGGGGTCGCAGTACCAGGAGTCGACCCGGCGCAGGATCACATCGACCTGCTCCAGGCGGCCCAGCGTCTGCTGCCAGACCCGGCCGTCGGCCACCACCAGATCCTTTCCGCGCACCAGCGGGTAGCCGAGCAGGGTGGAGAGGTAGGCCTGCTCGAACGCGGTCTCGCTCTGCGTGCCCGGGGTCAGCAGGACCGCGCGCGGGGCCTCCGCGGTGGGCGGGGCGACCTGCTCCAGCCCGATCCGCATCGCGTGGAAGAACGGGCCGAGGCGGTGGATCTCGGACTGCCGGTGCAGGGCGGGCAGCACCCGGGAGACCACCCGGCGGTTCGCCATCGCGTAGCCGGCGCCGGAGGGGGCCTGCACCCGGTCGGCGATCACGCACCAGGCGCCGTCCTGGCCGCGGGCGAGGTCGGCGGCAGCCAGGAACAGCTGCCGGGCCGCCCCGGGGGCCGCCCCGTCCCAGGCCCGCAGGAAGCCCGGGTGGCCGTGCACGATCTCGTTCGGCAGGGCGCCGGAGCGCAGCGCGATCCGTGGGCCGTACAGGTCGTGCAGCAGCGCTTCGAGCAGCTGGGCCCGCTGGATCAGGCCCGGCTCCAGCGTTGCCCATTCGCCCTCATCGACGAAGACCGGAAGCGGGTCCAGACCCCAGGTCTGCTCCGCCGGGGCGCCGAGTGGGCGGTAGGTGACGCCGTCCTCGTCGAGCAGCCGGGCGGCTTCGGCGGTGGCCGTCGCCAGCCCGGCCGGGCCGAGGCTCTCCGCGACCGCGGACAGCTCGCGCCAGCCGCGCCGGACCCGGCCGTGGAAGCCGACCATCTCGTCCCAGCGCGCGCGCTCCTCACGCCGCGCGGTCCGCTTGGCCGCGTAGGCGTGCACCATCCCGGATGTTGTGCTGTCGGCAGAGCGGGGACTGGCGGGGGGCCTGGGCTGTGTCTCCGTCACACGATGTCCATCACTGCCCCGGTCACCGCCGCGGGCGGATCCGGCGCAGGTCGAGCGTGCGCGGGTACTCACCGGCGTCGGCCGTGGTACCAGCGATCAGCGACGACGCCGGGGACGGGTGCATGGCTGAAGACTGCCATGCGGCGACGTCCACCGGGCCCGGTGTGTGCCCCTCCGGGACGAATCGGGCCCCGCGGCGGGCCTCGGCCTCGCCCGCGTTGACCGGGAAGGTCTCGTAGTGGCGGCCACCCGGATGGGTGACGTGGTACGTGCAGCCGCCCACCGCGCGGCCGTTCCAGGTGTCGACCACATCGAGAACCAGCGGGGAGTGCACGCCGATCGTCGGGTGCAGGGCCGAGGGCGGCGCCCACGCCCGGAACCGGATCCCGGCCACCAGCGCGTCCCCGGAGCGGGCCCGGGTCAGTGGCACCGGGACGCCGTTGCAGGTGACCGCGTGCCGGCCCGGGACGGCGCCGGTGACCTTGACCTGCAGCCGCTCGACCGAGGAGTCCACGTAGCGCGCGGTGCCGCCGCCGCTGACCTCCTCGCCGAGCACGTGCCACGGCTCGATCGCCAGCCGCAGCTCCAGGTGCACTCCGGATACGTCCACCGATCCCAGGCGCGGGAAGCGGAACTCCGCGAACGGATCCAGCCAGGCGGGGGAGAAGGCGATGCCGTGGCCGTTCAGGTCGTCGACCACGTCGGCGACGTCGGCCAGGGCGAACTCGGGGAGCAGGAACGAGTCGTGCAGCCGTGTTCCCCAGCGCACGAGCGGGCCGGTGTAGGGCGCGTCCCAGAACCGGGCCACCAGTGAGCGCACCAGCAGCGCCTGCACCAGGGACATGTCCGGGTGCGGCGGCATCTCGAACCCGCGGAGCTCCAGCAGGCCGAGCCGGCCCCGGTCGGAGTCCGGCGAGAACAGCTTGTCGATGCAGAACTCCGACCGGTGGGTGTTGCCGGTGATGTCGGTCAGGAGATGACGCAGGGCGCGGTCCACGTGCCAGGGCCGGGCGCCCTCCGGGGACTCGGCGAGCGCCGCCAGTTCGGCGAACGCGATCTCCAGTTCGTACAGGTTCTCCGCCCGGCCTTCGTCGGCCCGGGGGGCCTGGCTGGTCGGGCCGATGAACCGTCCGGAGAACAGGTAGGTCAGGCCGGGGTGGTGCTGCCAGTACGTGAGCATGCTGACCAGCAGGTCGGGGCGCCGCAGCAGGGGAGAGTCCGCCGACGACGGCCCGCCCAGGGTCAGGTGCCCGCCGCCGCCGGTGCCGGTGTGGGTGCCGTCCATCCCGAAGGTCTCGGTCGCCAGGCCGATCGCGCGCGCGGCGGTGTCCAGCGTCTGGTTGATCTCGGTGAGCTCGGCCCAGCTCGCCGCCGGGTGCACGTTGACCTCGATGACTCCGGGGTCCGGGGTGACGCTCATCCCGCGCAGGCGGTGGTCCCCGGAGGGCGGGTAGCCCTCCAGCACGACCGGGGTGCCGGTGGCCGCCGCGGCGGCTTCGACGACGCCCAGCAGGACGACCGTGTCCGCGGCGTCGGGCAGCGGTGGCAGGAACACGCAGACGTGTCCGGCCCGCTCCTCGACGCACAGCGCCGTGGTCGGCGCGCCCGGGGCGGGGAGCACCTCGGCGGCGGCGACCAGCTGGGGACTCGGCGCCGTGC
>NZ_JACDFE010000227.1 GCF_013815995.1 Sporichthya sp.
CCCCGGTCTCGGCCAGGAGCGCGGACGCGTCGGCGGGCCGCCCGGCCGGGTCGCGCGCCGTCGCCCGCAGCACCAGGTCATCCAGTGCCGGAGGCAGCGTGGGGCGCTGGTCGGACGGGCGGGGCACGTCGTAGTGAACGTGCTGGTAGGCGACTTGGATCGGGGTCTCGCCGGAGAACGGCTGCAGGCCGGTCAGGCACTCGTAGAGCAGGATCCCGGCGGCGTAGACGTCGGAGCGGTGGTCGGCGGTGCCCTTCTCGACCTGCTCGGGGGAGAGGTAGGCGACGGTGCCGATCAGGGTGTTCGTGCCGGTCGGGGCGCCCCAGGTCGCCGCGTTGCTACCGGCGGTGACCGCGCGCGCCAGGCCGAAGTCGGCGACCTTGACCCGTCCGTCGTCGGCGATCAGGACGTTCTCGGGTTTGATGTCGCGGTGCACCAGGCCGGCCTGATGGGCGGCGGCGAGCGCGGCCAGCACCGGTTCCATGACCGCGAAGGTCTCCCGCGGGGTCAGCCGGTGCTTGTCGCGCAGCCAGTCCCGCAGCGTGCGGCCCTCGACGAACTCCATGGCCAGGAAAACCGTCCCGGAGTCGGCGCTCTGGTCGAAGACGGCGACGACGTTGGGGTGCGAGAGCCGGGCCGCTGAGCGGGCCTCGCGGATGAACCGTTCGACGAAGTCACGGTCCTCGGCCAGCCCGGGGTGCATGACCTTGACCGCCACCACCCGGTCCAGCCGGGTGTCGACGGCCTCGTAGACGGTCGCCATCCCGCCACGCGCGATCTTGCGCGTGACGCGGTAGCGCCCGTCCACCACGGTGCCGACCAGGGTGTCGGCAGGCTCCCCCATGGGGGGCAACTTTAGTCGGACTATCACGCGGAGCGACGGATCTCCAGAAGGTCAGCCCCAGGCCAGACGGCCCTGAACAGGCGATGACGGCTCGGCGTGATCCCGAATCGGTATGCGGCCGGCCTGCCGGGCGAGGCGCCCGGACTCGACGGCCTTGCGCATCGCGACGGCCATCGCGACCGGGTCCTGGGCCCGGGTCACCGCGGAAGCCAGCAGGACCGCGTCGCAGCCGAGCTCCATCGCCAGCGTCGCGTCGGAGGCGGTGCCGATCCCGGCGTCCAGCACGACCGGGACCCCGGCCCCGGCCACGATCAGGCCGATGTTGTGCGGGTTGCGGATGCCCATCCCGGACCCGATCGGGGAGCCCAGCGGCATCACCGCGGCGCAGCCGGCCTGCTCGAGGCGGCGGGCCAGGATCGGGTCGTCGTTGGTGTACGGCAGGACCACGAAGCCGTCGGCGACCAGTTGCTCGGCGGCGTCCAGCAGCTCGATCGGGTCCGGCAGCAGGGTGCGCTCGTCGCCGATCACCTCGAGCTTGACCCAGTCGGTGCCCAGCGCCTCGCGGGCCAGTCGGGCGGTCAGGACGGCCTCGGCGGTGGTGTGGCAACCGGCCGTGTTCGGCAGCACCGCGATCCCGTGCTTCGTGAGGAGATCGAGCACGGACCCGCGGGTCCCGGGGTCGACCCGGCGCATCGCGACCGTGGTCAGCTCGGTACCGGACTCGATCAGCGCGGCCTCCAGCACCTCCAGGCTGGGGGCGCCGCCGGTGCCCATGATCAGGCGGGAGCCGAACGCGCGGCCGCCGATCACCAGCGGGTCGGTGGGGTCGCCCGCAGGCACGGACCGGACGTTCACGCTCACCCTCCCTGGACCGCGGTCAGGATCTCGACCCGGTCGCCGTCCTGCAGTTCCAGCAGCCGCCAGCGCCCGCGTGGGACGACGGCGCCGTTGAGCGCGGCCGCGACCCCCTTGGCGTTGGGGTTCCCGGCCAGCTCCTCGACGAGGTCGGCCACCGTGGTGCCGGCCTCGACGTCGCGGGAGGTGCCGTTGACCACGACGGTGCCGCCGCCCTCGCCCTCTTTCATGACTCTGCTTTCATCGGACCGCCATCGGGCTAGGGGGGCGGACCAGCCGGTCCGGGCTGAACGGGCGCGCGACCTCGGGCGTCGCCTCACCCGCCAGGACAGCGGCAACCGCGTCGGCGGTGACCGGGGCCAGCAGGATGCCGTTGCGGAAGTGGCCGGTGGCCAGCACCAACCCGGGCAGGGCGGTCGCCCCGAGCACGGGCATGTTGTCCGCGGTGGCCGGACGCAGGCCGGCCTGGGTCTCGGTGACCGTCAGCTCGGTGATGCCGGGCAGAATCTCCCGGGCGTCGCGCAGCAGCTCGTAGATCGCGCCGGCCGTCACGGTGGTGTCGAAGCCCTGCTCTTCCATGGTGGCGCCGAGCACGAGCTCCCCGTCCGCGCGCGGGACCAGATAGATCGAGGCTCCGCGGACAATGCCGCGCAGGTTGTGGCGCAGGAACGGGCGCGCCTGCTCCGGGACCTGCAGCCGCAGCAGCTGCCCCTTCACCGGCCGGACGGTGGGCAGGACCCCCTCCGGCACCCCGTCGATCGCACCGGTCCAGCACCCGGCGGCGAGCAGCACCTGGCCCGCGGCCAGCGACGTGCCGTCGCCCAGGACGACCCCGGTGGCACTGTCGCCGTCGGTGCGCACCGCGCTCACGCGGTCGGGCCGCACGGTGACGCCTGTGGTGGCGCACGCGGCCAGCAGGGCGCGGATGAGCCGGCGCGGGTCGACCTGGTGGTCCCCGGCCACGAACAATCCGCCGCGGATCCCCGGCGCCAGCATCGGCTCCAGCGTCCGCACCTCGCGTCCGGTCAGCCGGTCCACGCTCAGGCCGAGCGATTGCTGGAAGGCGTGCAGTTCCTCGGCCATCGCCAGGTCGCCGCCGTCCGCGGCGGCGAGCACGGTGCCGGTCTCGCGGTAGGCGGGGTCGATCCCGGTGGCGTCGGCCAGCTCGGCGGCCAGCGCCGGCCAGCGGGCGGCGGAGTCCAGGGTGAGGCGCAGCAGCGCCTGCTCGGTGTAGTGCGCCTCGGTGACCGGGGCCAGCATGCCGGCAGCGACGGTGGAGGCCCCGGAGCCGGGCGCGGGGTCGCAGACGGTGACGGACAGGCCCCGGCCGGCGGCCCGCCACGCGGTCGCCAGCCCGATCACCCCGCCGCCGACCACGACGACATCGGGGGTTGGCTCACCCACTTCGAGTGCTCCCTTCACCGGCATTACCCGGCAGGTTCGACGGTCGGAGGCGGGTACAGCCTCCCTCTCAGCCCGGTCCTCCGAGCTCCCGTGTAATGCCCTCAGCCTAGTGGCTGAGGCTCCTGGCAGGCTGGGGCCCATGAGCGAGACGCAGGACGGGACCGACACGACCCAGGACATCGTCGAGTCAGCCGTCACCAGGTGGCTGACCGTGCCGGACGTGGCCGAGTTGCTGAACATCGACGTGGTGCGGGCGCGCGGGCTCCTGAAGGACCGGCAGTTGCTGGCCCGGCGGCGGGGCGAGCGGGACGTGCTGTCGATCCCCGCGGAGTTCATCCAGGACGGCGCCGTCCTCAAGAGCCTGCCGGGCACGCTCGTGCTGCTCCTCGACGCCCGGTTCACGGACGAGGAGGCGATGCGCTGGCTGTTCACCGACGACGACCTCCCCGGGTCACCGGTCGATGCGCTGCGGGCGAACCGGGGCACCGAGGTGAAGCGGCGCGCACAGGCCCTCGGGTTCTGATGGTTGTCACGGGCATCCGGGGACAGCTCGCGCAGGCGCGGCTGTACCTGTGCACCGACGCCCGCGAGAAACAGGGCGATCTCGCCGAGTTCCTCGATGCCGTCCTGGCGGCCGGCGTCGACATCGTGCAGCTGCGCCAGAAGCACCTCGAAGCCGCCGACGAGCTGGCCGCGCTGGAGGTGTTCGCCGACGCCGCGGCCCGGCACCGCCGGCTGTACTCGGTCAACGACCGCGCCGACCTGGCCTACGCCTCCCGGGCGGACATCCTGCACCTGGGGCAGAACGATCTCCCGGTGCCGGACGCCCGTTGGCTGCTCGGGCGCGACGTCCTGATCGGACGCTCGACCCACGACGAGGACCAGGCCGAGGACGCCATCGCCGATCCGGCGGTCGATTACTTCTGCGTGGGACCGACGTGGGCCACCCCGACCAAGCCCGGCCGACCGGCCGCCGGCCTCGAGCTCGTCCGGTATGTCGCGGGACGCACCCCGAAGCCCTGGTTTGCGATCGGCGGCATCGACCTGGACAACCTGGACGAGGTGCTCGAGGCGGGCGCCCGAAGGGTTGTCGTGGTGCGGGCGATCACCGACGCGGACGACCCCGGGGCCGCCGCCGCCGCCTTCACGACGCGCCTGCGTTCGATCGGATCCTGACGAAGGTCTTGCCGTCCCAGGGGCTCGTTACCGCCCTGTGACAGCCCCGAGATAAGGCTCCGTCAAGTCACCCTCGACGAGGCCGCGGAATCCCTACCGTTTCTCGCAGCGGAACCCCTGAGTCCGCCGTTGAGCCGGAGACCCCGAGAAGTTCCCGGCCAGGAACGACGTGTGAGGCGCATCGACCCCCTGCGGTGCGCCTCACCGTCGGGCCGCCCGGGAAACTGATCCGGTGCGCCAGTACTCCTACCTCGCGGTGCTCGTCGCCATTCTGGCCGCGACGCTGCCGCTGGAGCGTCTGCTCGGCGCCCGCGTCCTTGCCCAGGGGCGGCGCCTGGCGCTCACGCTGCTGATCGGGGCGGCCCCCTTCCTGTGCTGG
This sequence comes from Sporichthya sp., assembly GCF_013815995.1. Lineage (GTDB taxonomy): Bacteria > Actinomycetota > Actinomycetes > Sporichthyales > Sporichthyaceae > Sporichthya. The sequence goes on from NZ_JACDFE010000227.1 coordinate 4,659, forward strand.
GACTTCTACGCCGTCTCGCAGGATCACTGGTCCTTCGACGCCGAACAGACGGTGGGCGCGGAGGTGCCGGGCGGACTCCCGATCGAGGAGGTCGCCTTCTTCGTGGTCATCCCGTTGGCGATCCTGTTCACCTTCGAGGCCGTGCACGCGGTCCGGCGCAGGTTCTCGTGACCTACACGCAGTTGGCCCTGCTGGGCGTCGTGCTGGCGGTCGTGGTCGACCTGGCGCTGCTGCGCACCCGTCTGCTGACCCGGGCCTCGTTCTGGACCGCCTACGCGATCGTGGTGTTCTTCCAGCTGCTCACCAACGGCTGGCTGACCGGCCGGGAGATCGTCCGCTACGACGCCGGCGCGATCATCGGCGACGCCGACCCCCAGTTCCTCGGCGACGGGCGGATCGCCTATGCGCCGGCAGAGGATCTGCTGTTCGGGTTCGCGCTCGCACTCTGGACGCTCGGTTGGTGGACCTGGCTCGGCGCCCGCCAGGACCGCCGGGCGCGGGCGTAGGCGCCCACCCCGACCCGCAGCCGCGTCGGCAGACCGACCCGGGCCCGGCGGTCGAGCACCCGGTAGTCATTGGCCTCGATCTCCTTCAGGATGCCGCCGTAGAGCCGGGTCGCCGCCTGGATGCAGGCCCGGCTGTCCGGGTGCAGCATCGCCACGCCGGGGGCGGCGGCGGCGTACCACGAGCGGGCCCGCGTCACCTGAAAGGCCATCAGATCCCTGATGGCGTCGGAGTGTTCGCCGCGTTCCAGGTCCGCCCGGGTGACGCCGTGCGCGGCCAGGTCCTCGGCCGGTAGGTAGAGCCGGCCGCGGCCCAGGTCCTCGCCGACGTCGCGGAGGAAGTTGGTCAGCTGGAACGCGATGCCCAGCGCGCGGGCGGGCTCAGCGGCCGCCTCGGGGTCGGCCGGACGCAGCAGCGGGAGCATCTGCAGTCCGATGACCGCGGCCGAGCCGTGCATGTAGGTCAGCAGGTCGTCGAAACGTGGATAGGTCGCCACGGTGAGGTCGGCGCGCATGGCCGCCAGGAACGCCTCGGTGTGCGCCGGGGGGATGTCCCAGGTCCGGGCGGTGTGCACGGCCGCACGGCCGACCTCGTCGTCGCTGTGCCCGCGCTCGAACTCGGCCAGTCGCGCCGTCGACCAGGCCTCGAAGTGCTCGGCGCGCTGCGCCTGGGCGCCGGAGACGTCGTCGACGATCTCGTCGGCGTGACGGGCGAAGCCGTAGAGCGCCCAGACGTGCGGGCGGCGGGCGGGCGGCAGCAGCAGCGTCGCCAGGTAGTAGGTCCGGCCGTACCGCGCGTGCAGTTCCTGGCAGCGAAGGTAGGACGCCCGCAGCCGCGGGTCGGTGATCCCGGCGGCGTCCAGGGCGGCGCGGGACGGCATGCAGGGAAGATTACGCCGACGGCCGCCCATTCCCCGGACAGGCGGCCGCCGGCCGTTGGGGGTCAGTCGAACAGCTCCGACAGGAACGAGGTCCGCTTCTTCTTCTCGCAGTGGTCGATGGTCGCGCCGTTGCGCTCGTAGCTGCGCATGTCGGCAGTGCACTTGGGGCAGGTCAGGACCCTCACGGGCGCAAAACGGACGGCGGGCCGCCGAGGTTCCCAATTCTCCCAACTCGTCGCGAATCGGCCACGCGCCGGCTGCCGGCGCGTTACCGTCGCCCCATGGTGCGTCCCCGTCGCCTGCTTCCCATCGCCGCCGCCATCGCCGTGGCGGCCGCCGTGGCGATCCCGCTGGCCGTCGCCGACGAGCTCGACCCCAACGGGTCCGAGACCGTGGCGGAGGTTGTCGAGCCGGCCGCCCCGGCCGCCCCGCCGGCCCCGGGGATCCGCTACGTCGCGCTGGGCGACTCCTACACCTCCGCGCCCGGGGTCACGCCCGTGGACTCCACCGCCCCGCCCGCCTGTGGCCGCTCGGCGGTGAACTACCCGCACCTGGTCGCGGAGCAGCTGGGGGCGCAGTTGACCGACGTCAGCTGCGGCGGCGCCCAGACCATGTCGCTCTACGACGCGCAGTTCTCCGGCGTCGACGCGCAGCTGGACGCGCTGCGCCCGGACACCACGCTGGTGACCCTGGGTATCGGCGGCAACGACAACGACCTGTTCGCCACCGCGGTCGCGGGCTGCGCTGCGCAACTGGGCGACGTCGTCGCGGGCGACCCGGCGCCGTGCCGGACGCGGTACGCCCAGCAGTTCAGCGAGGACATCGCCGCCTCCGGCGTGATGATCAAGCAGGCGCTGGTGAACATCAACGCTGAGGCCCCGCAGGCCCAGGTCGTCGTCGTGGGCTACCCGAACCTGTTCCCGACCACGCCCGCCGGCCGCCTGACCTGCGCCGCGGCCGGGGTGCCGTTCACGCCGGACGACATCGAGTTCCTCGACGGCGTCGAGCGCGAACTGAACGCCGCGCTGGCGACCGCGGCCACAGAGACCAAGAACACCTACCTGGACACCTACACCCCGAGCCTCGGGCACGACATGTGCACGGCCCCGGGTACGCGCTGGATCGAGCCGACCATCCCGCTCGCCCCCGCCGCCCCGGTGCACCCGAACGCCGCCGGCCAGGCCGCGGTCGCCGCCGGTCTCGCCGCCGTGGTCCGCCCCCGCCCGACGGCCTGACCCGACGCAGGTAGCACAGACCCCCGAAAGCGCACTACGCCACGTCGGATCGCAAGATCCGCGTGCTG
>NZ_JACDFE010000030.1 GCF_013815995.1 Sporichthya sp.
GCCCGCGACCGAGCCCGCCACCGAGCCCGCCACCGAGCCCGCCACCGAGCCCGCCACCGAGCCCGCCACCGAGCCCGCCACCGAGCCCGCGACCGAGCCCGAGGCTCAGTAGCTGAGCCTCAGTAGTTGATCAGCGACAGCAGGTACATCGAGGTCAGCGCCGACGCGCAGGTGGCCACCACGAGCACGACCACCGCGATGGCGCCGTATCCCGAGCGCGACCACGACGGGCGACGACGGGCGCGGCGTGACCGTGACCGACCGTGACCCTCGGTCCGGCGGATCGACGGCGCCTCGGCGCGGCGGCGGTAGAGCACGGGGCTGGCCATCAGGGCCGTCCCGCAGGCCACGCGTCACCGGGTGCGGGCCGGGGCAAGGTAAACAGGGCACCAGCGCGAGCGACCTCGTTCGCGGTGATCACCTGCGAATCCCCTTTCGATGCCCAACAACTCGTCAGTAAATGTCGCAGATTGGTCAGCTTGAAGGGGTGCGACCCGGTTGTACAGGCTTTGGGCGTGTCGGCACGTTGCGTCCAATCACCGCTACGCACAGGCACCGCCCAGGCCTGAATGGGCCACTGAGTGCACTCAAAACCGGACAATCCCGACCGCCACTCCAGCCCCACCAATAACAAAGCTTTACCTTCGCCACCGGTGTGACGGACGCCTCCACCGGGTCCGCGCCCGCCGCGACGTAACGAACCGCCCGGCTGCGCCGTTTGACAGGTGACGCCCTGGAGGATCCGTGCCCCGTCCCGCCCCGCTACGCCGCGCCGCGGTGGCGCTCGCGCTGGCGCTCGGGGTGATCGCCGCGGGCCCCCCGACGGCCGACGCCGCCCGCACCGACTTCGCGCCGCTGGAGAAGGCCACCGTCCACCCGGGCGTCCTGCTGGTCACCGACGGCAAGGGCTGCACGGCCAACTTCGTCTTTACTGACGCCGCCGGCCACTTCTATCTCGGCCAGGCGGCGCACTGCGCCAGCCGCGGCGAGCCTGACAACTTCGACGGCTGCACCGACCCCGTGCTCCCGCTCGGCACCGAGGTCGGGGTGCGCGGGACGGAGGTGGCCGGCACGTTGGCCTACAGCTCGTGGGGCGCCATGCAGTCGATCGGCGAGAGGGACGAGAACATCTGCCGGGCGAACGACTTCGCCCTGGTCCGCCTGCCGGACTCGGCGGTCGGCACGCTCAACCCGTCGGTGCCGTTCTTCGGCGGCCCGACCGCGCTGAGCCCCGGCACTGCGGGCACTGGAGACCTGGCCTTCTCCTACGGGAACTCGCCGCTGCGGTACGGCGTCGAGGAGTTGTCGCCGAAGAGCGGCGCGATCCTCGAGCGCACCGACGAGGACTGGGCCTTTCTGGTCTACTTCCTGACGCCGGTGATCCCGGGCGACTCCGGCAGTGGCGTCCTCGATGAGCAGGGCCGTGCGCTCGGGGTCGCCTCCAGCCTCATCGTGCTGCCCCACCCGGGCAGCAACGGCGTGGTCAGCCTGGCCAAGGCGCTGGCCTACGCCCAGCAGCACTCCGGCATCAAGGGCCTGCGTCTGGTGCCGGGGACCGAGCGGTTCACGGAGAACTGATCTCCGCAGCGGTGGCGTCCTCCGGGGTCACCGCGGCCGCTGCCGCGTCGGTCTGCACCACGACCTTCGGCACGTAGCGCATCCGGGTGCCCAGGTAGCGGTCGCGGACCTCGGTGTTGGCAGCCACCTCGGCCGGCGTGCCCTCGGCGAGGATCCGCCCCTCGGCGAGCACATAGACCAGGTCGCAGGAGTCGAGCACGGCCTTGACGTAGTGCTCGACCAGCAGCACGGTCAGGCCGAGGTCGGCATGCAGCCTCTTGAGCAGGCTGAACAGCGCGACGCTGGAGGCCGGGTCCAGGCCGGCGGCCGGCTCGTCGAGCAGCAGCAGGCGGGGACCGGCGAGCAGGCAGCGCCCGATCTCGGCCCGTCGGCGGGCCGAGAACTCCAGCGTGCCGGCCCGCTCGTTCCAGTACCGGTCGATGTCCAGCAGTCGGGCCGCCGCCCAGGCCGCGTCCTCGGCCTCGCGAAGCCGGGCCGCCGCGCGCGGGTCACCGGCCAGGAACCGCAGCGGGTTGATCCCGATCCGTTGGTAGGCCCCGGAGAGCAGGTTGTCTCCGACGGTCAGGTCGGGCATCACCCGGGTGGTCTGGAAGGTGCGGGCGACGCCGAGCTTGGCGCGGTCCCAGGCCGGCATCGCGGAAACGTCGGTGCCGAACAGCGAGACCGAGCCCTGGTCGGGCCGGCGTACGCCGGAGATCACGTCGAACAGCGTGCTCTTGCCCGCACCGTTCGGCCCCAGCAGCCCGACCATCGACTGGTTCGGCACCCGGATCGATGCGCCGTCGAGCGCGTGCACCGCCCCGAACGTCACCACGATGTCGCGGGCCTCGGCGGCGTTGTCGATCGCCGGCCGCGGTGGCAGCCAGGCCTCGAGCACGGCGAGGGCGGCGGACCGGTCCTCGGCCGAGAGCATGCTGATCGGGGTGCCCCCGTCCTCGGCGGCCAGGCCCTCCGAACCGCGCAGCACCGCGGCGTCCAACCGTTCCCGCGCCGTACGGGTCCGGCGTCCGCCGTGCAGCAGGTAGCGGTAGGCGTCCGCGGCCCGGCCGCCCATCCCGCGCGAGCCGAACACGGCGCCGGCGAGCAGGCCGACCGCCGCGAGGATGAACGGGCTGATGCGCAACGACTCCAGTTGCACCGGCGTCAGTTGGAACGAGACCGCGACCAGCACCACGAACGCGATCGAGTCCAGGCCGGCCAACACCGGGATGGCCAGCAGCAGCAGCGAGTAGGGGGACATCAGGTTGATGAAGACCGGCGGTGACTCCAGGTGCCAGGCCGACACGATGCCGCCCGCCCCGGCCAGTGCGCCGGAGACGCCGAAGGCGAGCACGCGGAACTTCAACGGGTTGATCCCCACCGCGGCGGCGGCCTGCCGGTCTGCCCCGACCAGGTGGAACGCCAGCCCTACCGGGGAGCGACGTAGGCGGACGAGGAGGACCAGGGCGACGGCCAGCCAGCCGAGTGCGAAGAAGTAGAACGCGGTGTCGCCCTGGATGTCGATGCCGAAGAACCCGGGGCGTTCGATGGTGAGGATGTTGCCGCGGATGTCGCCGCCGGACAGGCCACCGGCGAGATCGCCGTAGGTGTAGATGGTGCGCTCGATGACGATCTGCAGCCCGAAGGTGAGCACCACCAGGTAGATGCCGGGCAGTCGCGCGGAGGACAGGGCGATCAGCGCCAACGCCAGCGCGCAGCCCCCGATCACGATCACCGCGGCGAGGACCCAGGGCAGGCCGCCGCCCTTCACTCCGCCGGCGCCGAGCAGACCCGGTCCCTCTTCGGGGTTACGGGTCAGGTAGCCCATCACGTAGATCGCGGAGCCGAAGATGCCGGCGGTCGCCAGCGAAATCTCGCGGGCCCAGCCGATCAGTACCAACAGGCCGAGCCCGGTCAGGGCGATCGGCACCGCGCCGGCGACCGTGAAGACCTTGTAGTCCGGCGCGGTGAAGGCGTAGAGCACGAGCAGAGCGACGGCGATCAGGGAACCGGGGGCGGACATTGCGGTGAGCACCGGACGGGACGTGGTGCGCCGCGCGTCGGGGCGGCCGAGGGTGGGGACGTTCTTCATGCCGTCACCTCCCCATCCGCGGAACCGGCGGCCGGGGCGGCGACGAGCTCCTCGTCGGGGATGATCTGGCCCTTGTCGATGACCAGGATCCGGTCGCTGAACTCCTCCCTTATCTGCTGGAACTGCTCGGCGATGAGCACCGCGACGCCGCGGTCGGCGGCGATCTCGCGCAGGGTCTCGTAGATCCGGTCGACGACCATCGGGGCCAGGCCCTGAGACGGCTCCTCGACCAGCAGCAGCTGCGGCTTGGTCATCATCGCCCGCGCGACCGCGAGCATCTGCTGCTCGCCGCCGGACAGCGTCCCGGCCCGCTGATCCATCCGGTTGGCGAGGATCGGGAACAGCTCACCGGTGTAGGTCATCTGGTCGCGCCGATGCGATGTGCGCATCGAGGTGGCGCCGATCAGCAGGTTCTCCTCGACGGTCAGGTTGGCGAAGACGCGACGGCCCTCGGGGGAGAACCCGATCCCGGCCGCGACCCGCTTGGAGGGGGCCCACCGGGTGATGTCGGCGTCGCCGAGGTGGATCTGGCCGGCGATCACCGGCACCGTGCCCATGATGGTCTTGAGCAGCGTGGACTTGCCGGCCCCGTTGGCGCCGAGCAGGCTGATCACCTCGCCGCCGCGGACCTCCATGTCGACCCGGTGCAGCACCGCCTGGCCTGAGTACCCGGCGACAAGCTGACGGACCGTCAGCACCGAGCCGTCCGACGAGCCCCTCACAGCGACTGCCTCTCCAGCAGGAAGACGTTCTCTTTTCGGAACCGGGCGACCGTGACGATGATCCCGAGCAGGGCGCCGTAGAGCACGAGGGCCGACACCGCCCGGTCGACGTCGCCGAAGAAGCCCACAATCAGTGCGGTCTCGAGGAACGAGAACACCAGGGCGCCGACGAAGGCCAGGGGGATCGACCGCATGCCGCCGACGGCGGCGATGGCCAGGCCGTTGAGGAACAACAGGAGCATCTCCGCGGGGTTGGGCCCGGCCGTCACGGCAATCAGCACCCCGGCCAGCGCGGCCAGCGCGCCGGACCCGGCGTAGACCAGGGTGCCGACGGCGCGCAACTTGATCCCGCACCACACCCCGGCCTCCTGGTCGTCCGCGAGCGCGCGGATCACCAGGCCGGTGTGCGTCCGGGTCAACAGGATGCCCAGGATCACCGAGAGGACCGCGACGACGACGAGGGTCACCAGGCGATGGCGTGTCAGCGGGACGTCCTGGAAGACGTAGGTGTGGGCGCCGAACGGGCTGGCCGGCAGCGAGTCGGGCTGCACGTTGAGGTACTGGAAGATCCCGATCAGGGCCATCATCCCGCCGAGCGAAATGATCGTGAGGGTGAGGATGTTCTGGCTCGCGATCCGCCGCGACATCACAATGGCGCCGTAGACGGCGCCGATCGCCGCCCCCATCACCATCACCAGCAGCAGGGCCGCCAACGGGTCGAACTCCGGCCGACTGCCGTAGCGGTGCGCGCCATCGGGGTCCGAGCCCAACTGGAGGATGAAGTTCGGGACGACGTCCTCGCCGGGCAGGAACTCCGGCGATTCGAAGCACAACAGCCAGTAGGCCAGGGCGGCCGCCGCGGCGATCCCGCCGTGCACGAAGGCGATCGTGCGCGAGATGCGGTAGCTCAGGATGATCGAGATCGGGAGGAAGCCGTACAGGCCGGCATTGACGAACCCCGCGATCAGCACGGTTTCCAGCAGGGAGAAATGCACAGCGAGTAGAACCTCCGATGTCGCGCCGGGACAGCGCATCAGCGAGGAATGTCGGCCTGACGCTAACCCACCGGGCCGGGTTCGCCCTAGGCCGGATCCGGACAGGGCGCGGCGAGGCTCAGATGTCGACGCCGTCCAGGCGGAGGGTGCGCAGCAGGAAACGGGCCGCGTCGCCGCCGGCCTCCTCGGCGATGTTCAGCGCCGTCGGGACGTCGAGGTCCTCCAGCAACGCGGTGATGACCGCCTCGCCGGCCGCCCCGGCGTCGCCGGGCTTGCCGGCGGCCGCGTAGATCCGGTCCAGTCGGGCGTCGGCGGCGGCCAGGTCCTCGTGGCGGAACTCCCACGGGTCCGCCCACGGCCGGTCCAGCAGAAAGAGCCGGATGCCGGCGGCGCGGTGCGCGGTGAGCAGGTCGGCGACCAGCACCAGGTTGCCGGTGGACTTCGCCATCTTCGCGCCGTTGACGTGGACGGTGCCGACCGCGAGCCGGCCTCGGGCCAGGTGCCCGATCCGGGTCGCGGCCTCGCCGATGGCGATCTGGTAGGCGTGATGGGGGAAAACCAGGTCGGCGCCCCCGGCCAGCACGTCGAAGCCCGGGCCCAGGTACGCGTGCGCCATCGCGGTGCACTCCGCGTGCCAGCCCGGCCGGCCCCAGCCCCACGGGCTCGGCCACGCCGGATGCGTCTCGTCCGAGGGCCGCCAGACCGCGACGTCGAACGGGTCGTCCTTGAGCGGCGCGTCCGGGTCGTTGCCGAACTCGCGGAAGAGCGGGATGGCCTCCTCGCGGTTCACCCCGAACTCCTCCGGCACGTGGGCGCCGCGGAAGTAGACGAAGCCTTCCCGTAGGTAGGCCTTCTTGTGCTGGAGCAGCACGTTGGCCAGCGCGATCACGTGCGCGACGTGGTTGCGCGCCCGCGGCTCGTGGGTCGGCTTGGGCACCCGTAGCGCCGTCATGTCCTGCTCGAACAGGAACTCCTGGCTCAGCGCGAACTCGTCGTAGTTGCGGCCGCGGGTGGCCGCGGCCGCGGTGAGCACGTCGTCGACGTCGGTGATGTTGCGGCAGACCGTCACATCGACGCCGGTCAGCTTCATCGCGGTGGCGCAGACGTCGGCCCAGACGAAGGTGGCCGCGTGCCCCAGGTGCGTGACGTCGTACGGGGTGATCCCGCAGACGTAGAGGCGGCCGGGGGAGAGCATCGGCAGCCGCACCCCACCCAGGCGTAGGGCCCGTCCCGCGACCGGCGGCGGCACTGCGCTGATCCGCCCGGCCATCCCGACCACACCGGACCCGAGCTTGGAGATCCCTGCCATGCCCCCATCTTGCCAAGTCGCCCCGCGGGGTGACGTCATAACATCCCCCGCATGACTTCAGGCGGGCAGACAGAGCGCGGCAGTACGAGCCAGCGGGTCGGTCAGGTCCGCCCCATCACCCACTACGGCGAGGACGTGCTGCACCGTCCGTGTGCCGAGGTGACCCGGGAGACCCCGGACCTCGAACAGCTCGTCGCGGACATGTTCGCGAGCATGTACGCCGCTCACGGGGTGGGCCTGGCCGCGAACCAGGTCGGCGTCGCGCTGCGGGTCTTCGTCATGGACTGCCCGGAGGAGGACAACGACGGCGAGTCCACCGGCCGCAGCGTGGTCGCGACGTTGATCAACCCCGTCCTGCACCTCCCGGACGGCCCCCGCGACCTCGTGGAGCGCACCGAGGGGTGCCTGTCCGTGCCCGGCCCGACCGCCATGCTGGCCCGCGCCAGCGAGGCCCACGTCCACGGCTTCGACCTCAACTGGGAACCGGTCACGGTCGGTGGCGCCGGCCTGGTCGCGCGCTGTCTTCAGCATGAGTGCGACCACCTGGACGGCACCGTCTACGTCGACCGCCTGGCCAAGCGGGCACGCAAGGCGACCCTGGCCGACGCGGACTTCAGCCGGTCCGAGACCCCAGCAGGCTGACCCGTCCCGCCTGGTCCGAGTCGCCTGAGCGGGGCTGTCGCCGTAGCCGGCCAGGTACATCTCGTGGAGGCCGGTGCCGGCGTCGGACAAGCTGAGGTTGGCCTCGACCGGCCCGCGGATCAGCGGCAGGTAGGTCACCATGACGACGCAGCTCTCGCCCGGCGCCAGCGTGCCGCCGGTGGTGCCGCTGACGACGAAGCTCAGGGCCGGGCCGGGGCGATCAGCAGGGCGGGGTCGTTCTCCTCGTTGATCCGGATCTCACCGAAGGACGACCCGGTGGCGCCGGCGCAGCGCTGCTCGAACATGATCCACACGCGGTCCAGGCTGATGTCCAGCAGGCTTGAACTTCCCGGTCTGCCCGCCCTCGCAGGACCGGCCGGCGCTGGTGAACTCGAGGGCTGGGTGGGTGGCCGTCGGGGGCCTTCGCCAGGATCCGGTGACCGGGTCACCGACCTCGCCGAAGATCGAGACCACGCTGACCGCATGCGCGACCGTGCGGTCGGCGGCGGCCACGGCGGGCGACGCCCAAAAACCAACGTGACCAGGGCGAACAAGGGGGCGCCGACCGCAGGCGGGGCTGCGGTCGGCGTCCCCTCTCACTGCCCCGGCGGGAGATCACCAGGGCCGCGGGCTCCGTCAGGTGAACGAAACGGAACCCGAGCTGGTGGCGAGGGCGGGCTCGGCGCCGGTGCTGGGAGCCTCAGTCGCCGGGGCGGTGGTGTCTGGCGCCGGCTCGGGCATGACCTTGGTGCCGGCTTCGCCGCCCGAACCGGTGCGGAACTCGAAGCGGCGGACCTCCCCTCCGGGTCCGCCGTCGAAGCGCCGCATCATCCGGTCCTTGAGCTGCGGCGCGCCGTCCTGGCCACCGGTCTTGCCGCCGAACTCGCCCTCGAAGCGCTTGAGGACCATGCCGGGAATCTCGCCCGTGTCCGGCCGCTGGGAGATCCGCTGCGCAGTCGCCTCGTCGCCGGACAGCGTCCCCATGACGACCACCTGGTCGCCGCTGGCGAGATCCTCGGTGTCCTTCTTGACGGTGTACGAGCCGTCGTCGTTCTTGCTGACGCTCCAGCCTGCGCCGCCCACGACGGTGTCGGAGGTGCGCGACCAGGAGCGCTGGTAGCCGTCCTCGCTGAGCACGGTCAGGTTGTCGGCGTCGACGGAGGAGACCTTGCCGACCTGGGTCAGGTGCGTGAGGTACCCACCGTTGCCGTCGGAGACGACGGACTCGCTGTGCAGGACGCCGCCGACGCCGAACGCGGCCTTGCCGGGGACCGGCTTGGCGGCCGCGGTCGCCTTGGCGTCGTCGGTGCTGTCGGTGTCGGGTTGCCCGGCGGCGATGGCCACGCCACCACCGGCGACGAGGGCGATGGCGGTGAAGCCGAGGGTGAGCCGGCGACGTCGGCTCCAGGGACCGGGCGAGGGCGCCTCGGACGGAACGTTCGAGATGTCCATGGGAGGGGCTCCAGAGTCGAAGGTCGGCAGGTAATCAAAAAATCGGCACGAACCCTTGGAGCCGCCTGTCGGCGACCTTGCACCGGCAGGTGAGTGTCGGCCGGCGCGAATCGGGCACGCTGAGATCCACAGGATCGACACAGAGAGCCCACAGAGTCGATAAAGAGCAGCCGGGAGAATCTGGATCATGCCCACCTCAGGTCCGGACAGCAGCACCGACCCCCGCGCCCAGCAGCTCAAGCGCCCGGACGGCTCCCCGGTGCGCGTGCTGGTGGTCGACGACGAGCCCAGCCTTACCGACCTGCTCTCGATGGCCCTGCGCTACGAGGGCTGGGAGATCCGCACCGCGGGCGACGGCGCCGGGGCGCTGAAGGCCGCTCGCGACTTCCGCCCGGACGCCGTGGTGCTCGACGTGATGCTGCCGGACGTCGACGGACTGGAACTGCTCCGCCGGCTGCGCGCGGACACCCCGGACATCCCGGTCCTGTTCCTCACCGCGCGCGACGCGGTCGAGGACCGCATCGCGGGCCTGACCGCCGGCGGCGACGACTACGTCACCAAGCCGTTCAGCCTCGAGGAGGTCGTGGCGCGGCTGCGTGGCCTGATCCGCCGGACCAAGGCGGCCGACTCGCGCAACGAGGCGCTGCTGGTGGTCGGCGACCTCACCCTCGACGAGGACAGCCACGAGGTCCGGCGCAGCGGCGAGGAGATCTCGCTGACCGCGACCGAGTACGAGCTGCTGCGCTACCTGATGCGCAACCCGCGCCGGGTGCTCTCGAAGGCGCAGATCCTGGACCGGGTCTGGAACTACGACTTCGGTGGGCAGGCGAACGTCGTCGAGCTCTACATCTCCTACCTGCGCAAGAAGATCGACGCCGGCCGGGCGCCGATGATCCACACCCTGCGCGGCGCCGGCTACGTCATCAAGCCGGCCGACCAGTCGTGACGTCGTGACCGCACCGCCCCTCGAAGCGCCGACGCTTCCCCCGCTCGCGGATCCGCCGCCGCGTGGGCGGCTGCACGGTGCGTGGGCCGCCTGGGGCCCGCGCGGCTGGAGCCTGCGCACCCGGCTGCTGGCCGTCGTGCTCGCGCTGCTCTCGCTGGTCAGTCTCGTGATCGGCGTCGTCAGCGTGGTCGCCCTGCGCAGCTACCTGATCGACCAGCTCGACGAGAAGGTCGGCGCGTCCGCGTCGCGCACCTCGCGCTTCATCGAGGCTCCGATCAACGAGCAGACCGGCCCGCTGGGTCCGGGGCAGAGCGAAGGAACGGTGATCGCGCGGCTCCGCAACGGACAGTTCGTCGGGGCGCCGCTCGTCCTGACGACCAGCGGTGACCAGGGCCAGGTCCCGGGCAATCCCGCCGTCCTCCTCACGGTGAAGCCGGACAGGAAGGCGCACACCCGCGACCTCGGCGGCGACCTCGGCCATTACCGCCTGCAGGCCGTCGCGCTTCAGGACGGCACGATCGCGGTCACCGGGCTGCCGATGGACGACATCAGCGACACCGTGTTCCGCCTCGCCGCGATCATCGCGGCCGTCACCATGGCCGGTCTGCTGTTGGCCGCAGGGGCGGGGGCCGCCATCGTCCGGCTCGCGCTGCGGCCGCTGCGCCGGGTGGCCGCCACCGCGACGCAAGTGGCCACCATGCCGCTGGATCGCGGCGAGGTGGCCCTGGGGGTCCGGGTGCCGGAGTCCGACACCGATCCGCGCACCGAGGTCGGCCAGGTCGGCGCGGCCATCAACAACATGCTCGGCCATGTCGGCGCCGCCCTCACCGCGCGGCAGGCGAGTGAGACGCGGGTCCGCCGCTTCGTCGCCGACGCCAGCCACGAACTGCGCACCCCACTGGCCGCGATCCGCGGCTACGCCGAGCTCAGCCGGCGCAGCCAGGAGCCGGTTCCCGAGGACGTCGCGCACGCGCTGGGACGGGTGGAGTCGCAGGCGATCCGCATGACCGGCCTGGTCGAGGACCTACTGCTGCTGGCCAGCCTGGACTCGGGGCGCCAGTTGGTCCGGGAATCGGTCGACCTCACCCAGTTGCTGATCGGCGCGGTGGGCGACGCCCATGTCGCCGGGCCGTCCCACGTCTGGCGCCTGGAGGTCTCCGACGAACCCGTGAGCGTGATCGGGGAGAACGCGCGTCTCACGCAGGTGGTCACCAATCTGCTCGCCAACGCCCGCACGCACGCCCCGCCACAGACCGTGGTCACCGTGGGCCTGCGCACCGAAGGTGTCGCGCCCTACGAGACCGCCGTGGTGACCGTCGCCGACAACGGGCCGGGCATCTCACCGGACCTGCTGCCGGAGGTCTTCGAGCGCTTCGCCCGCGGGGACTCCTCCCGTTCACGCGCGGCCGGCAGCACCGGCCTCGGTCTGGCGATCGTGACCGCAGTGGTTGCAGCGCACCAAGGCACCGTCTCGGTGACGAGCATTCCGGGCAATACGGTCTTCACCGTCAGGTTGCCCGTCGCGTCGGCGTCGACGCCTCCTCGGACGGCCGCATCGAGGGCTTGACCAAGCCGTCGACCCACTAACGTCTGACGCTGTGTCAGGCCGCAGGGGGTGGCGGCAGTTCGGGCGGTATTGCCTGGATATGTCAGGGATTTTCCGCTTATCCGGATCCGATCACATTCGGCCATCTGGGTGACGCCCCCACAAAGAACCGACCCGAAATTGCAAAGCAGAACTGCAGTAACACCTGCCTCAGTACCGTGATCATCAACGCCCGAGCCGGGTGTCGCTTGCTCGCTGTTTCCGTGGGCCACGGGGGGACTCAGAGCGTGGATGGAATGAACTACCGCACGGTGTCGCAGCGGGCTGCGGACGCGATGCAGACGCGCGCGCCGATGCAGGCAACATCGACTGCCCGGGCGCAGGTCGCCACCGGCTACGCCGTGGTCCAGCAGGGGATGCCGCCGTCGGTCTGGGCCGACGAGGCCAACGCCGCCCGGGCCGAGGAGCTGCGCCGCCAGGGCGTGATCCGCGTCGTGCTCGCGGAGAGCCTGGCGCTGTACGGCGGCGCGCTGGTCGCGCTGCTCTCCTACGAACGCGATATCCAGGTCGTGGCTGCGGTGCGCTCCGACGGCGACGCCGTCGCGGCAGTCACCCGCACCCGCGCGGACGTCGCGATCATCGACGTGGACATGTCCGGCCGGGACGGCTTCGCGTTGTCCCGCCGCCTGCACGAGGCCGCACCACAGTGCAAGGTGCTCGTGCTGACCAGCAGCGTCACCCCGGGCACCCTGCGCCGCGCCCTGGAAGCGCACGCCCAGGGCCTGGTGGACAAGGACGCGCCGGCCTCGTGGCTGTCCGAGAGCATCCGCCGGGTCGCCGGCGGCGAGCGCGTGGTCGACCCGAAGCTGGCCATCGCCGCGCTCGAGAGCGACACGCACAACCTGACCCAGCGCGAGCTGGAGGTGCTGCGCCGCGCCGCCCAGGGTGAGTCGGTCCGGGAGATCGCCTCCCGGCTCTGCCTCTCCGACGGCACTGTGCGCAACTACCTGTCGAAGATCATCGGCAAGCTCGGTGCCCGCAACCGCATCGACGCGATCCGCATCGTCCGCGACTCGGGTTGGCTGTAACCCACCTTCACAACGGATGTCATCCGCAGCGTTTACAACGGATGTCATCCGCAGCGTTCACAACGGATGTCATCCGGAGCGAGCGCTACGCGGGTACGCCCTGCCAGTGGCCGACGAGGTCGCGGTAGAGCGGTGAGGACGTCAGCAGTTCGGCGTGGGTGCCGAGCTGCGCGGTGGTGCCGTCCAGCACCAGGATCCGGTCCGCGCGCAGTGCGGAGCTGATCCGGTGGGCGACCACGCCTCCCCGCTTCGGCGTCACTTTGAATACACAACTGGTTACCGCCAGACATCATCTGGGGCAAAACGGACAAAAGCGCTCAAAAAGTATCGCCGTCGGTAATTCGATCATGACCGGAAGTAACTAATACCGGATCTTGACCCCTAAATCCCACGGAGTGCAGTCGAGCCACTTCAGGTTGCGACGAGCGATAGCCTCCGGGAGACCGGATCGGTTCGGTGCCCAGGAGGGGTGCAGTGGCGCAGGACGCCGTTGGTCACGCAACGCAATCAGCGGCCGAGCAGGACGCCGCTCACGCCGAGACGAAGGCGATCATCGCCGCCGCTTTCGACAACTCCGCGGACAGCTACGAGCAGGTCGGGGTGGAGTTCTTCGCCCCGCTCGGGGCCGAGCTGGTCCGCCGGATCGCCCCCCAGCCCAGCGAGCGCGTACTGGATCTGGGCTGCGGCCGGGGCCACTGCCTGTTCCCCGCCGCAGCGGCGGTCGGCCCGACCGGGTCGGTGACCGGCACCGATCTGTCCTCACGGATGGTCGAGCTCTGCTCCGCCGAGGCGTCCCGGCTCGGTCTGACTCAGGTCCGGGTCGAGATGGGCGACGCCTCCGACCCTGCGTTCGCGGCCGGCAGCTTGGACGTGATCACCGCCGGCATGGTCATGTTCTTCGTTCCGGAGCCGCGCAAGACGATGTCGCGCGTGGCCGCGCTGCTGCGCCCCGGCGGCCGGTTCGCGATGAGCTCGTTCGGCCCGTCGGACCCGAAATTCGACGAGACGATGGGGATTCTCTACAAGCACCGGATCGGCCCGCCCTGGGAGCCGAACTCGGACAAGCCGTTCGACACGCACGAGTCGATGACCGCGATGCTCACCGACGCCGGCTTCACGGGCGTCGAGATCACCGAGTTGCAGCACGACATCGTCTTCCCCGGCCCGGACGGCTACTGGGCCTGGGTCGGCTCGCACGGTGGGCGGATCATGATCGACCAGGTCCTCCCCGAACACCTGCCGGCCGCCTGGGCCGACGTCTACGCGATGTGGGAGCCGCACCGGGAGGCCGACGGCTCGCTGATCCACCGCTCGCGGGCCCGCTTCACCACGGCCCGGGTGCCTGAAGAGGTGATGCCGGGATGACCGCCCCGATCCGCACGGCGGTTTCCGCTGACTGGCCGGCGATCTGGAGCGTGTTCGGGCGCTCTGGCGCTCGCTCGGGTTCGAGATCCTTGCGACGGTCCCCGAGGCCTACGACCACGCCCGGCTCGGCCCCGTCGGGCTGCACGTGATGTACCGGGCGCTGTAGCCACCGCTCTCACCCTTCGCAGCGGCGCCGGGCGCTCTGGAAGGATGGCTCCTCATGGCCGAGGACCGCATCGTCAAGCCCGTCGCGATCAGCGGCTTCCCTGAGTGGCTGCCCCAGGTGCGCCTGGTCGAGCAGCAGTGGCTGGACCGGATCCGGGCCACCTACGAGCGCTACGGGTTCTGCTCGGTCGAGACGCCCTCGGTGGAGGCACTCGAGGTCCTGATGTCCAAGGGCGAGACCTCGCAGGAGGTCTACACGCTGAATCGGTTGCAGGCCGACCCGGCCGCCGGGAGCGACGCCCGCCTGGGGCTGCACTTCGACCTCACGGTGCCGCTGGCGCGCTACGTCGCCCAGCACTTCAACGAGCTGGTGTTTCCGTTCAAGCGCTACCAGATCCAGCGGGTCTGGCGCGGGGAGCGCCCGCAGGAGGGCCGGTTCCGCGAGTTCACCCAGTGCGACATCGACGTGATCAACCTCGACTCCCTCCCGCTGTCCTTCGACGCCGAGCTGCCGCGGATCATCCACGAGGTCCTCACCGACCTGGAGATCGGCGGCTTCACCCTCGGCATCAACAACCGCAAGGTGCTCCAGGGCTTCTACGAGGGCATCGGCATCACCGATCCGATCGGCGTGATCCGGATCGCCGACAAGCTCGCCAAGATCGGTCCGAACGCCGTCGGTCAGTTGCTCGGCACCGAACTGGGACTGACGGACACTCAGATCAAAGCCTGTCTCGACCTGGCTCAGGTCTCCGGCGGCGCTGAGGTCGTCGACGAGATCGCCCGGTTGGGCTCGGGTGGCGCGTTGCTGGACGAGGGGTTGTCTGAACTCGGCTTCGTCATGCGCGAGCTCGCCGACCTGCCGGCCGGTTCCGTGGTGGCTGACCTGTCGATCGCCCGTGGGCTGGACTACTACACCGGCACGGTCTACGAAGGCACGTTGAACGACGCCCCCGGCTTCGGCAGCATCTGCTCCGGCGGTCGCTACGACGACCTCGCCGGCTCTTTCATCCGCCGGCACCTGCCGGGCATCGGCATGTCGATCGGGCTGACCCGGATCTTCGCCAAGCTGGTGGCCGACGGCACCATCACCGGCGGACCGCTCTCGCCCGCACAGGTACTCGTCATCGTCCCCTCCGACGACCGGCGGCCCGAGGCGCTGGCGACCGCGGCGACCCTGCGGTCGCGCGGCTTCAAGGTCGAGACCTACCACGCGGCGGACAAGCTGAAGAAGCAGCTGACCTACGGCTCCCGCAAACAGATCCCCTACCTCTGGTTCCCGCCCTTCGAGAACGGCAAGTCGCACGAGGTCAAGAACATGGCCTCGGGCGAGCAGGTGGCGGCGGACCCGCAGACCTGGACGCCGTCCACCTGGCGCTCCGTCAGATGATCGCCGACCTGCGGAGCTCGACCTGGCCGCAGCGGCTGCTCGGCGTCTTCTTCATGACCACCGGCATCCTGCACTTCATCAATGCGCAGAGCTTCGAGAACATCACTCCGGACTACCTGCCGGCCCATCTCGCACTGGTGCTGATCAGCGGCGTCGCCGAATTCGCGGGCGGCCTCGGCCTGCTCCTGCCTCAGGTTCGGCGCCAGGCCGGCATCGGCTTGATCCTGCTGCTGATCGTCATCTTCCCGGCGAACATCGACATGCTGGTCCACGCCGACGAGCAGTCGATCCCCGAACCCCTGCTGTGGGCCCGGCTTCCGTTGCAGCCGCTCCTGATCTGGTGGGTCTACCGCGCGTCGCTGCGCCAGGAGCGGAGCCCTACAGCTCCATGCTCTACAACTTGAGAAAGGCACGGAGCCGGTCCAGCGCCAGCTCGGGCGCCTGTTCCACGATCCAGTGCCCGACGCCGGGCACGGTCTCGAACTCGCAGTCCGGCATGACGTCGCCATACCAGCGATGCAGGGTCGGGGTGATCACCGGGTCATCGAGGCCGGTCACCCAACGGACCGGGACGGCCACCCGGTTGTCGGCGTACCTGCCGCGGGCCCAGGCCGCGAACTCGCGGACCTGGAAGGTGCGGTACCACTGGGATCCGGCGTAGGCGCGGGCCGGATCCTGCATCTGGCCGAGAAAGATCTGGGTGTCCTCCTCGGTCCAGCGGAACTCCCCGGCCACCCAGGCGCACAGCATGCGCAGGTAGCGGCCGTCGCTCTGCGCGAGCAGCTTGGGGCCGGCCCCGGGGGTGAGCATCGGGAACTGGTACCAGAACCGCCAGGCGTGCTTGATCAACCCGAGGTCGAACTTGGCGACCGGTGCGATGGTGTTGAAGCCGAGGAAGCCGCTGACCTTGTCCGGGTGATTCAGCAGCAGGCAGAACGCGACCGGACCGCCCCAATCGTGCGCGGCCAGTTTGACCGGCCCGACGCCGAGCACGTCCAGCACGACGGCGAGGTCGTCGCCCATGTCGGCCTTGCGGTACGGCCCGCGCGGGGCGTCGCTCCATCCGGCGCCGCGCATGTCCGGCGCGATCACCCGGTAGCCGTCCGCGGCCAGCGGGCCGATCTGGTGGCGCCACTCCCACCAGTGTTGCGGGAACCCGTGCACCAGCATCACCGGTGCGCCGTCCTCCGGGCCGGCGAGCGCGACGTGGATCCGGATGCCACCCGGGGTGGTGACCCACCGATGTTCGACCCCGTCGAGCGCGGGCGGGTCCGTCGGCAGGGGCGCGATCGTAGGGTGTTTGGCCATGCGCCATCCAAGCACGCGACGCAACGGGTCAGTCCTTGCGGGCGAGCACCCGGTAGGTGTTGCCGCGGTCGGTGGCGTGGGCGAGCTTCGTGCGCGCCTTCTCCAGCGGCAGCACCGCCTTGTGGACCTTCGGGCCGAACCTGACCATCCGGTCGAAACGCTTCTTGGCCACCGGATCCTCGGGGTCGGGGGACCACGGCATGCCCGGGTAGGGCCCGTACACCAGCAGCGGCAGGACGCTGAGGAACGTCAGGTCGACCGGGATGTGCGAGGCGCCGCGCACCTCCAGGATCGGGCGCAGGCCGCGGTGCATCATCGCCTGCATCAGGTTCGCGCGCGGGACGAAGTTCAGGTGCTGCGGCTGTAGCCACGGGAACCACCAGCGGCCGACGAGTCGGCCGAAGAAGCTCTCCGGGTTCGGCACCTCGATCATCAGGATGCCGCCCTCGCGCAGCAGCATCGCGGCACTGTCCAGTTCGACCCGCGGATCGAGGGTGTGCTCCAGGTAGTGATGCATGCTCACCACGTCGAACTGGCCGGCCAGGCCCGGCGCCAGATCGGGCAGGAAACCGCGGTGCGCCTCGTCCAGCCAGCCGCGCTCCTTGCCGGTCTCGACACTGACTCCCATGTCGAGGCCCTCGAAGCGGGTCTCCGGCCAGATCTCGCGGGCGTCGCGGCAGAAGTGGCCGTACCCGGTGCCGACGTCGACCCAGCGCCGCGGTGGCTCGCCGGGGAAGAACTCCTGCAGGTGTCGCGCCCGGGCCAGGTTGCCGTCGCGGCCGAGTTCGAAGCCGTTCTCGACCTGCTCGGCGCCGACGCCGTCATAGAAGTCCCGGTAGTAGTACTCCAGACCCTCCAGGCTGAGCCGGGGGTTCTGGAAGCAGTGGCCGCAGGAACGGCACCCCATCACGGCGAACCGTCCGGGCTTGTGCTGCACCATGTCCGGCGAGCTCATCACGGGCTTGAGGCGCGGCGACCCGCACCACGGACAGGTGGTCCGCGGCGCCTCGAAGAACCGGTCCAGGCCGCGCGCCACGTCGTCGGCGTAGCGGGCCCGGACGGCGGCGATCTGCTCGGCCAGTTCGGGCGTCATCTCCGGCGCCCCCGCCTCGGCAGTCATGGAATCAGGATAGGGCGAGTCGATCTTCGGTAGCCTGCGGTTGCCCGGACGGGCGAGCGCGATCTGGGGCGGAGTTCGGGGCGGAGGGGCCATGCGCGGCGCCAAGGTGGCGGCAGTCGCGGTCCTCGCAGCCGGCACCTTCCGGGCGACGCGGATCGCGGTCCGGATTGCCCGCAATGCCCGCCTCGAGCACGTGCCGGCCGAGCATCCGCCCACGGTGACCGAACGTGTCTCGGTCCTGATGCCCGCCCGCAACGAGGCGCACCGAATCGGTCTGCCGGTCCGTTCGCTGGTCGCGCAGCAGGGTTGTGCGGACCTCGAGATCCTGGTGATGGACGACAACTCCACCGACGCAACCTCGGACGCGATCCGGGAGGCGGCCGGCGGTGACCCGCGGGTGACGATCCTGTCCGGCAAGCCGCTGCCGGAGGGGTGGCGCGGCAAGCCGCACGCCTGCGCCCAATTGGGTGAGGCGGCCACCGGATCGGTGCTGGTGTTCGTCGACGCCGACGTCGAGTTCGAGCCGCACGCGATGGCGGCCGCCGTCTCCCTGCTGCGGGCCAAGCACCTGGACTACCTCTCGCCGTTCCCCCGCCAGATCGTCGGCAGCTTCGGCGAGCGGCTGATGCAGCCGGTCAACGCCTGGGTCCGACTGAGCGTGGTGGACATGCGGTCCGCGGAGGACTCCCACGAGCCCGGCGCGATGCTGGCCAACGGTCAGTTCATCGTGGTGGACGCCGAGGCCTACCGGCGCGCGGGCGGCCACGCTGCCATCAAGGACGCGATGATCGATGACGTCTGGCTCGCGGGGACCTTGAAGTTCACCGGCTCGCGCGGCGTCGCGGTCAACGGGTCCGGCATCGCCTCCTGCCGGATGTACGAAGGCTTCGCCGAACTGCGCGACGGCTACACCCGCTGGCTGTGGGTGCTCTTCCCCGACCCCAAGGTGCTGGTCACCACCTGCGCCAAGGTGATCGCCTCCGACGTGCTCCCGTTGCTCGCCGCACTGCGCGGCTCCAAGCTCGGGATGCTCGGCTACGCCGCGGGCGTCGCCGGCCGCATCATCTCCGGCCGTTCGGGCCGCGACCGGCTCGTTCCCGACGCGCTGTTCCACCCCGCGTCCTCGGCCCTGTCCGTCGGCCTCTACGTCGACTCGGTGTGGCGCCGCAAGAAGGACAAGGTGACCTGGAAGGGCCGCGCGATCGCCTGAGTCGGGCGCTAGTCGATGCTGATGGGGCGGCGTCGCAGCACCGCGAGGACGACCACCGCGATGGACGCGCAAAGGCCACCCAGGATCACGATCGCGGTCGCGCCCACCACGAAGAGCACGACCTTCAGGAACGTCCAGGCGAGGAACAGGGCGACGCCCGCGACCAGGACCGCCAGCGCGACGGGTACGACCCGTGCGGCCCGGGTCCGGTTCTCGCTCATGTGACTCATAGTGACATGCCCAGGAGGTCTGAGCGTCGGATCTTCGGCCCGACGTGCACAGACTGTTCGGTCGATCTCCGCCCAGGGGAGGAACCGCTTACCGGCAAGCTCCCGTTTGCGCCGCGTGGACGGCGGTAGCCTGCCGGTGCGGTTCCGGACGAGGGGGAGAACGGTGCGGGTAGGCCGGCTGCTCGGCAAGGCGATCCTCGTCGGCGGCACCGCGCGCTCGATCTACCAGGCGCAGCGGGTCTGGCGGAATGCCCGCCGCACGCTCATCCCCCCGGACGACCCGCCGCCGGTGACCGAGCGGGTTTCGGTCCTGATGCCGGCCCGCGACGAGGCCCACCGGATCAGCCCCGGCGTCAGGTCCCTGGTCGCCCAGCGTGGAGTGGACGACCTGGAGATCCTGGTCCTCGACGACAACTCCACCGACGGGACGTCGGAGGCGGTCCTCGCCGCGGCCGGCGGCGACCCACGGTTGCACGTGCTCACCGGCCGCCCGCTACCGGAGGGGTGGCGGGGCAAGCCGCACGCCTGCGCCCAGCTCTCCGAAGCTGCGTCCGGATCGGTGCTGGTCTTCGTGGACGCCGACGTGACCTTCGAACCGCACGCGATGGCCGCCGCGATCGCGCTGATGCGCAGCCGGCACCTGGACTGGATCTCCCCGTACCCCCGGCAGGTCACCGGCAGCCTCGCGGAGTACCTGCTGCAGCCGCTGACGGCCTGGACCCGGCTGAGCATGGTGGACATGCGGCACGCGGAGGACTCGCTCGAGCACGGGTCGCTGCTGGCGAACGGTCAGTTCATCGTCGTCGACACCGCGGCCTACCAGCGGGCCGGCGGGCATGCGGTGATCCCGGACGCCATCATCGACGACCTCTGGCTCGCCTCGGTACTGAAGGCCACCGGCTCGCGTGGAGTGGCGGTCGAGGGGTCGGGACTCGCGTCGTGCCGGATGTACGACGGGTTCGCCGACCTGCGGGACGGGTACGCCCGCTGGATCTGGATCCTCTTCCCGACGCGGCGGCACCTGGTCCTGACCTGTCTCCAGCTGGCGGCCTCGGAGCTCGCCCCGCCGCTCGCGGCGCTGCGGGGGTCGAAGATCGGGCTGATCGGCTACGCGGCGGCGGTGACAGGCCGCGTCGTCTCCGGTCGCGCCTCGCGCGACCGAATCTTTCCCTGGGTGCTGGCGAGCCCGGTCTCCGCCGCAGTCTCGGCGTTCATGTACGTGTACTCGGTGCGGCGGGCGGCGCGGGGGCAGCTCAGCTGGAAGGGCCGCGCCGTGCAGTGACGCCGGCGAGCTGGTTGGGGCCCTCCTTGCGGGCGAGCACCCGGTAGAGGTTGGCCTGGCCGGTCTTGCGGATGATCGGGTCCAGCCACGCGTCGGCCTTGAAGCCGGCCTTGAGGAACGGCGGCGAGAGCTTGGTCCAGACCAACTCGTGGCGCTTCTCCCGCCACTTGGTGCGCTTCTCGGTCAGCCAGGGCGCGCCGGGGTGCGGCGCGTAGGCCATGAACGGTGCGCCGGCGGCGCAGATCATGTCGACGGGGATGTGCGCCTCGGCCACCTGGACGGCCACCGGGCGCAGGTTGCGCTCGGTCAGGGCCGCCAGCATGTTGCCCAGGGGCGGCATGTGCAGGTGCTGCGGCTGGAACCACTGGATCCACCACCGCCCGAGCACGCGCAGGATCGACTCCGGGTTGGGGACCTCGATCAGCAGGTACCCCCCGTCCGGCATCACCCGGTGCGTGAGGTCGAGCTCGGTCCGGATGTCGAGCACGTGCTCGAGGTAGTGGAACATGCTGATGACGTCGTAACGCCCCGTCAGTTCCGCTTCCAGGTCGGGGAACCACGAGTGGTGGGCCTGGTTGATCCAGCCCTTCTCGACCGCGTCGAGCACGCCCTGGCCCTGGTCGAGACCGTCGAAGGTGGTGCCGGGGAAGATCGCGGCGGCGTCCCGGCAGAAGTGCCCGTAGCCGGCGCCGATGTCGAGCCAGTTCTTCGGACTCTCCCCGGGGCCGAAGAAGGGCGCCAGCATCTTCGCCCGCGAGTGGTAGATGTCGGCGCGCGGGTCGAAGACCGCTTCCATCGTCGTCCGGCCGATGCCGTCGTAGAAGTCCTTGTAGTAGAAGTTCAGGCCTGCGGGGTTCAGGCAGGGGTTCTGGAACACGTGCCCGCAGGTGCGGCACCGGTTGAGCACGAACCGGCCCGGCTTGCCCTGGGTGGTGTCCCGCGCGGCGAACATGACCTTCAGATCGCGCGAGGCGCACCACGGGCAGTCCTCGCGCGGCGGATACCAGAACCGCTCGATACCGCGCGCGATCTCGGCCTGGTAGTACGGCCGGGCGGCGTCGAACATCGCGTCGTAGTCGGGGGTGGTCGGCGGCGGGACGGCGGGCGCGCAGGTGTCGCACATCGGGCTCAGTCGCTCCGGACGTCGCGCTGGGCCAGGACCCGGTACGCGTTCGAGCCGCCGAGCTTTGCGACCAAGGGACCGAGGTACTGGAAGTCGGCCCGGTACAGCGCCGGGAACGCCTTCGGCGCGATCTTCCAGAGCCGCTCGTGGAACTTGCGCTGGGCCGGCGTGCGTTCCGGGAGCCAGGGCGAGTCCGGATGCGGTGCAAGGTTGGCGAGGAAGAAGATGTACGCGCAGGTCAACTCCCCGGAGATGTGCGCCTCGCCGTGCTGCACCCGCACGGGGGTGAGTCCCCGCTCCTTCAACGCGGCCAGCAGGTTGGGCAGCGGGAGCAGGTGCTGGTGCTGCGGCTGGTACCACGGCGCCCACCAACGGCCGCAGATCCTGCTCAGCCAGGACGCCGCGTCCGGAACCTCGATGGAGAGAAACGCCCCGTCCCGCAGGACGTCGGCGACGATGTCGAGATCGTGGCGGGGGTCCCGGACGTGTTCGAGGTAGTGGTGCATCGAGATCACGTCGTACTTGTTCCGGATCGCCTCGACGTGATCGTCGACCTGCCCGGGATAGATGGTGTCCAGCCACCCGCGGGCCTTGCCCTCGAGCAGGCTGCTGCCCATGTCGAGGCCGTCGAAGGTGGTGTTCGGCAGGAACTGCCGGGCGTAGTCGGCGAAGTGCCCGTACCCGGTGCCGATGTCCAGCCAGTTCTTCGGGCCCTCGGGCCCGAAGAAGCCGTCGACGACCTTGGCGCGCCCCTCGTAGAGCCAGCCCTGCGAGGAGAACACCGAGTCGATGAACTCACGGCCGAAGCCGTCGTAGAAGTCGCGGTAGTAGAACTCCAGGCCGTCGAGATTGAGCCGTGGGTTCTGGAAGATGTGGTCGCAGGTCTTGCACCGGTCCAGGTAGAAGATCCCCGGCTTGCCCTGCAGGATGTCCGTGGTCCGCAGCCGCCGCGTCAGGTCGCCGAACCCGCACCACGGGCAGGTCGTCACCTTAGGTTCGAAGAACCTGCTCCAGCCCAGTGCGATCTCCCGCTGGTACTGCTCGCGCTCCGCTTCGCTCACCGGGGGCATTACTTCTTCCCTTCTTCCCGGACCGCGACGATCCGGTAGGCGTTGCCGTGGTCCAGGAGCTTGTGGACGCCCCGGCAGATCAGCGCGTCGGCTTTGATGGCCGGGTTGATGAGCTTGGGGAACACCTTCGCCCAGCCCAGCTCGTTGACCTTGCGCCGCCATTGCGGCGACTCGGCCGGAAGCCAGGGGTGACTGGGGTCGGGGGCGAGGGTCGTCATCAGGAAGACGGCGACCATGAGGAGCTCGGCGGGCTGGTGCGCCTCGGCCTGCTGCACCTCGAGCGGACGGAAGCCGTGCTCGACCAGCGCCGCCAGCAGGTTGCCCACCGTCGGGAAGTTCAGGTGCTGCGGCTGGAAGTACGGGATCCACCAGGACCGGAACACGTGCCGCAGCGCGCACTCGATGTCCGGCATCTCGATCTCCAGCAACGCCCCCGGCTCCAGGGCCTTCGCGGCGGCGGCGAGCTCCGCGCGCGGGTCGGTGGTGTGCTCCAGGTAGTGGTGCATCGAGATGACGTCGTAGCGGCCGCGCAACTCCTCCGCGAGCTCGGGGAAGGAGTTCTCCCGATAGGCGTGTGCCAGCCAACCCCGCTCGAGGGCGCGGTCGACGCCGCTGCCCTGGTCCAGCCCGTCGAAGACGGTGTCGGGCAGCACGTCCGCGGCGTGCTTGGCGAAGTAGCCCCAGCCCGTACCGATGTCGAGCCAGGAGCGGGGCCCGTCCGGGCCGGCGTGCCGCTTGACCAGCTCGGCCCGGGCGATGTTGGCGGGCGAGCCGTAGGAGGACATCTCGTCCGCCTGGGCCGCGCCGCGGCCGTCGTAGAAGTCGCGGTAGTAGAAGTTCAGGCCCTCCCCGGTCAGCCGGGGATTCTGGAACACGTGCCCGCAGGTGAGGCACCGCTCGAGGGTGAACTTGCCCGGCTTGCGCTGGAACAGCTCACGGGAGCGGACCTCGACCTTCAGCCGGCGCGACCCGCACCAGGGGCAGTCGGGCCGCCGCTCGCCGAAGAAGCGGTCGATGCCGCCGGCCAGCTGCGCGGTGTAGAACTCCCGGTCC
The DNA here is from genome assembly GCF_013815995.1 of Sporichthya sp. Taxonomy (GTDB): domain Bacteria; phylum Actinomycetota; class Actinomycetes; order Sporichthyales; family Sporichthyaceae; genus Sporichthya. The sequence goes on from NZ_JACDFE010000030.1 coordinate 23,666, forward strand.
GAGATCGCCGGCTCAGAGGTCTGCGTCATGTGAGCTTCTCCAGTCGGTCGGCCGCGGCCTTGGCGCCGCCTGCCGCTTCGAACGAGGCCGCGATCACCGCTGCGGCGTCACGGTACGTGGGGTCGGTGAGCACGGCGACGATCGCCTCGCGCAACTCCGCGGCGTTCACCCGCCCGAACTTGACCCGGATGCCCGCGCCGGCCGCGGTCACCTGCGAGGCGACGGCGGGCTGGTCGTCCCGGATCGGTGCCACCACCAGCGGGACGCGATGCGCGAGCGCCTCGCAGGTGGTGTTGTGCCCGCCGTGGCAGAGCACGGCGTCGAGCTGGGGGAGCAGCTCCAGTTGCGGTACCCGGTCGACGACGAGCACGTTGGCCGGCGGGTCCAGACGGTCCACCGGGCCGACGACGATCCCCTGCACGGTGTCCGCGAGGGAGCCGAGCGCCTCCAGGGCCACCGCGAAGAACCGGTCGCCGGAGTCCTGGTTGACGGTGCCGAGCGAGACCAGGACGTGGGCGCGCTGCGGGTCCAGCCAGGCCCAGTCGAAAGCCGGTCCCGGCTTGCGCGGCCCGAGCGCCGGCCCGACGAACGCGATGTGCTCGCCGAGCGGCTCCGGGGGGGCCAGCAGGGCCTCGCTGGAGAACGCCAGGACGAGGGCGTCGGAGAAGCGCAGATCCACCGGCTCGCCGACACCGTAGGTGCGCTGCAACTGCGCCGTCTGCTCGTGCAACCAGTCGGTGAGCTTGGGCATGGTCTCGTACTGGTCCCCGAGTTCGGCGGTCGTCGTCGCTGAGGTCGCCCAGGCGATCCCGCGCTCGCGCGCGATCAGGGCACCGGCCAGCGCCTGTTGGTCGACGAGCATCACCTCCGGGTCGAACGCGTCCACCGCCGCCCGGATCCCGGGCACCATCGAGTGCGCCAGGGGGATGAGGAAGTCCTCCCAGAAGAAGCGGAACGCGGTGGCCGACCGCAACCCGCGCCAGCGCTCCAGCCGCGAGGCGAGCGGCTCGCCGGGGAACTCGTCGTCGACGGCGAACACCCGGCAGTCGGGCGGAAGAACCCCGCCGAGGTAGGTGGAGTTGCCGGCCCACGCCACCTCGTGCCCGCGGGCGGACAGCTCGGCACCCACCGCGACCGTGGGCAGAATGTGCCCGGTCAGCGGCGGGACGACGATCAGGAAACGGGCCACGCCGACTACCCGCGGTCGGGCTCGGACGACTGCGCTGCGCGGACCCCGCTGCGCGACACCTCGCTGGAGGCCAGCCACTCCAGGACGATCTCGCGGACCTGCGGGGTGGCATCCATCAGCACGGAGTGCCCGACGCCCTCGACCACGGTCAGGCTCGCGTGCGGCAACAGGTCCTTGAGTTGACGCTCGTAGTCGGGGACGTCGGACCGCTCGCCGTAGACGGCGCGGATCGGACACGTCAGCGCCCGCAGCGCCTCGGTCGGGATCGGGCGGTTCCGGGTGAGGTCGGGGTAGAAGCTGGTGTGGTTCGCCAGGTCGGTGAGGGCGTCCATCATCTTGACGACCTTGCGGCCGAAGCGGCGGATCCAGGCCTGCAGGTTCTCCTCCCCCATCTCGGCGACGACGCCGGCGACGCGCTCCCGTTCGGCGGCGATCTGCTCGGACCAGCCGTCGACGTTGAAGTGCGCCTCGATGAGCACGAGGCTCGCGGCCCGCCCGTGGCTCACCGCGGCGAAGTCCAGCGCGATGGTGCCCCCGTAGCTGTTGCCGATCAGGTGCACCGGGCCCTCGATCTCCAGGGCGTCGAGGATCCCGGTCAGGTCCGCGACCGAGTCCTCCATCGTGTAACCGGTGCGCGGCCGCTCCGAGCTGCCGTGTCCGCGCATGTCGTAGAGGACGCACTCGGCGCCGGTCTTGGCGACCGCGCCCGCCACCGTGTAGTAGAAGCTCGCCATGTTGTCCATGCCGAGGCCGTGCAGGAACACCACCGGTGGCGCGGTGCGCTCGGCGGCGGCGCCCTCGGATTTCGCAGGCGGGTTGAGGTGCTGGACGTGGAACTGCACCCCGTTGGCGACGACGTCGGACATCTCTGGTCGGTCAGCTCGCTAGCTGGTCGCGGCGATGACGTAGTCGACGACGGTGCCGACCCGCATCTCGATGATCTCGTCGAGGTCCTTGTCGGCCAGGAACGCGGCGAAGTCCACGCCGCCGCCGTAGTGCGCGGTGAGCCTGGAGCCGAACTTCACGAACTCGATGCTCTCCATCTCCAGGTCGTCCTCGAAGGACGTCTCCCGGCCGATCTCGAGATCGAGCAGGTACTCCTCACCGACGACCTCGGTGATGAGGCGACGCACGACGTCGAGGACCTCGGCGTCGGCGGAGATGCGGGCATCGGTCGTCACGGAAACTCCTCGCGGGCTGAAATCCGGCGCGGTTGCGGGCGGCGCCGGGTGGACTGCAGGTTTCATGATCCCAGGTCTGGCCCCAACATGTCGGATTCCTGGGTCCAGCCGACCGCGAAGGGGACCGGAAGTTCACCCGAAGAGGTCGTCACCCACCGCCCGCCGCCGTCGACCACGACCAGCAACCGGTCGTTTTCCACCCGAGTCACCACGAACCGGGCCGGCCGCCCGCCCAGGCCCGTCCCGGCGGCCTTGGCGACCGCCTCCTTGGCCGTCCAGAACCGGGTGACCCAGACGGCGCGCTCGGCGGCGTCGGACGTCCCGGGCGCGATCGTGTCCAGCAGATCGCGCTCGGCGGGGGTGAGCAGCGCTGCTTCGGCCGGAGCGTCGGAGACGAGTTCGAGGTCGATGCCGACGCTGCCGCCGCGCCCGACGATGGCCGCGGCGAACGGCCCGGAGTGGGCGAGCGACACGCTCAGACCCTCGGTGCCCGGTCCGCTGACATGCGGCGCTCCGCTGGCCTCGTTGCCGACCTCGATCTCGGCCGGATAGATCCGGCCGGCCCCGGCCGCCCACAGCAGGTCCCGGACGGCGTCCTTGGCCGCGATCCGTCCGAGCAGCCAGTGCCGGGCGGCACGGGGCGTGCGGCCGGAGAGCTGCTCGTATTCGGTGGGGGACAGGTACTGCCGCGCGGCGATGTCACGTGCGGCCGGATCGCTCCAGGGTTCGACCAGTAGGTGCCAGCCGCCCTCCTGACGGTCTGTGAGCGGGACGCGGGCGGGATGGCGGAAAGCGGCCAGGGTGCGCTCGTTGCCCTCCATCCGGCGGTCGGTCCAGCCGGTGATCGAGCACCACAGGCGGCCGTCGGCGTCGCGAAGGGTCAGATCGGCGACGACCTCGACGTCGGTGAGGAAGCGCACCCAGACCGTCGTCGCGAACTGCGCCCCGGTCTCCGGGTGCGGGCCGAAGAAGTCCACCGACTCGATGACGATCGGAATCGCGAGGCCGTTGTGCGGCTGCCTCGCGACCCAGTAACCGAGCAGTTGGCCGGCCGCGTCCAGCAGGGAGCCCGGGGCTTCGAGCTCCGCGACGACGCCGCGGACGCCGTTGTCGGCGACCGTGGTCAGCTCGGTGACGCCCCGGAACGCCGGGCCGTGGAACATCCACCGGTCGGCGTAGAGCGAGCGCGCGTCGACCCTGGGGGGACGCTCCGCAATCAACGGCGGATCGGCCAGGTCGGGCCGCGCCGGGTAGGCGTCGGCCAGCAGCACCGTGGCCCGGGCGTAGGTCTCCCGGGGGCCGCTCTGTCCATCGGGTTGGGCGACCTGCCCATCGACGACGACGGTGACCGAGGTCAGGCCGTCGCCGTCCGGGGACCCCTGCTCGGTGACCTCCACGAAGAGGGTGACCTCCGGTTCGACCGCGAGCGGCCGCAGTGCCCGGACGCCGCGCACGCCGATGACCACCCGCTCGGGCACCAGTGCGGCGGCCGCGTCGACGATCAGCGCGATGGTGCCGGTCATCGGGACGATCGGGAACGATGCGGCCGGCCCGGCACTCTCGGGCCCCTGCAGCAGGCTGTGGTCGATCAGGTACGGGTCGGTCGCCAGTGAGAGCGCACGGGAGGTGGACGCGCTGCGGGGCCCGGCGGCCGTCCGTGCGGGGACCGGGGCGGCGGGACTCGGCGTTGCCGCGCCCGGCGCAGGCT